>NZ_JBEOPE010000002.1:0-401079 GCF_040309845.1 Psychrobacter sp. S1-30-MNA-CIBAN-0213 | reverse complement strand
CTTTATGATTATGTTTGATGATCGTATCAGCAAGCATTTAATCTAAATGGCAGTTACACAGAATCAGGGATGGTCTCAGTTTGATTGCTATATTCTCTCTTGTATTCTTTGTCGTTATACAAAGTATTATCTTCCAAGGTAGTATGTTGATCATAGTTCAGTCTATAGCTTTGGTCCTATTTTTATTTTTTACATCTCAGATAGCTTTAGCTGAAGGTAAGTCTTTCTATCATAAGGAACAATATAAAACACTATCTAAAATCTTACTTATATTGCTCCCTTTTTTCCTTGTAAGCTTTACGCGTTGGTCTGACTTTCGCCAACCTGGGTTATTTATGAACCCAAACATTACCAGCCATCTGGCAGTGATGTTATTACCTTTTATCTTATTGGGTTTGGATCGTAAGAAATACAAATTTCTAGCAGTAATGTTAGTAGCTTTAATCACCGTTATTACTGCGTCTAGAAGTGCAACGTTAGCATTCATATTGAGTTTGTTGTCTTATATCTTTGTCACAAAATTCCCGAGAAGTAATTTTTTCACGTTGTTTTTATTACTAGCAACAGTACTAGGTATATCTATTTATTCGGTCGAAATTGCAGATTGGGTAGCTGGTCATGTTTCTGGTTTAGCAAGTTCGTCTGATTCACGTCTATTGGACACTGGTTATAACGGGCGTGATGTATTAATGCAGTTAGCGCTCGAAAGGTTTCAAAGTCAACCTATAATAGGATTGGGTTTTGATGGTGTTAAATTTGATAGAGGTGGTGGACGTGAGCTTGGCACACACAACGGACTGATAGAAACTTTGATAAAGTTTGGAATTATTGGCACTGTTATTTTCGCTCTGTTTTGCTTGTCTTTAATATGGATGACATCCAAACATAATCCTAGATTCAAAGCTGTTACGGTAATGTCACTTGCAGCAATATTTTCTTTATCTACCAATAGTTCAACTTTCTTTGTACTTAATTACCTGTTTATTTATTCAGTTATCTTGGTTTATTTAGGTTATAGAGCACAAGATGAAAATGAGAAAGAGCTTTCTGTCGAACACTAATATATTTTAATAGAGTTATTTATGAAATTTTTACTTGTAGCTAGTTTTGCCAGTTCTTTAATTGGTTTTCGCAAACCCCTTATAGTTGCGCTATTAGAGAGAGGGTTAGAAGTTCATGTGGCTGCTCCAGAACTATTAGATAATCAAGTGGTAATGACAGAGCTAACACGATTGGGCGTCATACCTCATAGTATTTCGATGCAACGAACAGGCATCAACCCTGTAGCAGATACACAAGCTTTGATTTCTCTCTATGCTTTGATGAGAAAAATCAAGCCAGACTATATGATGGGATACACTATCAAGCCTGTCATTTACGGAACGCTTGCAGCTTGGCTGGCTCGTGTGCCTAAGCGTTTTGCTCTAATTACAGGTTTAGGCTTTGCTTTTACCGGAGAGGATGATAATAAGCGCAAACGCGTACGTGCTGTCGCTCAAGGTTTATACCGTTCAGCGTTGCGTCATTGCCAAGTGGTATTCTTCCAAAATCACGATGACGAGGCTTTGTTTCGTCAGTTGAATATTGTGTCTTCAAAAACACGTACATGTGTAGTCAGTGGCTCAGGTGTAGATGTAGAGGAATTTGATGTTGTACCTTTTGATACGCAAAAGCCATTACGCTTTTTATTGATTGCTCGATTATTAGGCGATAAAGGGGTGCGAGAATACAATCAGGCCGCTCAACAAGTTAAAAAGCTATACCCTGAAGTGCAGTTTGATTTAGTCGGAGGCCTTGATGCTAATCCAACTAGCATTACCCAAGCTGAATTAGATGAATGGATTAAAGCGGATACGGTTAACTTCTTAGGTCGCTTAAACGATGTACGCCCAGCGATTCAAGCATCTTCAGTCTATGTGTTGCCGTCTTATCGTGAAGGTACACCACGTACAGTACTAGAAGCGATGGCAATGGGACGTGCAATTATCACTACTGATGCACCAGGCTGTCGTGAAACAGTTGTAGATGGTGACAATGGTTTCTTAGTTCCTGTCAAAGACGTAGATGCTTTAGCACAAGCGATGCTACGCTTTATTGAGCAGCCAGCATTGATTGCACAGATGGGCCGACGTGCACGCATAATAGCTGAAGAAAAGTACGATGTGCATAAAGTAAATGCCCATATGATTTCGGAAATGGAACTGGAGTAACAACACATGATAAAGCGAATCTTTGATATTACAGCCGCTACTACGGCGCTAGTGGTTTTATCTCCGGTATACGCGGTTATAGCATATAAAGTTAAGAAGAATCTCGGCTCGCCGGTATTGTTTCGACAGATACGTCCCGGTATTAATGGTGAGCCTTTTGAGATGGTTAAGTTCCGTTCTATGAAGGATGCTAAAGACGCTGACGGTAACCTTTTACCTAGCAACGAGAGACTGACACCATTCGGTAAAAAATTACGCGCTAGTAGTTTGGATGAATTGCCTGAACTCTGGAACGTAGTAAAAGGTGATATGAGCCTTGTTGGCCCTCGTCCTCTACTAATGGAATACTTGCCACTTTATAGTGAAGAGCAAGCCCGTCGCCACTTAGTTCGCCCTGGCGTTACTGGTTTTGCCCAAGTCAATGGCCGCAATTCAATTTCTTGGGATGAGAAATTTAATCTTGATACATGGTACGTCGATAATCAATCCCTATGGCTAGATATCAAGATTCTATTCAAAACAGTAAAAAAAGTACTGATAAAAGATGGGATTAATGCTGATGGTGAGAAGATCATGGGCAAATTTAAGGGCAATACTGGAGAGTGATAATGAACATTTTGATAACTTCTGCTGGACAGAGAGTTTCCCTCGTTAAATCCTTCCAAAAGGAGTTGACTGACATCGATGAGAAAGCAAAGGTCTTTACTGCTGATTTTAATCCAATGTTAGCACCAGCTTGCCATATTTCAGATGGGTTTTTTTCTGTACCGAAAGTGACTGATGAAGAATACATTAGTCAATTGCTAAAAAATTGCTTAGACAATGACATAAAGTTAATCATTCCGACCATCGATACTGAATTAAATATTCTTAGTACCAATATCTCAGAGTTTGAAAAAAATGATATTCAAGTAGTGGTTAGTGATGCTTCCTTTATAAAGAAATGCCGTGATAAAAGAAAAACCAATGAGCTGTTTGAAAAGTATGGAATAGATACGCCCACACAGTTTGATCAAGATAACCTTGAGTTTCCTGTATTCGTAAAACCATACGATGGAAGTCGAAGTGAAGGCATATTTACAGCTTTTGAACCGAGCGATATAAAAGATGAGCATATCGATAATAAAAAACTAATGTATATGGAATACATCTCGGATGAGGACTACGACGAATTTACCATAGATTGTTATTATGATAAAAATTCTACTTTGAAATGTGTGGTTCCACGTAAGCGTATCTTAGTGAGGGCAGGCGAGGTAAACAAAGGCGTTACTAAGAAAAATATTATCGTAGATGAGTTTACAAAGAAGCTTGCCAAATTAGAAGGCGCTAGAGGATGCTTAACCATTCAAGTATTTCTACATAAAACTAAAGATATTATGAAAGGTATTGAAATTAATCCAAGATTTGGTGGTGGTTATCCTTTGACTTATTTGTCAGGTGCGAACTATACGAAATGGGTGATTGAAGAATATCTACTGAATAAAGAAGTCACAGACTTTAGTGATTGGGAAGGTGATTTACTCATGCTACGTTATGACGCAGAAGTTTTGGTCAGCAATTACGATAAGTAGAGTAATAGTTTTGGTTTGTATAATCTCTAGTTGTATATGATTCAGCTAGAATGTTAATCGATTAAGTACAAGATTTTTGACTTTTCGTTTAACACAAATAATAGAGTAGATTACAAATGGCTTTTACACCAGCTCATATGGCAGCAGCATTGCCGTTTTATCCTATTAGACGTTGGTTGCAATTTGAGGCATTACTCATTGGCACCATGATGCCAGATTTACATTATTATTTGAATATTCCTGACTCGTTTTCTCGTCAATCCCATGAGTGGGCAGGTTTACTTACGTATTGTTTACCATGGGGCTTATTGGTATTTGCACTATGGTATTGGTTATTGAAACCTGCTGCTTTTGCACTTATTGAACCGTTTATAAAAGGGTTTAGAGAAAATCCTTATGAGCAAAGATATGAAGAGCTAGGGACGAATTTATCTAGTAGGGAACGACAAATTACTGGTTATACTCCTAGATATTGGTCTTTTGCAGGACTAAAGAAGCGTACTAACCATTTGTTAAGCTCATTTTGGCCAACCGTAGTATTTGGGTTGATCTTAGGTGCAGCTACCCATCTAGTTTGGGATGGTATTACTCATGCCGATGGATTTATTGCACAGCGTATAGATTGGTTGCAGTATCCTTTATATTTTTATCCTTTTAAAGGAACAACCATTTCTCGGCTGTTGCAGTACTTAAGTTCGATGGCAGGGTTATTGGCACTGTTTTGGTTTGCTTTAGTAAAATTTAAGTCTTGGCAGCGTAGTAATCATGGATTGAAGAGCAGTAATCAAGTCTTAGATAGACAAGCAGAAGATAGTGTAACAAAGCCAGTATTAGCAAGAAAGCATAGCCTATTAATAGTTAATTCCATTGCCATTTTGTCAATACTATGGAATATGGATACTTTTTTAAGATGGTATCCGTCATTAACTAGTAGTCCATATACTTTCGCTGCAAAAGTATTGGTAAGTTTGCTTCAAGATGTTGCAATACTATGTATTGGTTACGCTGTGATTTATCATTTAATTTATTTATCTAGATACGCATTTCGGAAGAAATAAAAATTTGCTATAAGAAATGTTACTTCAGGTTTTTGCTATATTAAAAATTGGATAGAACTTTGTAAACAGCACTTTAACAAAAATGGCTGACTTATCTAGTTTTTGTGTGGATAGACTGAGTATTGAAAATTTTCTCAATATTTTATAATTCAATAGTCATTGTTAGAGCATTTAATATGTATTTGCTCTGATTTTAGTTAGCTTAGTTAATTTAATGTTTGATATGGCTAGAAGTTTGTATTATATTCGGATTAAAGAATATATAGAAAAATCCCACTAAATTATTTATATATCAACACTTGGAAATATCATGATTCTTATACACAATGCGCTTATTAATAATATCAAACGCTCTGAAGCGGCTTATAAGGTCTACCAACAGGGCTTGACCTATCATCAGGCTTTGCACATTTTTCATGCGAATGAAAAGATTTATGAAGAACTTAATTTTTTGTTGAACAATAACAATATAGATATGGCTATGAGTAAAAAAATATTTAATTATATTTTTTATCTCGAAGATTGGTTTTTACAGTTTTCAAAGCTTGAGAGTGAGATTGATGATATTGAAGATCGCTTTTCTTTTGTGTCATTAAAACATAGTATAGTTTATCCCTCGAGCTTCTTAGATGATGTTATACAATAGGGTGTGTTATTAATTGAACGTCATTGTTGTTTCGATATTAACAATACTCTTGAAGGATTTTTAACAATTACTATTTCTCGCACACTGCATATAAAATAACAAAGATAGAATAAAATCAAAAATTATTAATTTTCAATACTACAATGAGGAAGCTATATGTTAAATTCACCTTTTTCACCTTGGCCAAGCTTTACGCAAGAAGAGGCTGATGCTGTCAGTAAAGTGCTACTGTCTAATAAAGTAAACTACTGGACAGGACAAGAGTGTCGTCAATTTGAGCAGGAATTCGCTGATTGGTCAGATAGTAAGTATGCTATAGCGTTGGGCAATGGTACTTTAGCATTGGATGTGGCTTTGCAAGCGCTAGAAATCGGCGTAGGTGATGAAGTTATTGTTACTCCGCGTACTTTTATTGCTAGTATTTCTAGTGTAGTAAATGCGGGCGCTACGCCTGTGTTTGCGGATGTTGATGAGTCTACTGGTAACATTGCCTCAGAAACGATTGCTGCGGTTATAACAGACAAAACCAAAGGTATCGTGTGCGTGCATCTAGCCGGCTGGCCATGCGATATGGATGGCATGATGGCGCTTGCAGACAAGCATAACCTATATGTGATTGAAGACTGTGCACAAGCGCATGGTGCTCATTATAAAGGCCGTAGTGTTGGTAGTATTGGTCACATTGGCGCATGGAGCTTCTGTCAAGATAAGATTATGACAACTGGTGGCGAAGGCGGGATGGTCACTACTAATGACGAAAATCTATGGCGTAAGATGTGGGCATATAAAGATCATGGCAAAAGCTACGCTGCTGTATATGAAAAAGAGCACCCACCTGGCTATCGTTGGTTACATGAGAGCTTCGGTACTAACTGGCGGATGACTGAGATGCAAGCGGTCATAGGACGTATTCAGCTTGAAAGGATGTCTGACTGGACGGCTAAGCGTACTGCTAATGCGCAAGCAATCTTACAAGCGTGTACCCAATGGGAAGATAAAGGTTATTTGAATGCGCCAAAGTTAGAAGAAACACCAGAGTTTGCAGATTCTAAGCATGCATACTACAAGTTATATGTTTATGTGAATGCTGATAATCTGCCTGATGGCTGGTCGCGTGACCGTATCATTGAAGAAATCAGTCAGCTAGAAGTGCCTTGTTTTTCTGGATCTGCGTCTGAAGTCTATTTAGAAAAAGCATTTGATGGCACAGGGCTGCGTCCTGAGACTAGATTGCCTATTGCAAAGGAGCTTGGAGAGACTAGCTTAATGTTCTTGGTACACCCAACACTTACCGAAGCCGAAATCGAAAAAACGGTTCAGGCAATAAATACGGTATTTGCTAAAATAGACAGCTCAATTCAAGCATAATATTTGCCATTATACTAATTAGAACTCAAGATTCGCCACCAATAGCTGATATATCCGACATTGGTGGCAACTCGTCTAAATTAGTCAGTCCGAATGCATCTAAGAATTGCGCTGTAGTATGCAACAAGGCTGGACGACCCAACGTTTCTTTATAGCCATCTTCCTTTATCCAGCCTTTGTCAAACAACTGACGCAATATATTGCTAGATAGGGTCACACCGCGCACATATTCGATGTCACTGCGTGTCACAGGTTGTTTGTAGGCAATGACGCTCAGAGTCTCAAGCAATGCTTGGCTCAGGCGTTCTTGACGTTGAGGAAAAACGCGTTGTATCAACGCACTATAACTATCCGCTATTTGTAGGCGATAACCGCTGGCAGTCTCATGCAATCTTAGAACACCAGCGTCCAAGCGTAGCTGTAATAACTCTAAAGCTTGCTTTAACTCTTTATTAGATAAAGATAAATGCTTCTTGATGGCGTTCGCAGTGAGTGGTGCTTCTGACGCATGCAACAGTACTTCAATATGTTTGCTCAAATCTTCAAGATAATGATGATGCTCTTCAACAGAAGAAGGTAACATTGCCGATACCGGTTTTTGTCCTTTAGCACTGTGCTTTGTATCGTCAATATCTGTCATTAGAAAACGGCTCTTTTTTAATTATGCTGTGTAAATAAATAAGTAAAAAACGATTAAGCTAGCCACTGTAATGTTAACTGCCCGATTTGATTGTCTATTGCAGAATGATTAACATCAGCAGTATTTGCTACAGTAGTATCTATATTTGAATCAGCATTTACCACACCAACCAGCTGACGCTTCATCAACTCTAACACCGCAACAAAGCTGACTACCACACCTATCTTACCTTGCGCTTTATCTAGTAGCTCATAAAAGGAGCGCATGCCATCAGTGCTTAATTGCCTACTAATACTGGCAATACGGTCAGCAAGTGGTACCGCATCGATCTTGATGGTATGCATTTGATAGTCTGGCTGTAGCTGCATTTTAAACAAGCTATCGATTAATAAGGTAGGTGAGTAGTTCGGTAATTCAGCATTCATAATGTCTTGGCTAGGCATACTCACCATCGCTAAAAACACATCGCGTTCAAGACGGACTAGATTGTCCAAGCGCTGGCTGGCTGCTTTTATTTGCGCATACTCTTCCAAACGCTCAATCAGCTCTGCTTTTGGATCACGCTCATCGCTAGGTGTTTCAGACGAAGGTAGTAGCAGCTCCGTTTTGATCGCAATCAATGTCGAGGCCATCAGTAGATAGTCACCCGCTAACTCAAAATGCTCTGTATCCAACTCACTAATATAAGCCAAGTACTGCTCTGTGATAGGCAATATCGGCATTTGCGTCAAGTCGACGTTGTTTTTTTTGACCAGATATAATAAAAAATCTAATGGCCCAGCAAACTGTTCTAGCCAAATAGCAAACGCTTGCGGTGGCACATAGAGATCTTCAGGCAGCTGCTGCACTGGTGTCTGATAAATGCGCAGAGACATGTCGTGGATAACTGAGCCATCATGTTCGTTGTCATCAGATAATGACTCAGAGGCTCGATTCACGGCTGCAGACAAGACAGCTTTTGGCAAAGCCGATTGTTTGTTTTCTAGCTCAGTCTGCACGTTTAATATCCGCCCTGATTACGACAAGTTATGATAATCAAATGGTTGTTTGAGCCATATGACTATTCATACAAAATAATTGTTTATATTAAGCCACTATTTAAGTTTGGCAAGCGGACGGATACCAATGGCACGGCGAGTTTTGTCTAGTTGTTTACGGCTATGGCGACGAGCTTTGTCTGCGCCCATTTGTAAGATTTCTTCCAACTCTTTTGGATTGGCCATTAGTTCTTCATAACGAGCACGGAATGGCGCAATCTCGTTATTAATTTTGTCAAACAACACTTGCTTGGCATCACCCCAGCCGATACCTGCGGCATACTGCGCACGCATATCAGCAATCTCTTCAGAAGTAGCAAAGGCTTTGTAAATCTCAAAGATAGCAGAGTCATCAGGATCTTTTGGCTCGGAAGGAAGCTGTGAGTTGGTCACAATTTTCATAATAGCTTTATGCATCTGCTTTTCAGGACTGACTTGCGGATTAGGTTCACCAAATAGAGGAATAGTATTGCTATAGCTCTTACTCATTTTGCGACCATCAAGCCCTGTTAGTAGCGGGATGTCTTCATCAACGACCGCTGAGGGTAGCGTAAAGAGGGTTTTATAGCGATGGTTAAAGGTACCGGCAATATCTCGCGCCATCTCAATATGTTGTACTTGGTCGCGACCTACTGGCACATGGGTAGCATTAAACATCAAGATATCTGCTGCCATAAGGACGGGATAACCAAACAGGCCCATCGTAACCCCTTGATCTGGATCGACGTCTGCCTTTTCTGTATTGATATCGACGGCAGCCTTATAAGCATGTGCACGGTTCATCAGACCTTTGGCACAAGAGCAGTTTAAAATCCAAGCAAGCTCTGAGATTTCAGGTACATCTGATTGACGATAGAAGGTCACACGCTCTGGATCAAGACCACAGGCAATCCAAGTCGCAGCAATTACTTTGGTTGACTCATGAATGATAGCAGGGTCATAACAGCCGATAATACCATGATAATCTGCCAAAAAGAAAAATGCTTCATGATCACTATTTTGAATGGATTCAATTGCTGGACGAATCGCACCAACGTAATTACCCAAGTGTGGAATGCCCGTTGGTTTAATGCCCGTTAGAATACGTTTGGTTTCTTTTTTAGGTATATCTATAGGTGCGTCAGTTTGATTGCTCATGAAAAATCCGTTGTTGGTTTAATTTTTGGTTTATTCGATTATCGTTAATATGATATCAATCACTTGAGTAAACGACTCGATTTAATGGGGCAAAGTATAGCAAATTTTCCCAGTCATTTTCTTAGGAATAAAAGCCTACTTATAGATATCGGTACGACCTTCAGGGCTATTTTTAAAGCGACGGTGAAACCACATCCACTGAGTTGGATCAATACGAACCAATCCTTCTAGCACTTCATTGACGCGTGTAGCATCAGCGACCTCATCATTACTTGGATAGTTATCCAGTTCTGGTGTAATCGTGAGATGATAATGTGGCCTTTTACCGCTTGGTAGATTATCTGGCGTTTGCCGATAGGTATGCAGTGCCATTAGCGCTGGTGGATGCTGCTTGTCGCCTAACTTGGCCATACGCCGCGAAGCCGTGATAGTGGCTGCTGGCACGCCAAAAAATGGTGCCATCACGCCTTGCTTAAGACCGTAGTCTTGATCGGGAGAGTACCAAATCACATGTCCAGCTTTGATAGAGCTGACTAAACTGCGCATATCACGACTGGAGATTTGCTTGCCAAAAATATTGGTACGACCATTATAAATAAACCAATCGAGTAGAGGATTGTTTTGTGTACGATACATACAGTCTAAGGGAAAAAATTGGGCACAAAACAAGCCACCTAAGTCGAGCATCGTATAATGTGCGCCTAATAAAATAACAGGACGATTTTCATTTTGAGCATTAACTAAATGCTGTAAGCCCGAAATAGAGACAGTGCGGGTAAAGACATTAGGGCGAAACCAAGCGCATAAGGTTTCAAATACACCAATACCTTGATTGACGAAGACTTGCTTGGCCATCAATTCACGCTCGGCTTCCGGCTTCTCTGGAAAAGCCAGCTTTAGATTAATCAGCGTATCACGTCGCCGCGAGCCTGCAATTTTATAAATCAAAATACCGAGCTTACGACCCAACCAAAACTGCCAACGTAGCGGTAGGTATATCATCGGTAAAAAAATAACCAATAATAACCAAATCCCCCAGTATTTAGGCAATAAAAATTGCCACTGAAACGGCTTTTTTTCTGCTTGCGCAGTACGTTTATGAGTTTGCGTAATTGTTGGCGTACCAATAGGTATTGCTGGCGATTTAGCAGACTGCTGCATGCTCTGCGGCGGCGTGCTACTCTTTAAGGATGGTTTACTCGGATCGTATTGTTCGGGCGCTTTCATAGTGTCCTTTTGCAGCACAGGTTTATAGCATCGGGGCTAATGATGAAAAGTTATTATTATGATGGGGTAGCGGTAGCCTGTTTGCAAGTTAGTTTTATCAAAGCGCATTTATAGAAAGGTAAATATTTAACAGATTTTTCCAATACGCATAAAAAAACCTTATAAGCTGTGACCAGCTTATAAGGTTTTGCAAATCTATTCTTTTACTTGCTGCTGTTACTGTAACTCTGAGATAAAGACAATAACAGCAAGAAAATAAGAGATAGCTTTGATTAACGTTTTGAGAATTGTGGACGTTTACGTGCTTTACGTAGGCCCAATTTCTTACGTTCAACTTGACGTGAATCACGAGTAACAAAGCCAGCTGCTTTTAGCGCAGGCTTGTTAGTATCGTCAAGCTCGATTAGTGCACGAGTGATACCGTGGCGAATAGCGCCCGCTTGACCACTAATACCACCACCTTTAACAGTAATAAAAAAATCATATGCGTTAGAAGAATCAAGTAGCTCTAATGGCTGACGAACAACCATACGTGAAGTTTCACGGCTAAAATATTCATCAAGTGGCTTGCCGTTAACGACAATGCTACCAGTACCTTTCGCTAAAAAGACACGAGCAGTAGACGTCTTGCGGCGACCAGTTCCGTAATTGCGTTCCATAAGTGACTCCTTAGATGTCTAGTTCTTTAGGTTGCTGTGCAGTATGTGGATGTTCAGTACCTGCATATAGCTTTAGCTTCTTAATCATCGCATAGCCAAGAGGACCTTTTGGAAGCATACCCTTAACTGCTTTGTGTAGAACATCTTCAGGCTTATGTGCAATCAGCTTTGTAAAGTTGGTTTCTTTAATACCGCCTGGGTAGCCACTGTGACGATAATACTTTTTATCTTGTGCTTTTTTACCCGTTACCGCGATTTTTTCTGCGTTGATGACAACAATAAAGTCACCAGTATCTACGTGCGGAGTATAAGAAGTCTTATGCTTGCCACGTAAGCGAGTAGCAATTTGAGTGGCTAAGCGACCAAGGGTTTTGCCGTCAGCATCTACGACATACCAGTCATGGGTCACTTCAGCTGGTTTTGCACTAAGTGTTTTCATGATAAAACCTTAAAATTAGAATTCGTTGAGAGTTTAGCTGGGAACGGGGCTCTCAAAAAACAGACTGCACATTATAAGCAGTAGCGCCTACGCTTGCAAGCTGCATTGGGGTTTATTTTCGCCTTATATACATTAAACTGCAGCGTTGGCCAGTTTTTTAGCGGTTTTAAACATTTGTAAAATTTGTTAATCGTTTTTATTAACCAGACAATTATGACGATGATAGACGATAAAGTCCAGCGACAACTTGTCCGACTTTGGTCTGCTTGAGACATTCAAACCTTTTTAAGCCTTGCATTGCAGGTAATAAGCTAAGAGACTCGATCAATTCAGCTAATTGTTTATTTAAATCTTTATCAGCTTCTAAATAAATCAGCGTTTCTGTCGTAATTAATAACTGTTCAATTAAGGCAGTTAAAATGGGTTGCCATAAATCCTTTGCATAGGGTGGGTCAATAAAAACGATATCGAACGGATGCTTGAAATTACTATTCTGAGATAAGACCTGCTCAGCGTTACCGTGAAAAACTTGATAGCTATCAGTATCGATGTTCAACTGCTGCGCGCTTTGCAGTAGCATTTGGTATTGGGCTTGATTGGTTTCAATGAAGGTGCAATGCGCCGCGCCGCGAGATAACGCCTCAAAGCCCAACACCCCGCTACCTGCACAGCTATCTAGTACACGTGCGCCATGCATGTCGGCAAGTAGCCAGTTAAACAGCGTCTCCCGCAAGCGATCTGGGGTCGGTCGCAAGCCATCAGCATCGATAAAATTTATGCTACGACGTTTAAACTGCCCGCCGATAATACGCACATTACCAGCAGAAACTGGTTTTTTATGAGTCGCATTACGCTTGGTGCTACGCGATGCTGATGCTTTTGTCGTTGTTTTTTTCATAATTGTTATTCTTTATTCGGTCGCTGTAGTGGTTGCTGCTTCCGCTTCTGTCTGTTCTTTTAATTTTTCTGCCCGTGCTTGTTCTTGGTCGCGGATGGCATCACGAGCGGCTTTGTCCAATGCCTTTTGGCGTTTAATAGCTTTTAACTCATCAGGAGTTGGTGGCAAGATGGGGTCGCTTTTGCGCTGTAATACCCAATAATCGAATAGAGCACGTCCGATGGGAGCCGCTACTGCGCTACCGCCGCCACCATTTTCAACCAATACAGCGAGAGCGATTTGTGGGTCTTCAACAGGGGCAAAACCATTAAACCAAGCATGATCCCAATGGCGCTTGTCTATCGCAGATTTATCGTAGCGTTTACCTTGAGCGATAGATTTAACCTGTGCCGTACCAGTCTTGCCAGCGATACGGTAGCGCGGCGTGTAAATACCGCGAGCAGTACCAGATTTGACCGTTTCTTCCATCGCATCATGCATACGCGTCCAGTCAGAGGGCTTGCCATTATAATCAATTTTACCATCGGGCTTGGTAATGACGTTGACCTCTGCTGCACCATCACTGTCTTTTAACAAATGCGGCGTTATGTGATTGCCCTTGTTAGCTGTCATAGCGGTCGCATTTGCAATCTGTAGTGGTGTGACTAGAAAGTAGCCTTGCCCAATACTGACAGAGATAGTCTCACCTGGTAGCCAGCCTTTATCGTAGGTGTCTTTTTTCCACTTCGGTGAGGGCATAATGCCAGACTTCTCATTGGGCAAATCAATTCCCGTCTCTTCACCAAAACCAAAGCGCACCATCCAATCATGTAAACGCTGGATACCCATCTCATAAGCGAGTTTATAATAATAAGTATCGACTGACATGACGATAGATTTCTTTAAATCTACCGAGCCATGACCGCCACGTTTCCAATCACGAAAACGATGCGAGTCACCAGGTAAGCTAAAATAACCGGGATCATAGATAGTCGTATTCCAATCTCGCAATCCATAGTGTAGCGCACCTAAACCTTCAAATGGTTTAATGGTAGAGGCAGGTGGGTACATACCTTGTAGAGCGCGATTATAGAGGGGCTGATCAAGATCATCTTGTAGCGCCCCATAATCTTTAAAGGAAATGCCAGAAATAAAAGGGTTGGGGTCGTAACTTGGATTACTCACGAATGCGAGTACGTCACCGTTTTCTGGATCTATCGCTACAATGGCACCGCGGCGACCGTCAAGCTGCTGCTGGGCGATCGTTTGTAAGCCATAATCTAAGCTCAAGGTAATATCGTTACCAGAAACTGGCGGCTTGGTATCTAATTGACGCAGAATATTACCATGGACATCGGTTTCTACCGATTGGTAGCCCGGTTGGCCAAGCAAGATATCTTCATAAAAGTCTTCAATACCAATTTTGCCTATAAGGTCAGTGCCAGCATAACGATCTTTATCGATACGCTTAGTTTCTTTGTCGTTGATACGCCCAACATAGCCGATAACGTGTGCGAATAGCTCATCGTAGGGGTAGGAGCGGGTCAGTTTACTCTGAATGGTAACGCCACGGAAAAACGGTTTACGCTCACTAAACTGTGCCAGTTGCTTATCTGTTAAATCAATCTTGACGGTCACCGGATCATTTTTGCTTTTACTCAACCGCGCCAAAATATCAGTAATATCAGTATCCGTTAAGTCAAAAATAGGGGCAAGCAAGTTTAAAGTACGCTCTGGGTCTTCTACTTCATCGGGGCTGAGCATGGCAGTGAATACAGGCTGATTGTCAGCGAGCAAAATACCATTACGATCATAGATATAGCCACGGCTTGGCGGTGCAGATATGAGCTTGATACGATTATTGTCTGCCTGAGTCTTGTATTTGTCATGCGCATACACTTGCAGGTATCCATAACGCAGTAATAACACACACATACCCAAAAAAATTAACAAACCAAAAATGAGAATACGGCGCGTAAAAATGCGGTTAACATTTTCGGCATCTGGGATAAGCGATTTATTCATGTAAAGTTAGTACCAGTGAGCGCAGTGGATAAAGAAGGAATTACTTTAATAAAGAGAATAATATTACCAGTCATTAGGTCAAGTGCCAGTCATATAAAAATTATAAAACCAACAATTTCAATTACATAGTGTAGGTGGTCTGACAATAATTAAGCATAAGTTGGAGTATATATTGACGTTGTCACTATTGGACAAATTATAACAGAATGAAATAAGTTACGCTGAATTTGCCAACTTATTTCTTATGTGCTTCTTACATGCTAGTGACAGCATTGCTCATAGGCCATTGTATGCATTCGATAATTGGTATCAGACACAAATTGGACAGATGATATTGTCATCTCTAGTCACAACTTGACTAGGGTGGATATGTGCTAATAAATGGCAAGTATGCTAAAATCAGGCGATTTATTTTATAGTGTTTAATTGTCATTAAAGCGCTATTTTTATCAGGATCTGTTGCACATTCAAATGTGGTACTGGCAGTCCTAATACTTGAATGTGTAACAGACCCTAAGCGTTTCTTAATAACTCTAACAAAAAACAACAGATTAACGATAATCGTTACGTCAGAGGTAAAAAGAGTCATGGTCGCAACCTCAATATGGCAGACGCTCGCTGAGCATCCAGAATTTTTTGCCATGCTGACCATTCCACCAGTGACCGCATTTGTCACATGGTTGCATGTATGGATGGCATTGAAAATGCTGTTTTACCCCATTAAGTTTTGGGGTATTCGCATACCTAATTTCCCTTTTTTTGGGTTACCTGGAATTGGCTGGCAAGGTATTGTCCCACGTAAAGCTGGCAAGATATCTGGGGTTATCGTTGATCAGACGCTCTCAAAGCTTGGCTCACTAGACGAGTTTGTTCAAGCGATGGAACCTGAGCAAATGGCTGTTTTTATTACTGATACAGTGGATAAAAATATTGAGCCGCTCATCGACGAGATTATGCTCGAGCATTCAGGGGCGCTATGGGGCAACCTGCCTTATGCTCTAAAGCGCCGTATTTATGCCCAAGCGCATCAAGAGCTACCAGAGATTATGCAATCGTTGGTGACTGATCTGACTTACCATGTCGAAGATTTGGTCGATATGCGTCAGATGATTGTCAATAAGATGGAAAGCGATCGACGTTTAATGGTCAATATGTTCCTAAAAGTTGGCCAACGTGAGATCAACTTTATTTGGCATATCAGTGCTTTGATCGGGTTGATTTTTGGCATTATTCAGATGTTTATTTTCTTAGTTGTACCGCAGCATTGGACGGTACCGTTTTTCGCGGCTGTTTGGGGCTTACTGACTAACTGGATTGCAATTTGGATGGTGTTTAATCCAGTAGAGCCGCATTTTATTCCTTATATGAAGGTTTTTGAACGTTGTGCTGGTTTTCCGTTTATTAAGCCAAGGCTGCCACATATCGCTCAGTTCCGTTTCCAAGGCGGCTTTATGAAGCGTCAAGAAGAAGTGTCTGAGGTTTTCGCTGAGATTGTTGTTACTGATTTAGTGACTCTAGAGAACATTATGAATGAGATGATGTATGGTGATCGTGCTGCGCTAACGCGTGAGTTGATGAAGTCGCATCTTTATCAAGTGTTAGAGTCGCCAGTGGTCAGAACGACCTTGCGTATGGGGCTGGGTCGCCGTGAATATGGTCAATTAAAGAATACGATCATTGATAAGTCGATTACTGCTACCATGGTACCGTTACGAGATCCTGAACTTAATGAGAGTCGTGCCAGTAAAATATTCGGTCTGTTTCGCGATCGTATCAGAGCCTTGTCACCTTATGAGTTTCAAAACTTATTACGTCCAGCGTTTCGTGAAGATGAGATGACACTAATTGTATTAGGCGGCTTGACTGGATTTTTGGCAGGTTGGTTACACCTTGTTTTGGTGTTCTTTCCGGCTGTGCAATAGCAGATAACTTCACAATAAGAGAAAAATAATAAAAAAGACATCAAGAGAAAATAGGTTTTACAACGATAGACTTAGACGAACATAAGACATAAACGAACATGAAAAGAAAACAGCATTAAGTTATAAAACAGTATTAAGTTATATAGTCAATCCAAGATAATGTCGTTACAAGGAAGCTGAGCGCAAGCCATACATTGCTATGGTTAGCGAGGTTACCGTTGTAGCGATTTTTAATGGGCAGGCTATAGGTGCTTTTAAACCAATAAAAAGCCCAATCCGCCACAGTAAACTATGACCGTATTAGGGTAAACAGGGTTAGATTGTATGTTAATCACAGAATTGGGTTATTTTGCCTTACTGGCCGCCTTTGTGTTGGCTATTTTACAGGTAGTATTACCAACTATTGGCGTTATGCGCAACCAAGTCGCTTGGCAGCGTCTGGCCCCAAGTTTGGCTTGGGCGCAGTTTGCCGCGATGATAGTATCGTTTTCAGCATTGATGGCAGGCTTTTATTACAATGATTTTAGCCTTGTCTATGTCGCGCAGCACTCCAACACTTTGTTGCCTTGGTATTACAAATTATCGGCAACTTGGGGCGGGCATGAAGGGTCTCTACTGCTATGGATGACCATCATGGCGACATGGTGCGCGCTAGTATCTTACTTTAGCCGCGGCTTGCCGTTATCGATGCGAGCACGAGTATTAGTCATCTTGGCAGCGGTACAGATGATGATGCTAGCGATGTTGATTTTTACCTCATCGCCATTTAATCGTACCTTACCGAACATACCGGTTGATGGTGCAGATTTAAATCCTGTGCTGCAAGATTTTGGTCTGATTATTCATCCGCCTATGCTGTATATGGGCTATGTGGGCATGGTCGTGCCGTTTGCCTTTTGTATGGCAGCATTGTGGGAAGGGCGCTTGGATGCGGTCTGGACACGTTGGTCACGTCCGTGGGCACTAGCTGCTTGGGGGTTTTTAACCATCGGTATCGCCTTAGGCTCATGGTGGGCTTATTATGAGCTTGGCTGGGGCGGTTGGTGGTTTTGGGATCCAGTAGAGAACGCATCATTGATGCCGTGGCTCGCTGGTACTGCGCTGCTACATTCGTTAGCGGTTACTGAAAAGCGCGGTGTATTCAAAGCATGGACGATCATGCTAGCGATTTTCGCTTTTGCGCTGAGTTTACTAGGAACGTTTTTGGTACGGTCAGGGGTCATTACTTCGGTGCATTCGTTCGCCGCCGATCCGACACGTGGTTTAGTCATTCTAGTCATCCTTGGCATTATCGTGGGTGGTGGTCTATTAATGTTTGCGGTACGTGGTTGGCGATTGACGGTTGAGAGTCAATATCAGCTGATTTCACGTGAGTCATTTTTGGTTATCAATAACGCCATTATTTTAATTGCCACATTAGTCGTGCTGCTTGGTACTCTTTATCCGATCATTGCAGACGCTTTCAATTTAGGTCAGGTATCAGTCGGCCCTCCTTACTTTAATGCATTATTTGTACCTCTGACTTGGTTGCTACTAGTCGCAATGGGTATGGGCTCTAATATTCGCTGGAAAAAAGACAAGCGTCCATTGTTGGGCGTCGGTATGGTCATCGCAGTCAGCAGCCTAGTATTAGCAGCGATTATTGCTTATTTCGTCCATCCATCATCTATGCTTAACATCGGCGTAACCCTAGCTGTAAGCTTTTGGGTACTACTATGGATGATTATTGATTTTAGAGATAAGACTAAGAACGCACCAAATATGATGAATGGTCTACGTCAATTACGTCTTAGCTATTGGGGCCAGCAAACTGCTCATATTGGGGTTTTAATCGCAGTAATTGGGGTTGCCTTTACCAGTAGCTTAAGTATCGAGCGTGATGTGGCATTAGGGCCAAATGATACCGTCAACGTCCAAGGTTATGATTTTACCGTGAGAGACTTCCGTGAGGTCAAAGGCAGTAACTTTGATGCTATTCAAGCGGAGGTTGAGATAACTAAAGACGGACGCGCTGTCACGACTTTATATCCTGAAAAACGTACCTATATCATTAGTATGATGCCGATGACTGAAGCGGCCATTGATGCCAGTCTCATGCGCGATTTATATGTAGCGCTTGGTGAGCCGATCGCTGAAGATAGTAATCAATGGGCTGTACGTATCTACGTGAAACCTTTGATTCGCTGGATATGGCTAGGTTCGATTATCATGGCTTTAGGTGCGCTGATTAGCATGTTTGATAAACGCTATCGCATCAAAAAGACCAAAGCGCCGCATCAGGTTACTGATGATACTGTAGCTAGTACGGCGACACCTGTTGCAACGCTTGGGGAGAAGTAAGATGAATGAATCAGACAACACCACTAATCCCAATAAGCAGAATGACAATGAACGCCGTCATAAAACTATTAAAAAAAAGCAATTAAAAGTATGGTTTCTGATTCCACTTATCGTGTTTTTAGGACTGATGGTAATGCTTTATATGCGTTTAGGTAAGCCTACCGATATCGTAGCGAATATGGCTCTTGAGCGTCCTGTTCCTACTTTTGAGCTGCCATTATTAGCAGATACTAGCCGCATTATGACCAATGATAATTTACCTGATGAGCCGTTTTTGATGAACATTTGGGGCTCTTGGTGTCCAACTTGTATCATTGAGCATCCGTTTCTTATGCAGCTAGAGGAGCGTGGTGTTAATTTGGTAGGTATTAATTATAAAGATGATATTGGTGATGCATTCAGCTATTTGAACCGAGGTGGCGATCCTTTTTCAATGTCTATTCAAGATCTGTCAGGTCAGTTTGCTTTAGACTTAGGTCTGACAGGCGCACCTGAAACTTTTACAGTCGATGGGGACGGCATCATCCGTCAGCATATCATTGGTGAAGTTAATGAAGCCAATTGGCAAGAACGCATTAAGCCTTGTTTGACAGTACTCAATGAGGCTAACAAAAATGGTAATCGTCCAGATCCAAGTCAGGTTGGGGAGGCATGCAAATGAAGGCTGCTCAGATAAGAACCGCTACAGTGTTAAGGCTAGTAAGCTTTGTACTGGCATGTCTACTCAGCATGACCGCTTATGCGGCAATCGATGTTTATGACTTTGACTCAGTGCAGCAAGAAGCTCAGTATCGTGGTCTCATCGAGGAGCTGCGTTGCCCTAAATGTCAAAACCAGAACCTTGCAGGGTCTGATGCACCTATTGCGCAGGACTTAAAGCAAAAAGTTTACGATTCTGTTAAAGATGGGCGCAGTGATGCTGAAATACGCAGCTATATGCAAGAGCGTTACGGTGATTTTATTACCTATAAGCCACCTGTACGTCCGTCAACATGGATATTATGGTTTTTTCCGCCACTATTATTGATCGTTTTGATTACTGGCTGGTTTTGGCAGAGTAAACGTCGACAGCTGGTAGCAAGTGGTGATAGCGGTACGATAGTCGATAGTACTGTCGCTGCTTTAACCCCTGCAGAAAAGGCTGAACTGGATCGTCTATTATCACGTACTAATAGCACTGATTATGACATCACAAGCACAGAGGACAAAAAATGACCGTATTTTCTACTGCTGGCTTATTTATTGCCCTAAGCTTACTCATCGCATTGATACTTGCTGTCATCGTTATTACACCATGGCTACGCGCTACGCGCATAAAAAATAAGCCCGTAGATAACCAACTATTAGATATTAACGTGGCAGTATTCCGTGAACGTTTAGCGGAGCTTAAAACCGACAAAGACAGCGGCACCATTGATGATAACCATTACCAAAACCAAAAGCTTGAGCTTGAGCGCCAGCTATTAGATGCCCAGCGTGAAGCAGCTCCGATGGTGAACCCTGGTATCAAAAGCCGTTTAATAATTACTATCTGGGTACCCGTATTGGCAGCGATGGCGTATTTATTGATTAGCGATCGCACACCAGTATTTGAGCTATGGCAAGCAGAAGATAAAGTTGGCCAAGTAGCTGACGACTTATTGACTGGTAAGATTGATCAGCCACCAGAGTGGGCTATTGAAGATGGCCGTCAGCTGATTGCGGCTATGCAGACCAACGTCCATCGTCATGCTGATGACCCTAATCGCTGGATGCGCTTGTCAGAGCTGTTTTTATCGCTTGAAGTGACTGACTCTGCATTAGAAGCTTTATCTAGGGCATATCGTCTATCTCCTGATAATGAAGAGATTGCGACCACTTATGCGCAGATTAGCTTTTTTGCGAACGAAGGCCAGCTAGATGCTACTAGTCGTCGCGTACTACAAGATGTATTAGCCAACAACCCACAGCATGAGGGCGCACAGATGCTGATGGCAATGGGTGAAGCACGTGCTAGTAACTTTGAGCAGGCAGAAGGCTGGATTCAGAGATTACGTGCTAGTATTGCTGCCAAGCCGGGTGATCATACAAAAGCGTTGACCAGCCTAGATGAGCTAAGTGCCAATGTGAAAGCACAGCAGCAACAAGCGGCTGAGGGTGTTAATGTAACGGTGAAGGTCAATTCTAGCTTATTACCATTAGTCAAAGGCGATGACGTACTATTTGTTGCCATTCGTGATGTTAATGGCGGCCCACCATTTGCAGCCAAGCGTTTGCCTATTAGTGTGATTCAGCAAGGTGAGGCCAGTATTAGCTTAAGTGATCTTGATGCTATGATGCCTGAGCGGACGATACAATCGGCACGTGCGGCAAAAACTCAACTGGCTGTTATTGCTCGTATTAGCCATAGTGGTAATGCAAGTGCAGAGTCAGGGGACTTATCTGGCAACCCAGTCGTGATTAGTGCCGATCAAAAACAAGTTAACGTTGAAATAAATCAGCAGATACCGTAACTTTTGAAAAGCCTCATGACATAAGCGCTGTAGCGTATTGCTGCAGCGTGCAATTGCGTTACATGAACAGATAAGTCATATCTACAGGCGACACTAGTACTAAAAATACTTGAGCTTTATAAAGCCACAAGGTAAGGTATATCCGGCATTCACGCAATTAACCAATCCCCAAATCCCATCCATCAAGGAGAGACGTATTATGATGCGTATTATTTTGCTAGGTCCACCTGGCGCCGGTAAAGGCACTCAAGCACAGTTTATCTCTAAAGAATTTGATATCCCGCAAATCTCGACTGGCGATATGCTACGTGCAGCGATTAAAGAAGGTAGCGAGCTTGGTAAACAAGCTGAAGGCATTATGAATGCAGGTGGACTGGTCTCTGATGATCTTATCATCAACCTAGTAAAAGAGCGTATCTCTAAGCCTGATTGTGCTAATGGCTGCATTCTTGATGGTTTCCCGCGTACCATTCCCCAAGCTCAAGCGCTTGCAGACGCTGATGTTGCCATCGATCATGTAGTTGAGATCAGTGTACCTGATGATGAGATCGTAAAGCGCCTATCTGGTCGTCGCCAGCATCCAGGTTCAGGCCGTGTATATCATGTCGATCATAATCCACCGAAGCAAAATGGTATCGACGATGTGACCGGTGAAGCACTTATCCAACGTGAAGATGACAAAGAATCTACTATTCGTGAGCGCCTTGCAACTTATCATCAGCAGACGTCAACCTTGGTTGGTTTTTATCAAGATAAAGCCAAAGAGGGCGAGAATGCGCCTAAATATGACAAGTTCGATGGCACGCAAGCTATTGATGATGTTAAGCAGCAGATATTGTCAGCGTTAAAAGGTTAATTCGTTTTACGGATATTCTGTATACTGAATTATACTAACGAAGACCCTGCTTATTGGCAGGGTTTTTTAATGTCTTGTAGTAGATATAAATAGTAGCTATAAAAATCCAACTACAATAAATAATGTCATTAGAAAAATGATAGGAATTTATTAAAAGCAATACATAAAAAAGCCATCTACCTAAGTTAGGAGATGGCTTTTTTAAAATATAAACTTTATTTTAAAGTTTAAGCATTACCTTCAGCATCAATTTGCGCTTGCTGTTGGCTCTGTGCATATGCTTGGTCAAAGTTGACTGGAGCAAGCAGTAATTGCGGGAAGCTACCACGAGTCACGATGTCGCTGATGACTTCACGAGCGTAAGGGAACAAAACGTTAGGGCAATAAGCACCTAAAATTTGCCCGATTTGATCTTCAGGAATATTTTTTAGTAAGAAAATACCAGCTTGATGAACTTCAGCAATAAAAGCAGGTTCTTCAGCATTTTTAGCGGTAACGCTCACAGTCAAGATTACTTGATAATGATCGTCATCTAGCTTTTCGGCATTGCTTGATAGGTTAATATCAAGCTCAGGGTTCCACTCTTTGGTGAATACGCCAGCGCCCGGCACTTCAAGTGACATGTCTTTTACGTAGATACGTTCTAGTGCTAATTGTGGTTGTGCTTGTTCTTCAGCCATGATAATTCCTCAAATAAGTAATGCAATGTGTCGTTGATGCCCTGGTAGCAATGTTAAGTTGCAATCTACATTATTACAAGCTAGTGTGGAAATGACAATAGCCAGCTATCGCTTGGTCAATATCATATTTATATTAACCAGAGCCAGCCAATGCCACTATTCTGTAAGCTGCTTAATGTAGCAGATTAACCGGCTAATAGCTCGTCAAGCTTGCCTTGCTGGTTCATTTGATTGAGCTCGTCAAAACCACCAACGAAAGTATCACCGACGAAAATTTGTGGCACAGTGCGATAGTTATTGGTTTTTTGCATCAATGCGCGGCGCTCATCGCTACTCATATCATGCATACCAATTTCTTCATACTCAATGCCTTTATTTTTTAGTAATTGTTTAGCGTTTGAGCAGTAAGGGCAGATAGGCGTAGTATAAACTTTAACTGAGGCAGTCATAAGATATCCTTAATTGACTTTATGTCGTGTAGTTTGTCTATTATCCTGATTTAGATAGGTTAATGACTAGTGTGTATTTGATTATGCTCATTATAAAGTGGGGATGAGGGTGATAAATTCAAGCCAGCTCGCTGCAAAAGGTTATATAAGTTCTTAAGTGACTTGTTATCACTTGAGGGTTGTCCATAAAAAAAGACACAACTGAGAGTCATGTCTTTTTATTAATAATGCATTTTATTAAGGCGTGTTGATGTAGAACTATTTGTGCAAGCTAGGTTTCGCTTTGCCCTTGTTCTTAGGCTTAGCATCTTTTAATCCTACTAATGGCATGCCCGCACCTTGCCAGCCACCAACACCGCCTTCTAGACGATAAACACTGTCTTTACCAATCATCTGAATAGCCGCGCCTGCTTGTACACCCATATCACAAATGATAATCACAGGCTGTTCAATTGCACGAATTTCATCTAAATGATCTTTGAGCTCTGTAAAAGGGATGTTACGACTGCCTTGGATATAGCCGGTGGTAAACTTCTTTTTGGCGCGAATATCGATAAGCTGCGCGTTTTGAGAGTTGACCATCATGCCGAGGGTATTGGGCGACACTTTTTTGCCGCTACGTTTATTTTCAATGGCAAAGAACAGTACGGCAAGTACTGCTAAGATACCAAATAAAAACGGGTGGTTGCCCACAAATTCAAGCGCACGATCCAAACCAAACCTCCAAAAAATTAGTGTTCCACTAAACTGCGAATACAGCCCAGTATTACCGAACAAGGCGCTATTATACCGATTAGGACATCCATAGTAAACGTGCGATAGCTAACCTAAGTTTTAATAGTAAGCAATACCTAGTAAGGCTTGGTATCAGCCTCTATTCGTAACGTGATGAGGTTTTCAACACGGCGCTGCAGTACTTCACCGTCAGCAACGGCTCTCCATAACGCACAGCCTTTACTGTTATGAGTATGACGACAATCACGGAATTGGCAATCACCAGCCAGTGGCGCAAGTTCAACGAAGCCTGAAATCACATCATCAGGGGTCAAATGCCAAATACCATATTCACGAATACCAGGGGTATCGACAATACCGCCTTGGGTAAGATCATCTGGATTAAATGGCAATAGGCGGCTGGTCGTCGTGGTATGCTGACCAAGTTTTGAGTTTTCAGAAATAATATTTACGCTCTGTGCCGATTCTGGTAGCAGGGCGTTAATTAAGCTACTTTTACCGACACCAGACTGACCCGCAAAGATAACCAGTTTTTTATCTATGTAACGCTTTAACTCGCCAAGCCCTTGCTGCTCAGTACTATCGGCGATATTCTCAGGACAGTCGACCGAAGTAAGTACGCTTTCATAACCAAGAGCAGCATACTGTACGAGCAAGTCATTGGTGTCTGCATAACTCTCTTGTACCAACAAATCCGCCTTATTCAATACTAATAAGGGCTTCACGCCAGCATGATGGCAAACGACCAAATAGCGATCGATGAGTGTCGGCGCAGCAGCAGGTAGCGGCGCAAATACAATGGCCAAAATATCGACATTGGCTGCAACAGGCTTAAGCTTATGGTAACGATCTGGACGCGAGACAAGAGAAGTGCGTGGTTGTACGGACTCAATACGACCAAAGCCAGTATTGGGATCGGCACTCCAGCGCACGTGATCACCAGTTGATAGCATTGGCAAGTTAGTGCGCACATGACAACGCCATATATCCCCTAAAGCAAGCGTTTGCCAAAATGGCTCAGGGTCATCGGGTGCGACTTCAGGCTGCACTGGTATGTCGGCTGGCAAGCTGGTCACCTGTACCTCTAATTGCTTGCCATAATGCGCCATGACCACGCCATCCATCAAGCTATCATCTATGCTGTCTTGACTTGCCAGCTGTTGTTTGTCAATGCGACGAATCTGTTGTTTAGTCAGCTTGCGTTGCCGGATTAATGCCATGGGTTTTGAACCTATTAAAAAATATCTCTAAGTGTAGCGTGAAAATTTGCTAACATACAGCCTAAAGCGCCTGTACCAGACAGTGGTTTTGTAATGTTTTGGTTTTTTTAGACATTATGAATGACTAAGCGCAAAAAAATTATTTAAGCATGACCATTTATATGTCATTTATTTAGTTAACATTGCTCCAAAGTTGTTTCAAACTTTATTGACCATAGGACAAAATATGAGTACCGATGACCATCCCAATAAGATTAGAATCAGAAACCAAGGCAAAAAAGGGCTGGTATGGATTGATCTAGAAATGACCGGACTTGATACTTTAAACGATGAGATTATCGAGATTGCTACTGTCGTTACTGATGAAGATTTAAATGTCCTTGCCGAAGGGCCAGTGTTTGCTATCAAAGTATCGGATCAAACATTAAATAAAATGGATGACTGGAATACCAAGCAACATGGCCAGTCAGGATTGGTTGATCGTGTACGCCGTAGCACAGTGACATTGGCAGAGGCCGAAGCTGAGACTATTAAGTTTTTGAACAAGTGGGTCGATAGTGGCAAATCACCAATGTGTGGCAACTCAATTTGCCAAGATCGCCGTTTTATGGCGCGTCAAATGCCTGAACTGGAAAAGTTCTTCCATTATCGCAATCTTGATGTCTCGTCGATTAAAGAGCTATGCTTCCGCTGGCGCCCTGATATCTTAAAGAACTTTGAAAAAGGTGGCAGTCACTTAGCGTTAGACGATATTCGCGATTCTATTCGTGAGCTAAAGCATTATCGTCAGCATTTCTTTAAATTAATCCCTTAGAATCAAGTGATTTTAGATAGTCAAAAAAAGGGTCTGTTATTTTAACAGACCCTTTTTTTATCGTAAATAAGAGACGTTCACATAGATATCATGAAATTAGAAATTTAAATTCAATCAAGTTAAATTTAGCATTATCTGAGTTTTCATCTGTGGTTACTGCGCCAATCACCGCGCTGACTTTTGGCTGGCGTGTATCGCCATCTAGCAGTCGCCAGTCACCCAGCACGTAGCGTTTTTTATTACTGGTCGCTTGATGAATATCTGGACGGTGAGTATGACCATGTAGTAAAGCATCGCTATCAGCCACTGCATGTATCACTGCATCTTTATTGACATCCATGATGTAAGCAGCTTTATTGGCATTATTCTGCTGGCTTTTTTTGCGCATTTTATCTGCGATAGCCAAGCGTTTTTCTAATGATTTATTCAGCAAGTACCACTGGGTTAACCGATTGCGCATGATTTTGCGAAAAAACTGATATTTCTTATCATCAACGCATAACGCATCGCCGTGTTCTAAGCGATAATTCTGCTTTCCAACGGTTAAAGTGTATGGCTCATAAATAAGCTCACCACCGAATAAATTGCAAAATGGCTGACCTAATAAGAAATCACGATTGCCATGCATAATCAAAATCTCACAGCCAGCTACCCGTAGTTTTTTTAATTTAACGATAAGCGGGGTGAGCCAATGGGTTTTGCACTCATCTTCTGATAACGATAAGTAAACGTCATCACCTAGCCATACTTCAAACCAATCGCCTAGGATAAATAAGCACTTTAGCGCGGGCAGGGCAAGACAATCATCAAGCAGCGCCAAAAAAGCCTGCACTAAGGCAGGCTCTTCAGGCGATAAATGCAAATCGCTAATCAATACTTGCCGCACCTCATGAGGGCGGGTGGTAATTAGATGGTCAAAACTTTGCATTTATCCTTATCCTCGTGAATTACTAAGAAGTATCTTTTGATAAGTGCTTACTGAGTGATTTTTCTCAAATAACAGTTATCTACTAAACACTACTGAGTAACAATTACTTAGTAATGATGGTCGCTGAGTTGATAACCACTGGCTCTTTTGGCACATCAGCATGCATGCCGAAACGACCAGTTGGTACGCCGCGCATCTTTTCAATCACGTCCATACCGCTGGTTACTTTACCAAATACCGTGTAACCCCAACCTTGCATATTTTTGCCAGAGTGGTTTAGAAAGTCGTTATCTTTTACGTTGACGAAAAACTGGCTGGTTGCTGAATGCGGATCTTGCGTACGTGCCATCGCAATCGTACCTTTATCGTTCTTTAAACCATTATCTGCTTCGTTTTCAACGGGTGCATTGGTCGCTTTTTCATTCATCTCAGCGTCCATTCCACCGCCTTGAATCATAAAGCCGTCAATGATGCGATGGAAAATCGTGCCGTCATAATGACCAGATTTTACATAGTTTAAAAAGTTTTCTACCGTTTTAGGTGCTTTTTCTTCATTGAGTTCGATAACGATCGCACCCATACTGGTGTCAAGTTCTACTACTGGTGGCATGTCTACCATGTGATATTCCTTTTTGATTGCAGCGCCTTAATTAGCACTGTCGTGAGTGATTGATAAAAAGTCATGGCTAGTCTAACGGCTTTTTTATCTCGTGTCATGTATCAGGCTGTTAATGCGTTTATGAAACCTGATAGAATAACGCAACTTTAACTTTTTATTATAATTTTTGATAACCTATTTTTTTTTAATGGTTTGGTTTGAATTTTCCATGATGCGTGATGGCACGTAGAATGAAATGACAATTTGCGTTAGGAGCAATGCCCGATGAGTGAGCACTCAAGCAACAATGCACAAAAAGACGAACAAAAAAACGATTTTATTCGTAATATCATTCGTGATGATGTCAATGCGCAAAAATACCCACAAATTGTGACACGCTTTCCGCCTGAGCCAAATGGTTACTTGCATCTTGGTCATGTCAAATCCATTTGCCTAAACTTTGGCGTGGCCAAAGAGTTTGGCGGTGTGTGTAACTTGCGTTTTGATGACACCAACCCAACCGCAGAAAAGCAAGATTTCATTGATAACATCGAGAACGATGTCAGATGGCTTGGATTTGAGTGGGCAGGGGACGCGCACCATGCGTCAGGTTACTTCGACCAATTACATGCGTGGGCTGTGCAGTTGATTGAGCAGGGTGATGCCTATGTAGACTTACAGTCGCCTGAACAGATTAAAGAAAACCGTGGCTCATTTAATGAAGCTGGCACGCCATCACCACATCGTGATGCCAGTGTTGAAGAAAACCTAAAACTCTTTAATGATATGAAAGAGGGCAAGTTTGCTGAGGGTAAAGCGGTTTTGCGTGCCAAGATTGATATGGCAAGCCCAAATATGAACATGCGCGACCCTGTTATTTACCGCGTCATGCATCAAGCGCATCATCAAACGGGTGATAAATGGTGTATCTATCCCATGTATGATTTTGCCCATCCGCTTTCTGATGCACTCGAAGGTATTACCCATTCATTATGTACGCTGGAGTTTGAAGATCACCGTCCATTTTATGATTGGGCGGTTGAAAAAGTTGGTTTTGACGTACCACCGCATCAGTACGAGTTTAGCCGCCTAAATGTTGATCACACTATGACCAGTAAGCGTAAGCTTAAGCAGTTGGTGGATGAAGGTATTGTCAGTGGTTGGGATGATCCGCGTATGCCGACTATCGCTGGCATGCGTCGTCGTGGTTATACGCCAGAGGGCTTACGTGACTTCTGTGAACGTGTTGGCGTGACTAAAGTGGACAGTGTTGTTGATTTTCGTTTATTAGAATTTAGCATTCGTCAATCATTGGAAACCACCACTGCACGTGGTATGGCAGTGCTAAAGCCATTAAAAGTGACCATTACTAACTTTGCGGAAGCAGTTAGTAGTTGGGAAGCGCAAAAAGCTGATAGTGTCAATGCGCGCTTTGACGATGCTTCGCAAACTTTATGGCTCACGCAGCCAAATCACCCTAACGTCGATATGGGTGAGCGTGAAATTCCGTTTACTGAAACTTTGTATATCGATCAAGGCGATTACGAGATTGAACCGCCAGCAGGCTATAAGCGCTTATCACCAGAAAAGCCAGAAATTCGTCTGCGCAATACTTATGTATTGGCAGTGACCGAGCATATTACTGATGATAGTGGCAACGTCGTTGAGCTAAAAGCAACGATTGATCCGGCAACGCTAGGCAACAACCCTGAAGGTCGTAAGGTTAAGGGTGTGATTCATTGGGTATCGGCCAGCCAAGGCGTTCCAGCAACGGTACGCATGTATGAGCAGTTATTTAGTGTCGAAGACCCAAGTAGCGTCGCTGATGTACATCAAGTATTGAATCCGGACTCGTTGACTGAACTTAATGCGGTAGTTGAGCCATCATTGGCTAATGCTGAAGCTGGTACGCGTTTCCAGTTTGAGCGTGAAGGTTACTTTATCGCGGATAGCGAAGAACATACTAGTGATAAGCCTATATTTAATCAAATCGTCAGCTTACGTGATAGTTATAAACCGGCTTAGTTACTGTCTGCCAAACTCTTGAAGGTACAATGCTCAGATTAGAGTTACCAGCTAATATTGAGCAATTGCATCGCGCTGATACTTTATCAGTATCGAATTTAGGCGGGCTGCTATTGGCTGCTGAACGCGCAACAAATAATTATTAGCTGGCTTTATCTATCAGAAAACCAGACAGGCAAGCTCAACGATACATCTAAGGGAGTGTAAAGAGATTATGGTTAAAAAATCGATCAATCTAGCACTGCAAGGTGGCGGTTCTCATGGCGCCTTTACCTGGGGCGTACTGGACTACTTCATGGAAGATGGTCGGGTCAGTGTAGAAGGTATTACTGGGACGAGTGCTGGTGCTATGAATGCAGCAGTATTAGCACAAGGCTATATGGATGGTGGCGCAGATGGTGCACGTGAGGCGCTTGAGCAGTTTTGGAGCCAAGTGGCATACATGGGCAGGATGAGCCCTATTAAGCGCAGCCCTTTGAGTATTCTGACAGGTAGATGGGATGTGGATGACTCACCGGCTTACCTAATGCTTGATCTATTTAGTCGAGTTGCTTCGCCTTATGACACCAACCCGCTGAATATTAACCCATTACGTGATTTGGTTGAGTCTACTATTGACTTTGAAAAGGTCAGAGCATGTAATGAGTTAAAACTGTTTGTTGCGGCAACCAACGTGCATACGGGCAAAATAAAAGTATTCAACCGTGAAGAGCTAACCGCAGACATGATCTTAGCTTCGGCATGTTTACCGTCTTATTTCCAAGCCGTTGAAATTGATGGCGTACCCTATTGGGACGGTGGTTATGTTGGCAACCCACCTCTGTATCCCTTGTTTCGCACCACTAAGTCTAAGGATATTGCCATCGTTCAAATTAACCCAGTTGAACGCAATGAAACCCCGAAAAGTGCCATAGAAATACAGAATCGCATTAATGAGATTTCGTTCAATTCATCTTTACTAAGAGAGTTGCGAGCTATCGAGTTTGTGACCCGTCAGTTACGTGAGAACAATCTGGATAGAGAACGTTATTCTGAAGTATTCGTGCACCGTATTGAAGCCACTGAGCAAATCAATCCATTGTCAGCGTCTAGTAAAATAAATTCCGAATGGGCATTTTTAACCCACCTGCGCGATATCGGTCGTGAGTCTGCCAAGGCTTTCCTTGATAAGCACTATGCAACTCTAGGTAAAGATTCTACTCTGGATTTGCGTAATGAATTTTTATAAACGAATGATGTATAAGCTATAGCTCTAATATTATAGATTAAACTCAACAATAGTAGTTTGCAATTGTGCCCGTTTCTAGTACGCTAGAGATGGGCTTTTTTATGAATAAATATGAATTTTAATAGTAGATGTTGAGGGCATTAGAATGGCAAAGTTTTTGAACAGCAGTGGTACGACCTATCATTTAGAAGAATTGATTAAAAATGCTTCTGATAGATTGATTATTATTAGCCCGTATTTAAAGCTTAATGAGCGTATTAAAGAGCTACTAGAGGACCGTAACCGTCTCAAAATCGATATTAGAATTGTTTATGGCAAAAATGACTTACACCCTGAAGAGATAAATTGGCTCAAAAATCTAACCTTTATTCGTACCAGCTTTTGTAAAAACTTACATGCTAAGTGCTATCTCAATGAAAACGAATGCATTATTACCAGTTTGAACCTTTACGAGTTTAGTCAGGTAAATAATAATGAAATGGGGGTGCTGATTTACCGTAACGAAGACGCTAAGCTCTATGCCGATACTTATGAGGAAGCCCAACGCATCATTCGTATCAGTGATGAAGTGCGGATGTCACTTGAAAAGGTGACCGAATCGGATGGTGGGGTTGATAGTACAGCCACTTTTAATAATACAACGGTTGGCACTAATTCAACTGCAAATTCCATTACGGAATCAGCGCAGCTTACTTACTCTAAGCTGACGACTGCGAAACTTGCTAAAGAGCTAGGTTTTAAGACTCAAGAATTAAATGATAAGTTGCTGGCAGTTGGGTATTTACAAGAACAAGAAGGTGAATTGGTATTAACAGACACTGGGCGTGCCGCTGGCGGTACAAGCAAGCGCGGTAAGTTTGGCGAGTTTTGCTTGTGGGATTCAGGAATGGTTGTTTAACCATTGCATAAATTGATACTAAATTATCATTAGGACAATAATAATGCTCAATCTAATTATGGGTCAAAAAGCCAAGTTCACTGAGGTTGGTGTTATGCAGCAGTTTACATTGATTGCAGAGCTATCAGCAGGCGCTACCGTTATTGATGTGGCTTGCTTTGGTTTGAGTAGGCAGCAGAAGTTAATAAATGATGATTATATGACCTTTTATAACCAGCCAAGAACGCCTTGTGGCGCTATCAGTTGGCAGTCAACAGCGATTCAACAGCGCTTCGATATTGATCTCAGTAAACTACCAGATTCCGTAGATTATTTGGTATTGACGGCAACAATCGATGGTCAAGCGACCATGCGTGAGCTTGGTGCTAGTAGCGTGACGTTAGAGCAAGCAGGGCAGATATTAGCAACTTATCAATTTGACGGTAGTGCATTTGATAGTGAGCGCGCCATGATGTTGTTTCAAGTCTATCGTAAAAATAATATTTGGCGCATTAACGCCATTGGACAAGGTTTTAACGGTGGTTTAGATGCATTGGTGACCCATTTCGGTGGGGATGTCGCAGACGAGCCTACTGATCAATTATCTACTATAAATACTACCTCTGCCGCACCGTTGGTTAATGCGACAAAAACAGAGCAGCCAACGGCTGTTAGTCTGAAAAAGGTCATCTTAGACAAACCTGGTAGTGAACATCGAATTAACCTCACGAAAGGCAGTCATGACTATCTAACAGTAGAAGCCATATGGATAGACAATGGTGATGCTAGTGCCGATAACGATGATTTAGATTTGCGTGTTGGAATATTGGCTCAGAGCAGTAAAGACATGAGCTATGTCCATGCTCCCAAGCAAATAGGCAACTTAAATAGCATGCCTTATGTGCATCATCAAGGTGATGTACAAGTCGCTAGTGCTCATGAGCCTGGAAAAGAGACGGTGTTGGTCAATCCTGCTATTGCTGAATATTATGGTGGTAAAGTTGCCTTGGTCTTTTCAGTATATTCTGCGGTTTCGAATGGTGTGGTGTCCATTGCTTCTTTACAGCCAAAAATGCGTATGCAGTATCAGGACCAAATTGTAGAATGTACCTTTAATATAAAGGCCTCACCCAAAGCCAAAAGTCGTTTTGTTTATACTTATGTGATTGGTATTGCCATTATTGATGAACAAGGTATTACCTTGCGGCACTCAGGCGAGACGAGCAAGCGCATGAGTGAGGCGACCCCTAAACTCACATGGAAAGCCGATACCGTTCAATTGAAAATGGATGGTGCCACTATGTTTAAATCTTAACAACCATTAAGCTCTCTACTTAGTGATAAATGGAATAATCGAATTACAATCCGTCACAAGACATTCGTAACCAGTTTGTTAATATAAAATAGGATTCTTACTGACGTTAGCCGAGTTATTAGTTAATAGCTGAGCGCGTCAATGATAATAACAGAGCGCAAGGATACTTTTTAGTGTTAGCGCTCATCAATATAAACAAGGAATTAGGTATGGCACATTTACGTCTAGGTGATACTGCACCAAACTTTGACGCGAGCACCACAGAAGGCGATATAAATTTCCACGAGTGGGCAGGGGATAGCTGGGTTGTTTTCTTCTCACATCCTGCAGACTATACTCCAGTATGTACGACTGAGCTTGGACGCACCGCAGCATTAGGTGGTGAGTTCCAAAAACGTAATGTCAAACCTATCGCATTGTCGGTTGATGGCTTAGAAGATCATAAAGGTTGGGTGAGTGATATCGAAGAAACCCAAGGCACTGCTGTCAACTTCCCTATCATTGCTGATCCTGATCGCAAAGTCGCGAATCTTTACGACATGATTCATCCAAATGCTGATAATACGGCAACGGTCAGAAGTGTGTTTATTATCGATCCTAACAAAAAAGTACGCTTAACGCTTACTTATCCTGCCAGCTGTGGACGTAACTTTGATGAGATTGTTCGTGTTATTGATGCGATGCAATTGTCTGATGAGTATAACGTTGCAACACCTGTTGACTGGCAAGAAGGCGACGACGTTATCATTCCGCCAAGCGTGAAAAACGAAGATATCGCTGCTAATTATCCTAAAGGTCATACCGAAATTAAGCCTTATTTGCGTACGACACCTGCGCCTAATAAATAAATAGCATGTTTATAGATAAGTAAGATTAATTAAAGCCTCATAACTTAAAGTTATGGGGCTTTTTATTATTCTTTTGACAAGCACTAATAAGGCTTTGCTATGATGACTGGAGTAGGCTATAACTATTGTACAGATTATCGATAAAAATGATCTGTATAGATGAATGCAACAACCACAATAAAGCGTATCAGCGCTGAGCCGCTGCTTGACTATCCTTACAGGGAGTTTGCCATGAAAAAATTATATGTAACCCGTACTGCCCCTAACCCGCGTAAAGCCCTTATTTTGTTAGCATCAAAAGGTATTGATGTTGATGATATGGACGATATCGATGTAATAGATATCGACTTTGCCGCTAATGAACAGATGTCAGATGATTTTACCCAAATGAACCCGATGCAAACAGTCCCGGTATTAACGTTGGATGATGGTACGGTACTCAATGACTCACAAGCAGTGTGTGAGTATCTAGATCGGGTATATGGTGAGCGCTCAGTGATGGGTAACGATGTGGTACAACGTGCGCAAGTCTGTTCTATGCGCCGTATTGCTGAATTTGAAGTACTGTACAACTTAATGTTGGCATTTCAGCACAGTCATCCCTTAAAGGCTCAGCGTGTTGAGCAAGTACCAGAATTTGTAGCGCCTTCTATCGCGCGTGCGGTTAAAGCATTACCTTATTTTGAAAAAGCGTTGGAAGGCTATGACTATTTAGTAGGCGATCAACTTAGCTTTGCTGATATAGTATTATATTTGGGGTTAGATTTTGGCAAAATACTCAAGGTCAATCCTAATGAGCAAGGAGAAAACCTAGCGCGTTTTTATCAGATGATGAATGAGCGTTTTAGTATCAAAAAAATTGCTAAGGCGAAATCTACACAAGCTGGCGAGTAGATAAAGGTTTTTTACAGGTATTAAAATCATCCGATATTTAGTGATGGACAGTTGAGAAATCAGCTGTCCATCATTTTTTTGAAAATATGAATTATTAACAAACTACTGTCTAGCGGACTTCAAAGGTTTTATGCAATAAAACTAAACATTTTATTACATAAGACAATATGGTCAAGTCTATAGTAGTTATACTAATTTTATATTCGCCATACCGACTTGAATACTAGAAATATCCAAGATTTAAGACAGAAAAACTTAATTAAAGGAATGTTTATTGCAAGACTACTTCGATAAAGCAGAGCTAGTATTTTGAATGGTCGTAAACAAGCTGTCTATAAATTAGATTGAGCAATCGAAACGCTATATTAATATGGCAACCTCGTTAAAAAAATACATTGAAGAAAGAAATTTTAGGTGAGTGCCCTAAGAGGGATGTAACATGGTAAGTGCAAATTTAAAACCAATTCTAAAAACATTATTATTGCCAAGCCTACTAACAGCTAGTTTGGCTTTAGCGGCATGTAATAATGCTTCAACTAGTGATGATACCAGTGCAGAAGGTACGACTATCAATACTACTGCCCAATCGTCATCTGCTCCTGAAATTTTGAGCGCTGAAGACAAGTTAATTGCTAATCTTGCGCGCTATCGTTGGACATTGGTAACTGCAACAGATGAAAGTAAGCAACCAGTAACATCACTGATGGACATAAATGAGCAAGTTGTTCTGAGCTTCAGCAAGTATCAAGGTCAGAATAGTATTAGCTATAGTGTTGGTTGTAATACAATAACTGCTGCTTATCAACTGCAAGATAATATATTGATGACCGAAGATGGTATGAGTACCAAAATGTTATGTGATGATTTAAATATAGCTGAAAATGAACTAAATGAGCTTATGCGGGGAGAGAGTCAGATAAGCTTGGCAGATGGTACACCGCCGACCCTTACTCAGGTTGCTAGCAATAACGCAACTTTGGTTTGGAGAGGTAAAATGACGGCGCAGGCAAAATATAATAGCAAAGGTGAAACTATATTTTGGGCAGTGAATGCAAAAACTACACCTTGTGCTGATGATAGTACACGAGCTTGTTTACAAATAAAACCCATCACTTACGATGATCAAGGTATAAAGACTGACGAGGGTGAATGGACGGATTTTATGGGTAGTATTGATGGTTATGAGCATGATGGTAAACATAATGAAATACTACGTTTACAGCGTCATAAGCTCAAGGCTGACGATGCTTCAAATGCAGAATACGCTTATGTACTAGATATGGTTATCGAAAGTTCAGTTGTTAGCTAATTAACAGTGTGCTAAAAGAGAAGCACTTCAATAAAAAAACACGCGCCATTTGGACACGTATTTCTTATGGTCATGTGTTTTAGCGCAAATTGCCTAGATCTTCTTCCGTTAGGCGCCAACGGCCTTTTTTCTTAGAGCCGCCGCGTCCACGCATCGAGCTGTTGAGTAGTAGTTTATTCATAGAGTGACTTGAGTGCGCATGACAGATAGCGCAGGCAAGCCCATCAGCAGCATCTTGTTGTGGTACCACATCTAAAGACAATATACGGCAGACCATTTCTTGCACTTGCTCTTTAGCAGCAGCACCATAACCACATACGGCTTGTTTGATCTGACGGGCCGTATATTCTGACACTTCTAAGTCTAATGCCACCATTGCTGCAATGGCTGCACCTCGTGCTTGCCCAAGTTTAAGCGCAGAATCAGGGTTTTCTGCCATAAATACTTGCTCAATAGCAGTATAAATAGGCTCATCAGCATACTTTAGGTGATGCTGAGTAATACGAGTCAAGCCGTTGAAAATACGTTTAAGGCGTTCAGGCATCTCTTTGGTGTCAGTACGAATGGTGCCTGCATCAATATAGGTTAACTTATCGCCTGTTTGTTGAACGATGCCATAACCCGTCATACGTGAGCCAGGATCAATTCCTATAATAATTGCCATAGTATTCCGTCTTACTTTCATTTTATTTTATGGCTTAAAAATCAGCCTTAAGTTTGATAGTATAGCAATCAATCCCCATATACATCATATGTTAGCCATTTTAATTTCATGGCGCTCAATTTTTTAGTTTTTATTTGATAGGACGACGCCTTATGGGTCAGATAGTTGGTATTGCCATCGTTTGGTTTATTATCGAGATGCTCTTGTGGTATTTGCTTGCTCAATTTATGAGTGGCTGGGTAGTATTTATGTGGTTCATTATTGCCGCTGTCATTGGTATCTCTCTGATTCGTAAGGGTATGGTTGCCCTTAATCCAATGGCGCAGCAAATGAAAGCTGGGGGCATGATGAATCCCGCGATGCGTCCGCAAGAATCTACTATGCTAAAGAGTGTCGCTATGGCAGCGGCCGGTATTTTGCTATTGATTCCAGGAGTTATTAGCGATCTATTGGCATTGCTTGTGGTGTTGCCACCAGTACAAAAGAAGCTTAAAGATATGGCTAATAACTATGTCATGAATAATCAGCAAAAAATGATGGAGATGATGGCCAAACAAATGGGTGGGCAAATGGGCGGAGGTCAAAATCCGTTTGGTAGTATGGGTGGTCAAAACCCGTTTGGCGGTGCAGGAGGCATGAATGGGCAAAACCCATTCGGGCAACAACAGCAAAATCCGTTCGGTGACACCTTTAAACAACATACCACGGTTGATGGTACTGCAAAAACCATTCCGAAAGATGTGAAGAAAATTACTAAATCTGCCAACGATGAATAATAGATGGTTTGATAGTCGAACATAAAAAAGCCCCTTTCGTCGATGACAAAAGGGGCTTTTAATGGTCGTAACCGAATATAACAACCAGAGTGCCGCCGTAAAATGGTGACCCATGAACCGTGAAGTTCAGGGCGGATGCGTCATTACCTCGGCAGGTTTCCTGATACACCGCAAGCGGTGCAGGCATACACAATGAAGCAATAGATAGCACATCCAGGTAAAGCATTATCGGCTCAGGGAATAAACATCTACTAGCCAACACTCTAGAATAATTTTATCTTAACCAATGGAATAACTGATTGCAAGTCTGATTTACAGATTAATACTTTGCATCAATAATTGTTTTACTTATTAAGGATGCCATATTGGAAAAAATGGCTTAGAAATTGTGTAAATTAGTTAAAAAATGTCGAGTTTTCAGCTATTTTGAGATATGTGTTAATATAGAGTGCTTTCAACACCCTAATACAACATTATAGGCGTTCATTCACTTGAGGAGCGGTAATATATGACCAGTAACCAGCAGCCATTAGAATCTATTGATGACAATCAGGCGCAGCTTAATAGCAAGCAAGGCAGCGTGCAGAATAAAAAAACACCGCACGTTTTGATGATATTGGATGGCTTTGGACATCGTGAAGATGAGAAAGATAATGCTATTGCTGCCGCAAACATGCCAAACCTTGATAAGATTTATCAGCAGTATCCGCATGGGTTGATATCGGCTTCGGGAGAAGATGTTGGGTTACCAGACGGTCAATTTGGTAATTCAGAAGTAGGGCATATGAACCTAGGTGCTGGTCGTGTCCTTTACCAAGATTCAACTCGGATCTCAAATGAGCTTGCCAACCGCGAATTTTATAAAAATGAAGCGTTAGTTGACGCTGTAAAAGCTGCAAACGAGCTTAGCGGTAATGTACACATTATGGGATTGTTATCTGATGGTGGCGTGCATTCAAATCAAGACCATATCGAAGCGATGTGCCACTCTGCACTGGTTCATGGGGCCAAAAATGTCTTTGTCCATTGTTTTTTAGATGGTCGTGACACACCGCCTAAATCTGCTGACAAATATATCAATCGTCTACGCGATCATATTAATAAACTGAATGCTCACTATGAGGGTGGCCGAGTACAAATTGCTAGTATCATCGGGCGCTATTATGCGATGGATCGTGACAATCGTTGGGATCGTGTCCAAAAAGCCTATGAGCTAATCACTGAGGGTAAGGCTGATCGTCTAGCAACGCGTGCAGATGGTGCAGTGCAGGCAGCTTATAAAGCACGTGAGACCGATGAGTTTATCAGCCCGACGACTGTGATTGGACGTGATGAGGTGCCATATACGGTCGAAGATAATGATGCGCTAATCTTTATGAATTTCCGTGCTGACCGCGCTCGCGAACTTGCGCAAGCATTTGTACTACCAGACCATGAGTTCTCGGGTTTTGCTCGTCATAAGCAACCAAGACTTGCTGCTTTTGTGATGTTGACTAAATATTCAGATATTTTGGCAGACAATGCAAAAACCAGTATTGCTTATTATCCGACGTCATTGACCAATACATTAGGCGAGTATTTGCAGGATCAAGGCAAAACTCAGCTACGTATCGCCGAGACTGAAAAGTATGCACATGTTACTTTCTTTTTTAGTGGTGGCCGTGAAGCAGAATACGAAGGTGAAGAACGTATTTTAGTGCCATCGCCAGATGTAGCCACTTATGACTTGCAGCCTGAAATGAGCGCTCCTGAGGTGACTGATAAGCTGGTAGCTGCTATTGAGTCAGGCAAATACGATGTGCTCGTAGTAAATTATGCTAATGGTGACATGGTCGGCCATACTGGTATCTTTGATGCTGCTGTGCAAGCTGTAGAAGCACTCGATGTATGCGTCGGTCGTATTGAATCAGCGGTACGTGCAGCTGGTGGTGATATGCTAATCACTGCAGATCATGGTAACTGCGAGCAGATGCAAGACTACGAAAGCGGACAGGTACATACTCAGCATACTACCGAACACGTTCCTCTAATTTATGTTGGTGAGCAAAACGTACGAGTACGTAATGGCGGTAAACTTAGTGATGTAGCACCTACCATCTTGGCATTAATGGATATTGAGCTACCAGCTGAGATGACAGGTAAAAGTTTGTTGATTCCTACATTATAGTTTCAAACAGTCACTATAGGTTCAATGATTAGGTTCGATAATTTTTATTATCTGGCAAAAAGGGAGAGATAGCGCATATCTTTCCCTTTTTATTTGCAATAATATCCTATTTTTCAGTAGGGTCTTAATGCTATCTTATAGTCCTCTAGCTCGTTTATATCAGTTAGCTATTTTGTAATCAAACGACAATAATAAAGTTGTATGTGCTTTTTATTTTATGTGAGTCCTCTTATGCTTTTATCAGCCTCAAAACTATCGGTCGAACCAGTTAAATTAGGATGGACACAACGTGCTATCTTCAAGCCTGTGCTTAAGATGGGCTTGCTTGGGCTACTAGGGATAGGCAGTATCAATCTACACGCACAAGCAGCTAATGTGGAGCCTACTGGTAAAAGTGCGACCAATGGTAATAGCCCTACAGCAGGCTTGCAACTTATTAGCTTAAATGTTGATGATGACCTGATAGATAGTGAGGCATCAGAATCAGGAATGCTGAGCGTCGCAGATGAAACAGATAGCTGGACAGATGATGATATAGATGCGTTAGGAGATAACGCCGTAGCGGATTTAGCGGATGATAACTTGACTGATATACCAGCCGAAGTCGAGCAAGTATCGTTAAATGCAATCTCTCCTGAAACCTTAAAAACTTTTGTCGCAGTAGTAGACTTAGTGCGCCGTCAATATGTTGATCCTGTCAATGATGAAGAGTTATTTGACAATGCGATGAGTGGTATGTTGACCAAGCTTGATAGTCATGCTGAGTTTTTGGATGCTGAAGCGTACGAGAATCTACGCGCATTTACCGAAGGCGATGTGGGAAATGTCGGTTTAAAGGCGGAGTATCAACCGGCCGAAGGGTATTGGGTTGTAACTGATATTGTAGATGAGTCGCCTGCCGATAAAAAAGGAATTACCGTTGGTGATTATATCCATCAAATCGGCCAGTTTAAAATTGATGGTGATAGACAGTCTAATGATGTTGAACAGCTGCTTAATGGCATTGCAGGTACGCAAGTCGATGTCACAGTGTCTAAAGCTGGCCGGCGCAAGCGTGTCATCACATTACAACGTAATAATACTCATCTGCAAACCATCGAGACGCGGCTTGTTGATGGAATTGCTGTTATTAAATTACCGGCTTTTCAAAACAATACACGTGAACGAATCCTGCAAAGCTTAACCAATCTTGATGCGCCTGTTACTGGAATACTGCTTGATTTACGTGATAATCCAGGTGGTGTATTAATCTCAGCGGTCAAAGTAGCCAGTTTGTTTATGAGTGATACTGATGTAGTACAGGTAAAGAGTAGACAAAGTAAGTTGCGTACCTTGTCCACGCAAGAGGCTGCACTACTTAAGCCTTTACCAGTAGTCATCTTGCAAAACCGCTATTCTGCTTCGGCAGCAGAAGTGTTGGCAAGCAGTCTACAGACACAGCAACGCGCAACCATCGTCGGCGAAGTAAGCTATGGCAAAGGTTCAGTACAATCGGTTATACCACTCAATAATGAGCAAGCAGTCAAGTTAACGGTAGCTCACTACTTGACAGCAACAGGAAAGAAGATTGATAAGATAGGCGTGCAGCCTGATGTGTCTTTATCTGGTAATGAGCGTACGTGGGAGCAGCAAGCACTTGATGTGTTGCGACAGCAAGTACGCTCTTCAGGGCTTCGCTTTGTAAAAAAGGATAATGTTGATAGTGTTGCTGATAAGGATAAAGAAAGTATCTAAAAAATATGAGGTATAACCTTAGTTAATTTTAATCAGTTAAGCTATTCTAAGTTATTGTCCTGATCTTCATCGATTTCAAGCTTTTTCATGCGATAGCGTAGAGAGCGGAAGGTAGTACCCAATAATTCAGCTGCCTGAGTCTTGTTCCAATCTGTCTGCTTAAGCGCTTTAATAATCAAGCGCTTTTCTTGATCTTGAAGATAGGCCTCTAGCCCTTTTTGGGGTAATTCAGCCTCAGACACACTAACTATTGAGGGCTGAGTATTTATATCATCAACAAATTGCTCTGGTTTACGGCGGTCTTGATTATATACAGATGAAGTGCCGATATTATTAGATTTAGGAGTAGACATGCGGATAGCAGAGGAATAATTTTGGCTGTGAGTGCGATACGGATGTAAGTTATTAATTACCAGTCTGCTATTAACATTCCTGCCACTCTGTTTAGGAGAGTCTTTTGTCTGTAGGGGCATAGGTTTATCATTTACAGCGGATACAGCAGTCATATCTTCGTTACTGGTCATATCTTTAGGATTGGCTTCATCATCATAATTATCAGTGAGCTTAGGTAATCCCAAATGATCATCGTCTATGATTGTGGTATCTGCTAATGTGACTGCGCGCTCCAGTATATTGCGAAGCTCACGAACATTACCAGCAAATTCATGATGTTGGAGTCGATCACAGGCATTCTCAGTCAGCTGTGCTGGAGTATCTAGTTGCCACTCTTCAGATATCAATGCTAAAAAATGCTTAGCGAGTAAAGGTATGTCATCGCGTCGCGTTTTAAGCGTGGGTAATTTAAGTTCGATAACGTTAATTCGATAATACAAATCTTGCCGAAAATTGCTGTCTTTTACCAATTGATTCAAATCTTTATGAGTGGCTGATAAAATGCGAATGTCAACGGGAATCTCTTTGGTATCACCAATAGCACGTACCGTTTTTTCTTGAATAGCGCGTAATAGCTTAACTTGCATAGCGAGCGGTAAATCCGCAACTTCATCCAAAAATAGCGTACCACCGCTGGCTTGTTGAAACAAACCCTGCTTGTCTGCAACTGCACCGGTAAAACTGCCTTTCTTATGCCCAAAAAACTCTGATTCCATCAGCTCAGATGGAATTGCGCCACAGTTGACTGGTACAAAGCTACCATCACGGCGCGGACTTAAGTCATGAATGAGTCTGGCAACGACTTCTTTACCTGTACCAGAGTCACCGGATAAGAACACTGGCGCCTGTGAACGCGCTAGTTTGACAATGGTGGTTTTCAAGGTTTGCATCACGGCAGAATTACCGATTAGACGACTATCTAATAGCTGCTGCTCCAGCGTAATCTCATTGGTTGCTTGAGTGCTTTCGTCTTGATGGATGACTTTAAGTGCATTTTCGACCAGCTGTCGTAAACGAGGTAACTCAAGCGGCTTATTTACAAAGTCAAAAGCACCCATTTTAAGCGCTTCAATAGCCAAATCCATGCTGCCGTGTGCCGTAATCACAGCAACCGGCGTATTGGAGCTGCTACTAATCTGCTTCACCAGTTCTAGTCCTGAGCCATCGGGTAGCTGTAGATCAGTTAGACAAAAATCATAGTGGTTATTTTCCAGATAAGATTTTGCTTGTGACAGGCTGTAGGCGACATCACTTCTGATGCCCATTTTTGTTAGCGTGATTTGCATAAGTCGGCATAAATCTACTTCATCATCGACGACTAGCGCGATTGCTGTCATACATAACCTCATGTTTGTTCAATTGGTACAAGTTACTAAATAAACGCTCATATAAAGGGTTATCATCAATAAATAGAGAACCTTTAACCTTTTTTATCTTTATTAACTGTACAGGTTAACTATCTTGATCGATTATGGAAATCAATATTTTATCAGTGTGGGCGTTATTGAAAACTATTAATAATAGTCTCAAACATCCCAAGCATCTTCTGGGCAGGAGCCCAATGGTATAATCAATCGAAAACAGGTCTTTTCATGTTCGGCGACATACAGTAGCCGTGCATGATTGGCTTCGCTAAATGCTTGTGATAAATATAATCCCAGTCCGGTACCTGCTTTATCAGTAGTAAAAAATGGATCAAATAGGTGCCCTACATCAGTTTCAGCAACCTTATCACCTTCGTTTAAAACATCGATTATAACATCGTTCTGCACACAATATATCTCGACCTCAGCATAAGCGTGTGGATGCACAAGACCACAATAGCGCAAACCGTTGTTGATTAAATTAATGAGTATTTGCTCTAACTGATGGTTATCAAACTGTACCACGGGATGTGAATCATCACGTAAAAAAATATCATTACCGCGAAAATAATTTTCTAAAAATTGTGGCATCCATGTCGCAAGTTCTATTGTCTGTTTATTGGAACGTTGCTGACGTGATAGCTTTAATACGTCTTCAATAATACGATTAACACGCTTAGTCTGTGCAAATATCATCTTGTACAGCTCATTATTGCCATTTGTGTCGATGGCAGCTTGGTTTTTTATCAGTGAGGATGTGTTTTCGCCTACGTCACGGTTGTCGTCTATATCTTCTAGCAATAGCTGACTGGCCTGTGAGATAGCAGCAAGTGGGTTACGAATCTCGTGAGCGATACTGGCCGTTAGCTGTCCTAAAGAAGCCAGTTTTAGCTGTTGAGCGTTGGCTTGTTCGCGACGCAAATCTTCAAACAATACCAGCTGGCTACTATCCTCTAAGGGAATGATTTGTACGCGCAGCTTGTTTGTAACAGAAGCGCTAGCTGCCTCAGGTAACTCATAAATAAAGTTTCTTGATTGATTGGCGGGAACAGAGAGGCAGCTATTGAGTAGGGCTCTATGTTGATGAGCCAAAGCCTGCTGAAAAGCATACAATGGATTATGATGATTCTTAAAATTACGCTGTTGTTGTCTGAGAGTAGACTTTGTATTATCGTTATTAGGGGGTGCTTTTCTAAATGGCGATGCTGGTATCTCAGAAATACCTAGAAGCTGGTAAGTTGCATGATTGGCTAAAACAATATGCTGCTGATCGATAACCATCACGCCATTAAGCATTTGGCTAATAACTTCTTGATTGATTGTATTAAGACGTTCTACTTCTTCTGCTTGCCGTGCTATAAATCGTTCGACATGTACTAAGCGCTGCGAGATCGACCAGCTCAAAAAACCAACGGCTAAAAAACTGGCTGACATTAATAAGGCGTCACCTAGATTGGCTAGACTCATACTATTGGCAATTGCATGGAAAAATTGCTGATAAATGACGAATAAAATTGCTAGTAAAGTGATAATCAGGGCTTGTGAGCTGCGTAACAACATAAAGCTCGCTGCTACGACGACCATATATAGCATAGTCAACTGTAAGTCTGGCGCACCATTGGTATATAACAGCAAACTTAAAACGATTATATCAATACCCAAACCAAATACTAACTGGCGTTGCAGCTGCTTGGTTGCCACCAAAAATAAACTCAGTAAAATCAGACTAAGAATGACATAAAACCCAAGGGCAGTTTGCTGCAATAAGCTTGGTAATAGCAGATTGGTATCTGCTTTGATATTGGCGTACACCATTAACAATAGAAACGCACTGACTACTAAACGATAACTATTATAAATTAGCCCAAGCTTGCGTAACTGTGATGCAGGTAGGGTATTGTCCTGCTTTAGAGATCGGACAACAGCGTTAATAGTTCTAGAAGCAGGTTTCATAAATGGACCGAAGGGAAGGAATAGATATAAATATATTAGTTAAAGAAGCAGACTAACCCTGAAATTAAGGTTGAATCAACCCATGACGAATGGCTAGATGAGTCAATTTAACATCACTATCAACACCGACTTTTTCATAGATACGGTAGCGATAGGTATTAATGGTTTTTACGCTTACGAATAATTGATCGGCAATTTGCTGTGGGCTTTGACAGTTGACTACCATCATGGCGACTTGTTTTTCACGATCGCTAAGCAAATCGAAAGGTGAGGATGCATTATCTGACAATAATACTTCGGCCAACTGCTCTGCAACGTCATGGCTAAAATAACGCCCGCCTTGGTATATTTTTTTGATACCACGTATCATCTCATCGAGCGGCGTACCCTTAGTAATGTAACCATTAACTCCAGCTTTGAGGAGCATTGATGGATACGGCTGCGCTGACATACTACTCACTGCCAATATTTTGATACCCATGTCCAATTGTACCAAACGCTTAGTCGCTTCAAGACCACCGATATTTGGCATGTTTACATCTAGTAGAACCACATCTGGACTAAGCTGCTTAGCCATTTTTAATGCCATATCGCCGCTATCAGCTTCACCTACTACTTCAATATCTGCACTGTCAGACAGCATACGACTGATGCCCATTCGTACTAAATCGTGATCATCTACTACTAATACTCGAATCATAGTTATACTCTTTACTATTTAATAGATTGAGGCGAATTAGAGATAGCCTAACATTGGTTAAGATTGGCTATGCTATAAATATATTACTTAACAGTGACTTATCCCACACAATACAAGTACTTTATTTTATATCGATGTTGCTATTTATAATAATCTTGCTTTATAGTTACTTATCTATAGAATTACTTTGCAGTAATAATAAAATAAATGTTTTAAATTAAGATATGAGACTATAACAAATATTTCTCTAATGTTAATCAATATTACATGAACCCAAAGCAACTGTAGTAATCTTCGTACATGTACAAAAAAATCTCATGAAGTCAGGCCGATACATTAAACTTAAATGCAAACCATGATACACTAAAAGTACAAAAACTCTATACGAGTGTCTACAAACACAATCAGAAACGCTACGTTTATCAATTGCATATGATAATCTGCAATTGACGCGATACCAACAGCAGGGGGAATAATGAAACATTTACCATTAACCAAACAGCAATTAGTCGCTGCCATGATTTCGTTAAGCTTAGGCAGTGCTGCACAAGCTGCGCTTAGTATTAATGGTAGCCCTGAGTCTAGCGCACGCGTCAGTTGGGGTGGGGCGGATAGCTTATCAGAAGCACGCAACATTATGTATAGCTCTAAAAGCTCTACTACTCCTATCAAAAAAGTGGATAACGGCTACGGTACTACTAATATTACTAATGCTAACAGTTATGGCAGTAGCAGTAACAGCTATAACAATACTTATAACACCACTTACCGTGGCGGTTTTGGTAGTAGCGATATGCTACCAATCAGCACAGACTCGCGTAGTGTCGCAGTCATAGATGTCGAGACTGGAAAGTCTATATACGAAAAAGATGCAGATATCGCGCGTCCTATGGCAAGTATTACTAAAGTAATGACAGCCATGGTTGTCTTAGATGCTGGTCTTGATATGCGTGAAGAAATTACGCTTGATCCAGAAGACTTTGTAGGTCCTAAGCGTGCAAGCTCACGTTTGAAATCAGGCGATCGCATGAATCGCGCTGAGATGCTACTCATGGCTTTGATGAAATCTGAAAATCCTGCCGCTAAAAGCCTAGCACGTAACTATCCAGGTGGTTATGATGCCTTTATGCGGGCGATGAACCGTAAAGCTCAAGAGCTGGGTATGACCACAGCATACTTTGGAGATCCAACAGGTCTTGATAAGCGTAATGTTGCATCATCAAATGACTTAGTAAAAATGGTACGTGCTGCGGGTAACTATGATGTTATTCGTCGTTTTTCTACTACCAAAAGCTACGACTTTTACGTTGCCAACTATTCAAGTGGTAACCGCACCTATAAAGCCAGCAATACGAGTAGCCTTGTGCGCTCAGGAGATTATCCAATTGGTATCTCTAAAACAGGTTTTATTAATGAAGCTGGTCGTTGTGTAGTTATGGAGACTCGTGTCAACAACCGCCCTGCTATTATCGTAATTTTAGGTGCTAACAGCTCGGCAACTCGTTGGGGTGATGCTAAGAATATTCTAACCAGCTTAGCCACACGCCGTACAGTATAGGATATTTATCTAAACTGCTGTAAACCATAGTTTGTAGACAAAAGAGGCTGTTATTTAATATAACAGTCTTTTTTTTGGCTTAATTAATCTTAAGGATGATTTATGACTGAACAATCAGCTGTAACTTCAGAGCGAGCAGCGCCTATGCTGTATCTGCTTACTAATGATGATGAATTTGATTTGCTTTATGCTAAGTTAGAGGTAGCTCTAGCGACAGGCGTAATAGGGTTGCTACAAATCAGACGCAAGCAAGTATTGGCTCAGACTCATGGTCAAAAAAAGTTATATGACGAGGCGCTAAAGATAGTAGCACTAGCAAATCTATACGAAGTACCAGTAGTTATAAATGATGATATCGCTTTAGCAATCAAGCTTGGAGTAGGGGTGCATCTTGGACAACAAGATGGTGCTATTAGTGAGGCTAAACGACAATTGGAGTCTAATCAGATTATTGGCCGCACTTGTCATGGAGATGTAGCGTTAGTAGAAGAAGCAAGGTCTGCAGGCGCAACTTATGCGGCAATGGGTGCTATATTTGCATCATCTACTAAACCTCATGCCGATACTATCTCTCGTCAACAGCTTATAGATGGCTGCCAACAGATTATTCATAACGACATTGAACTTTGTGTCATTGGTGGTTTGACAGTCGAAAATATTGTTCAACTAAAAGGGTTACCCATCGCTTATATTGCGGTAGTTGGTGACATTTTAGACTTGCCAGTAGATTCAATTGCGCAGCGCTGTCAAGAGTGGCAGCAGGCGCTTACCGATTGGTAAATACCTGCCCATAAGATTGATGATTTATAGTGTATGGAGAAAAGTTTTACACAGCATGATCCATACATAAGGTAGCGTAAGGCAAGGCTTCTAAGCGCTTTTCTTCTATTGGTTCACCGCACACCTCACATTCACCATAAGTACCGTTTTCGATACGACTCAGGGCATTCTCGACATAAACAAGACTTTGCCGTGCTTCAACCATTAAATTTTTACGCATATCATTTTGACGATATGATATTGCCTGATCATCCCAGTGTTCGTTCAAATCATCTTGTGGATGCTGAATATGATCTTCTATTTTATCAATGCGAGTTTCATACTCTTCTTTTAATTTTAGTAAATTTTGTTTGGCAACATCAAAGTCAATGCTCATTATAATCTCCTAATGGGTTATTGTTATTTTCTATCGGGTTATCATTTATCAAGTGATCGAAAGTCAGATAGTGCTTTATAGTAAAATGAACCGTTACTAAGTGCCACCACGAAATGTTAATGGGCTTCTAAAAAATGTCTCTAAATTATGATGGTATCCTGAATAGCAGGCGCCAAATATTATGCATCTGAGATTTTTACTAAAAATTTACTGTAATACTTGTTTCTTGCCTAGAATGAGCAAGCTCTATTGTATAAACTACGGCTCATATGATATTGGCGGTTAATTTAACTTCATAAAACGATAGACAAAATAATCCATATAGCCTAGGAGCGGTAATGAATTTTTTACGTATGAGTGAGCTGACGTTAACGGACAAAGTAGTATTGATTCGTGAAGACCTAAATGTTCCTATCAAAGATGGTAAAGTGACAAGCGATGCACGTCTGCAGGCCAGCATGCCAACTATCAAAATGGCGTTAGATAAAGGGGCGGCAGTAATTGTATGCTCACATCTAGGACGTCCAACAGAAGGTGAGCCTGAGTCCAAGTATTCTCTCGCTCCAGTTGCTGATTACTTGACAGACAAGCTGGCTGGGCAGATAAAAAAGCCTGTAATGCTTAATAATAATTATCTTGGTGAAGGCGTCTCTATTAAAGCTGGTGAAGTGGTTTTATTGGAAAATGTCCGTTTTAATAAAGGTGAAAAAAAGAATGATGCTGTGCTGGCAGAAGCTTATGCAAGCTTGTGTGACGTGTTTGTGATGGACGCATTTGGTACTGCTCACCGTGCACAAGCCTCCACTGAAGGGGTGACTAAAGCAATGCGCCAAGCAGGTAAGACTGTGTGCGCTGGACCATTGCTCGCAGCTGAACTCGATGCATTGAGTCTAGCCCTTGAGACTCCAGCACAACCGATGTTAGCGATTGTTGGTGGCTCAAAAGTATCTACTAAACTTGAAGTTCTTCATAGCTTAGCAGAAGTTTGTACCCAAATCATCGTTGGTGGAGGTATTGCCAATACTTTCTTAGCCGCACAAGGTCATAGTGTAGGTGCATCGCTACATGAAGCTGACTTGGTCGATACTGCTCGTCAAATTATGACCAAGACTGATATTCTGCTGCCTGAATTTGTAGTCGTCGCTGATAAAAACGATATTGATTTTGATGACTTTGTAGGCTCATTGCAACAAGCGAAAGCTACTGTTAAAGCGGTAGATAATATTGGTGCCGATGATATGATATTGGACATTGCGCCGCAAAGTGCTAAACAATTAGCCAAGGCTATTATTGATGCTAAAACTATCCTTTGGAACGGTCCAGTTGGAGTGTTTGAAGTGGATGCTTTTGGTGCTGGTACTGAAATTTTGGCAACAGCAGTACAAGATAGTAACGGGTTTTCGATAGCTGGCGGTGGTGATACTCTAGCTGCAATTGATAAATACCAAGTTGCTGATGGCGTAAGCTACATGTCTACAGGCGGTGGTGCATTTTTAGAATTTGTCGAAGGTAAAGTTTTGCCTGCGGTAGCTGCATTACAGATTAAAGAACTAAAATAGTTATTCGAACAAAACAACAGTTCTGAAAAGTAACAGGATTATTACAGGTTAATAACTAATTATTAATATAAGTAACAACAATAGTAACATTACGCGTACAAATGAAATTCAACATTTAGGGTAGGCTGTAGGGATATTGTCAGCTTGAGGTATACCAATTAGTATGCAGCGCTGACGATTGAGGATTATTATTAAGCAGTTATTATTTGTTAATATACTGAAAATTGTTATTGCATGTCTTATTTGCTATCTATAAAATAGCGCAATCATGTATTCTGACATGCACCATTTACAAGAGGTTTATTATGTTAAAACGTCATTTGTTACTTGCTAGCGTACTTGCTGGTACTTTTGCAGTCACTGCATGTAGCCAACAAACTGAAGACCAAACCGAAGCTGCTGTTGAGTCTGCTGGCGATGATGCCGCTGCTAACACTGAAGAAGCTGCAGCTCAAACTGAAGCTGCTGCTCAAGAAGCTGAAGTTGCTGCTCAAGAAGCTGGTACTGAAGTTGCTGAGAGTGCTGAAACTGCTGGTGCTGCCGCTACAAATGCGCTAGAAAATACTGGTGATGCTATTGCTGAAGGTACTAACAAAGCTGTTGAAGGTACTGCTTCAGCTGTAGCTGATGGTGCTAACGCTGTTGCTGATGGCGCGAACGATATTGCTGTTGATGCAGAGCAGCAATACTAAGCAAATTAGCAGCTAGTTTATTCATTGATAGGTAAGCCATTAAACTAGTAATTGCTTTATAAGCCTCCAGAATATTAAAAAGCCTTGATAATAATCAGGGCTTTTTTGCGTTTGCTATTTTAATTGTATCTTGCACAGTAGCTTAGCGTGGACGTTAACTGCTTATAGAACCTGCCAGACAGATAAATACTAATGCAACCGCTACGAGATGTAGGTAAATTTTGCTATAATCACCCCGCTATGATTTTGATTGCTATACATAGTTGTCATTATCTATACGCAAAGTCTATGTTTAATGCTAAATAACCATTAAGTCGACATTCACTTTTCGAAGCTAAATCTATTTTGTGACCTGCACATGCTTTTAGTAGCATGATGTTTTTGACAGTATTCAATAATAGTATCATTTTTTAAAAACCAACCAGAGAGCGTTTTATGGCCTTAATTTCGTTACGTCAACTTTTAGATCATGCTGCTGAGCACAACTATGGTGTTCCCGCATTTAACGTAAATAACTTAGAGCAGATGCGAGCGATTATGATGGCGGCGGATGCTTGTGATTCACCTGTCATTGTACAAGCCAGTGCCGGTGCACGCAGTTATGCAGGGTCAGCTTTTCTACGTCATTTAATTATTGCTGCTATTGAAGAATGGCCACATATCCCAGTTGTCATGCACCAAGATCATGGTATGTCACCAGCTATTTGCCAACGCTCAATCCAGCTTGGATTTTCATCAGTAATGATGGACGGCTCTTTAGGTGAAGATGGTAAAACGCCAATGGACTATGACTATAATGCTAGCGTTACGCGCGAAGTAGTCAAACTTGCACATGCTTGTGGTGTGTCTGTAGAAGGGGAAATTGGTTGCCTGGGCAGTCTCGAGACAGGTATGGCTGGTGAAGAAGACGGTTCTGGTGCAGAGGGAATTCTCGATCATGAGCAGCTGCTGACCAGTGCTGACGAAGCTGAGCAGTTCGTAAAAGACACCAATGTCGATGCTTTGGCGATTGCGATTGGTACCAGTCATGGTGCTTATAAATTCACGCGTCCACCAACAGGCGATATCTTATCTATTGAGCGGGTGAAAGAGATTCACGCGCGTATTCCTAATACGCATCTTGTCATGCATGGTTCTTCATCAGTACCCCAAGAATGGTTAAAAGTAATCAATGAGCACGGCGGTGATATTGGCGAAACCTACGGCGTGCCAGTTGAGCAAATCGTTGAAGCGATCAAGCATGGTGTACGTAAGGTAAATATCGATACTGATTTACGTTTGGCATCGACTGGTGCTATCCGTCAATTTTTAGCAGAGAATCCTAGCGAGTTTGATCCACGTAAATATTTCAAAGCTTCTATGGTGGCGATGTCAGATATCTGTACCAATCGCTTTGAAGCCTTCGGTTCTGCTGGACAAGCGCATAAGATTCGTCCGATTAGCCTTGAAGGCATGGTTGATTTTTATCAGTAAGCGAACCTAATAAATAGTTTGGCTTAGGCTTCGTTTAAAGGGCATTAGGAATACTGTTTAGAATAATGCCTTTTGAGCGAAAGTCGCTTATTCGATTGTTAATGACAGGTGATGGATTATGATTGGACTGATTACTGGACAGGTACAATATTTAATGGCACCAACAGCTTGTATCATGACCACCTCCGGTGTAGGTTATGATATTGAGCTACCATTGCCATCATTTTGTCAGCTGCAGGTAGAGCAGCAAGCAAGTATTTGGACGCATTTTCATGTGCGTGAAGATGCTCAGCTGCTGTACGGGTTTATAGATCGTAAAGAGCGTGATGTCTTTCGGCAACTCATTAAAATTAATGGTGTTGGTGCTAAAATGGCGCTAGCGATGCTATCTGCTATGTCAGCGGCTGAGTTAAAAATGCATGTCGAGCAGGACTCGGAGGCAGCACTTACTCGTATACCGGGTATCGGCAAAAAAACAGCACAACGCTTATTAATTGAGCTTAAAGATAAGCTGAAAAATATCGAAGTCGATAATAGTAATTTAGAGTTTGCTATTCAGCCAGTTGCTGTATCTCACGAAGGCAGTATCATTGCCGAAGTGGAAGGCGCATTGATAAGCTTGGGGTATAAAGAAAAAGAAGCTCAGCAAGCGATTAAAGCTGCTAAAAGTAATGGTGATGTTTTTGCTGACACGCAAGGCTTATTAAAGGCGACCCTGCAGCAATTATCTGGTTTCTAAGTTAATTTGTTCAGATTTGATATTATTATAATTAATCTATAAACACTTTTAAGTAAGCGACACTAGTTGTCGCTTATTTTTGTTTTAATGCTTAGTTTAAGACGTTTTGCATGACTTATCCGCTAGGTTTGGTTATGCTGTTTATTTTCTTAATATAATGATAAAACCTATGATGCAAGACCGCTTAATTAATCCGCTACAAGGAGCAGATGATGCTCCGGATAGCAATATTCGCCCTGCATTGCTGTCTGAATATATTGGTCAGCCGGTCGTGCGTGAGCAGATGGAAGTCTTTATTGGTGCAGCGCGAGGTCGTGATGAGGCGCTGGATCACACTTTAATTTTTGGTCCACCCGGTTTGGGTAAGACTACGCTTGCCAATATTATTGCTCGCGAAATGGGCGGTAATCTGCGTTCAACATCAGGGCCTGTGCTTGAGCGTCCAGGTGATTTGGCGGCCATGCTGACCAATTTAGAAGCGGGTGATGTGTTATTTATCGATGAAATTCACCGTTTGAGTTCGGTCATCGAAGAGATACTTTATCCAGCAATGGAAGATTTTCAGCTCGATATTATGATTGGCGAAGGGCCTGCAGCACGCTCTATCAAGCTTGATCTGCCACCGTTTACTTTGGTTGCGGCAACCACACGAGCAGGATTATTGACCTCGCCATTACGGGATCGCTTCGGTATCGTTCAGCGTCTTGAGTTTTATAATATTGCTGATTTGACGACCATTGTTACGAGAGCAGCGCGTCTAATGCGAGTGCCAATGAGTGGAGATGGCGCTATCGAGATTGCTCGCCGGGCTCGAGGTACACCAAGGATTGCTAACCGTTTGCTACGCCGAGTCCGTGACTATGCTGAAGTTAGAGGGGATGGCAGTATAGATGGGATGATTGCTGCCAGTGCACTTGATATGCTGGCAGTCGATAGACGCGGCCTAGATCATCTTGATAGACGTTATATTGAAATCTTGCATGAACGTTTTGATGGTGGTCCAGCTGGCGTTGAAGCGATAGCTGCAGCGATGGCCGAAGATCGTGGCACACTTGAAGATGTGATTGAGCCATATTTGATTCAGCAAGGCTATGTATTACGCACAGCGCGTGGTCGCGTATTAACGCAAATGGCGATTGATCAGATGTAATGATTAATTAGATGTAATATAGTTAATTTGGCTTGCTCAGTTAAAAATGCGCCTACTTTATCGATTTAAAGTAGGCGCATTTTTTTGTCCTAGTTTATTTATGCTTCTACTACTTCTTGTGTTTCTACTATTAAAGGTTGAGGCCATATTTTACCGGGATTCAGGATGTTATTGGGATCAAGAGCGGATTTTATGGCTTGCATTAGCGGTATGGCGTTGCCGTGTTCTTGATCCATATATTTCTGCTTACCTTGCCCGATTCCATGCTCACCAGTGCAGGTGCCATCCATCTCGATAGCGCGCGTGGCTAGACGTCCGATGATATCTTCAGCCTTTGCAACCTCTACTGGATCATCGGCATTAACCAGTAATAAGACATGGAAATTGCCATCGCCGACATGACCGACCATAGGGCCAATCATTCCAGCGTCTTCTATATCTTTTGCGGTGGCGCTGACGCATTCAGCTAAGCGTGAAATAGGGACACAAGCATCAGTAGACAGAGCTTTGGCTTCTGGGCGTAGAGCTGAGCTGGCATGATAAGCATTATGCCGCGCTTGCCACAGACGTTTACGCTCAGCTTCATTGGTATCCCAGACAAAGTCCGTACCACCGAACTCTTCAATAATATCGTTAAAAGTTTGTGCCTGTTCGCGTACGCCCGCTTCAGTACCATGAAACTCTATAAATAACGTTGGCGTCTCAAGTAAATCAAGGTTTGCGTACTGATTACAGGCTTTTATCTGCAAGGCATCAAGTAATTCAATCCGCGCGATAGGCAGGCACATCTGGATGGTGAGCATCACGGCCTGACAGGCGTCTTCAATCGTTGGAAAATGACAGAGTCCGCTACCGATACTTTCACTAAGCCCAAACAGTTTGAGCGTGACTTCAGTGACGATACCAAGCGTACCTTCAGAGCCTATCATCAAGCGTGTCAAGTCATAACCTGCGGCAGACTTTTTAGCACGCGTGCCTGTTCGAACAATCTCTCCGGTCGCCGTAACGACTTCAAGCGCGAGCACTACATCTTTCATCGTGCCATAGCGTACTGCGTTAGTGCCTGAGGCGCGGGTCGCAACCATACCACCAATACTAGCATTGGCACCTGGGTCTATAGGGAAGAATAAGCCTGTATCACGTAAATAATGATTCAGCTGCTCACGCGTGACCCCAGGCTGTACGGTAACGGTCAAATCTTCATTATTGACTTGCAAAATAGCATCCAGCGCATGCATATCGATAGAGAGTCCACCATAAGGGGCGTTTAATTGTCCCTCAAGTGAAGAGCCAATACCAAAAGCAATCACTGGCATTTTATGTTGATTGCAAATCGCTACCGCTTTAGCAACGTCATGTTTATCATGAGCAGTTAACACAGCATCTGGTGGCTGGTTAGCAAGCCATGTCATCGTATGTCCATGTTGTTCACGTACAGTCAGATTGACACTGAGCTGCTCACCAAACTGAGCTTGTAGCTCAGCAATAGCCGCGCTGTGATCCGGTTTAGTCGGTGTGGTATTAACTTGAGAGTGGGGCATAGATAATCCCTATCAATAGAGCAGATTGAATTAAATAAGGTTTTGAATAAGAGATATTAAAATCAGCTAAGCAAGCAAGCCAGCTAAGCAAATAAGCTGAGACGAATGCTCAATAGCTGAGTAACCGCATACTCATGCTATAAGCATACGTCTAATGAGCTATGGTTGTATACGAGAATATTTTTTTAATAGCTCTAAGCTAAGATGCATAGCTTTAAGCTAGGATGCGCCAAACAACTGCTAGCATTGCCAAAATATAAAAGACAGGTGACAACCAGCCGACTACTTGCGTTGCAATGGCGATAAATAGCCCAAATCCTGCTAATGCTAACCAGTCACGGCGGCGATCATTGAGCATATCTGCGCGTATCTGCTGAATCTCACGTAACTGACTGTCTTGACGTGAGCCTTGTGAAGCTAGACTTTGCAGACCTTGATCTAGTAGTTTTGGAATATCAGTACTGGATAATAAAATCTCTGGTAGCTGGGCGCGGAGCTGTTGGAAATTGCGCATAGGGTCAAGCTGTTCTTTAATCCAGCTGCTCAGGATAGGCTTAGCCAGTGACCAAATATCCAAATCTGGATATAAATCACGACCAAGGCCTTCAACATGTACCAATGTTTTCAAAAGTAGCATAAGCTGAGGAGGAATACTCATATGATGGCGACGGGCAATATCTAAAATTTGCATCAAGACGCCAGCAAAATCGATCTCATTGATAGACTTTTGCAGCATCGGGCCAACGGTGCGCTTCATGTCACGCATCAAGGTATGTTTATCAGTATTCGGTGGGATCCATCCAGCACGGCTGACGATATCAACCATAGCAGTGAAGTTGTTGTTCATCACTGCTAACAGCATGCGCGCTACAATCAGTTGGTCATCTTTTGATAAGGTGCCCATGATGGCGCAATCAAGACCAATATAGCGGGGCTCATGGCCGAGATTGACCGCTTGCGTATGACTGTCTAGCGTCTTAACAGGCGGGGTCTCTACGAATACATTACCCGGATGCATATCGGCATGAAAGAAGTTATCACGAAAGACTTGGGTGAAAAATATCGTGAGGCCTTTTTCTGCTAATGCTGCTCGATCATAGCCTAGCTGATCAAATATATGAATTTGTGAGATCGGTACGCCTTGAATGCGCTCCATGACCATGACGTTTTTGGCCGCGTCATAGACCTCAGGCACATACATCAATGCAGAACCCAAAAAGTTGTTACGCATTTGGGTGGTATTATCTGCCTCTAAAGTTAAATCCAGCTCGTTGAGCATGACTTGCCGATAGTCTTCAACGATATCGATGATATGTATCGCACGTGCCGCTTCAATTCGTGCCGATGCCCAATTAGCAAGTTCACGCAGCAGCTCAAAGTCTGAAATGATAGTAGTGCGGATATCAGGGCGGACGACCTTTACCACGACTTCACGGCCATCTGTCAGTGCAGCGGTATGCACTTGAGCAATGGAGGCAGCAGCTAAGGGCTTGACATCAAAGCGCGCAAATAGCGCCTCAATAGACTGACCAAGACCATGTTTTGTATCTTGAATTTGAGCGATGGCAGTATCAGCGTCAAAGGGTTTTACTTTATCTTGCAATTGAACAAGTTGTTCGATAATTTCAGGTGGCACTAAATCGCGACGAGTAGAGAGGAGCTGACCGAGTTTTAAAAATAGCGTACCCATATCCTCTAGCGCATATTTCACCGCATTTGGCTGGTGCTTTTTGCCCCAAGCAGCTGGATGCATACGAATTAAGCGCACAAGAGGCTGTAATTGCGGAGACTCTTCAACGGTAAAATGAGTATCTATGCGGTAGCTTGCAGCGATACGCCAAAGCTCAAGTAAACGGGCGCGATGAGATAATAGCATGGGTGATAGTTACTCTAAATAATAAGGCTAGATAAGGATACAGATGGATAAATGAGGCAAGATAAATCATGCTCATCTATTGGTTAAGCGTGCTTGTTCAGCTTTAATCGCTGCTAGCCGTGCCTCTTCGCGCTCGACATCAGCACGCAGCTTAAGGATTTGCTGCTTAAGACTATCTGCTTCTGCTTTTTCAGCAGGGTCAGGGGCGCTATTGCCCGCCACATCATTTGCCCAATCACTTACATCATCAAAGGCACGCTTGGCAGTATGGCGAAAGCTGCCTTTAAGATGAGATATAAGTAGCTGTAACTGGCTGGCCATTGGTTTGCCAATGAAAGGCTCGAGCTGACCGGCGATATCAGGATCAAATCCAGCAACCAGTTGTTTGAGCTGCATCAAAACCTTGTAGTCGCCATCAATGGGCAGATTGCCTTCAGCGCCGCGCATCAAGTTGAGTAGTTGTGCAGGATTTTCAACGTTGATAGTGCAGTCTGGGCTACTATGACCAATACGCCCCATATGTATATCTGCTTGCTGACGCTCGTCAGAATTTCTGCCAACGCTTTGTCCACGTGGTTCAAACACACTATTAGCAGTAATAGGTTCAAAACGCAGATGCTCATGGTTGAATAGAATATCTAATTGTATCTTAGGCATCACCATATTTAACCGCAGCACTTTACCAGCAAGCGGTACAAGACCAGCTTGAGTAATCTCATCGCTAGCAATAGCCATATTAATGAGCTTTTCGGCACTTGCCAAAAGTAATACCGTTAGCATAATACTCTCACATATTCAAAATGATTATAGTCATGTTGCAGCATTGTCAGCACTGGTTTTAGTGTTGAGTTCTATTGAACAGCATTTGCTATGCCTTAAAACCTCTATGCACAGCAACAATACCGGCCGTTAAATTATGGTAATCACAATTTTCAAAGCCAGCTTGTTCCATCATCTGCTTTAAGGTTTGCTGATCAGGATGCATGCGAATCGACTCTGCTAAGTACTGATAGCTTTCAGCATCGTTGGCCACAAGTTTGCCCATAAGTGGTAAGGCAGTAAAAGAGTACAAATCATAAGCTTTAGATAACGGCTCAAAGATAGGCTTTGAGAACTCTAAAATTAATAAACGACCGCCTGGCTTTAGTACACGGTACATTGAACGTAATGCCGCATCTTTATCGGTGACATTGCGTAGACCGAAGCTGATCGTCAATAAATCAAAGCTCTCATCTTCGAATGGAGCAAGCGTTTCGGCATTGGCAAGGACGAAGTCAACGTTGTTGCAACCAGCGTTAATCAAGCGCTCACGACCAACTTCAAGCATGGCTGCGTTGATATCTGATAAGACCACATGACCATTACGACCGACTTCGCGGCTAAAGACTTTGGCCAAATCACCAGTACCACCAGCAATATCGAGTACATGCTGACCAGCACGTACGCCAGACAAGCTAATGGCAAAGCGCTTCCAAAGACGATGAATACCAAAAGACATCAAATCGTTCATGATGTCGTATTTTTTGGCAACCGAAGTGAACACGTCAGCCACGCGCGCTTGTTTTTCAGCTTTATTAACAGTTTTATAACCGAAGTGAGTCTCTTCTGCACCATCGGTATCAGGTGTATGTGGGTTATTAATATCATCACGTTGGTTAAAGGCAGCTTGCTTTGCCGCTTGTGTATTTGAGGACTGCGCTGAAGTTTTACTCATTTCATTATTGTTTGGCATAGTAGTTTGCTGACCTTGCGGCGTTCCTGTCGGTAAATCTTGTACTTGCGTGAAGTCGCTATTATTGGTATTTGCTGTGACTGTACTATTTGATACTGAATTATTAATCGATGTATTGTGAGTAGGGTTCTGACGAGCTTGAGCCTTCGAGCTAATGTTTTTAGTATGAGCAATACTATCTTTGACTAATTTATCTTGGATATGGCCGTTTGTAGTGAACTTGTGATTGGTCTTTTTTAAGGTGTCGGTCATAGAATTATCCTGTGGCTTATTTTTATGTCTATTTGGTAGTGACAATTATTTAATAATAATTATTATCTTTCCAAATGTAAAAGCATTTTGCTAGCACTTAAATGATCAATAGTTATTGACCAATATTGTGCGCGCAAAATGCCCAATTCAGTGCCTATTTTAGCCTATGATACAGCAAATACGTCAACGTTGCCGTCACTATCAGTATTGTGAACTTGATCGATAATTTTCAGTTCGCGCTCGCAGAATGGTTCAATAAAACTAGCCACACTTTTGAGAGGTTTCATCGCTGTAAAACCTGCATCGATAAAGTCGTATAATGGCTGATAGCCACGACTATATGCCGTGCCTTTAGCAAAAGAAAAAGCCTTACGTAACATAAATGAGTTGAGATATTTGTCGGTACGGTAACAGACTTCTTTAAGATTGTTAATCTGAACACGGCGTTCATCTGCTTCATTAACAGCGCGGTAAGCTTTAAGCATATTCTCTTCATTGACTGGTAGATCTTGCTCTAGCAACCATTGCGCCAAGTGCATATCCAGCTCAATCGCCAAAATAGCTGCCTGTACCGCCATAGTACCAGTCTCTAATACGGACTCTTTGGCAAGTCGCTCAAGCTTTTTCGCTTTTGGAAGAATACGCTCTAGTTGTTTGGCCAATAGCTTGAACTCCTCACCCCCATATAGTTTGGTGAGAAAATAGCTTGCCATCGGCTTGTTGTTTGGCTGCTCAAATAGCTCTGAATGGGTGCGTTGAATACGCGCGCGTTGCCATGCTTGTACGTCATTAAGCTTAGCATGTAATGCTTCATCATCGTGATAAGGTAATGCCCAGTAGCGCGTTAAATGCTGTTGTAATTCAGATAAAGCAGACATAGCAATCCGTCCTGTATAGGTAAATGTGTATTTTCTAAATGGAAATGGCTTTTATTTTAAAGTTATAAATAGTCGTAAATAGCATCGCTAACGTAATATATTACCTTAAAAGAAATTAACACAGAATACAAATGTCAAACTGTTACATAGCACTGTTATTTCCTGCTCAAACGGATGCTATTATTATTAAACAGTAATAATTAATAAAAGCGCTTATAAAAATAAAATGGAATTAAGATATGTCTAATAATAAACAAGATCCTGTTCAGCATAAAGAGCAATCTAAAGATCAGAAGCTAAAAACGGTAAACAATCAAATGAGCAAGCAAGTGATAGATCAGCGTTTGACTCTCAATCCCCTGAGTCAGTTTTCGATGGATAAGGATGCGCTTAGGTTGGCATTGGTGACTGCACAATACGCCTTGCGAGCGACCCGACAACAAACGCCGCCAACCGTCAATAAACCAACCGGGCTTCTGGTGCTGGTCAATGGGATGGAGCAGGCAGGCAAGGGCACTGCTGTCAAGCAATTGCGCCAGTGGGTCGATCCGCGATTATTAAAAGTAGAAGCAACGATTGGTCACCCGCCTCTCAAATACCAACCTATTTGGCAAGCTCATACAAAGGCCATGCCGCGTCATGGTGATGTCATGGTTTATTTTGGCAACTGGTATGCTGACCTGCTATATAACGTGATGCATATGGCAACCGTAGCCATTCAGGATGAGGATATTAAAAAATCAACGCGTAATAAAGGTAAACATTCCAAAGATAAGTGCTCTAAGCATAAAGCTATTAACTACAATGATTCAGATAAACATCAAATGCTACCTATTGCTAAATGGCAAGATTATTTGCAGCAGCAGCTGATTAAGTTGCAGATATTTGAGCGTGATCTAGCGGCGAACCAAACCAAGATACTGAAGTGCTGGTTTCATATTGATGTGGATACCTTGCAGGCACGTTTAAAGGATAAAGAGGCCGATCCACAGTTTTTATATCAAATTGATTGGAGTGATACCGAGATATTAGCGCAGTTTAATCATGTTGCAGTGGCGTTATTAAGGCAACAAGATGACTGGGTCATTATTGATGGTAGTGATAAGTCGCAGGCCGCGACTGACTTTTGTCATGAAGTATTGCAAGCTATGCAGATGGCGCTTGCGAGTAGCGTTCCTGCAGATGATGACAAGGCTACTGACGAAATTACCGATGGAATGGCTGATAAAGCCACTAATGCTAGCGAAAACAACACTAATAACATTAATAACGATAGCGATAACAGCAATCAGAACTTTGCATCTAAAAACCCTGAATCTAGGAATTTTGTACCTGTAAAGATACCTGAGAAGCTTATAGAGATTGATGCTCCAGATGTAGATAAGTCAGATTATAATAAGCAACTTGCGAAGAAGCAGGCCAAGCTTGCAGAGTTACTACGTGCACGCAAGGGTCGTCATGTGGTATTTGCCTTTGAAGGAATGGATGCTGCTGGCAAGGGCGGTGCTATTAAACGGCTTGTCGCACCACTCGATCCACGTGAGTACCAAGTTTATAATATTGGCGCACCGATGTTATATGAGTTGCAGCACCCATATTTGTGGCGATTTTGGACGAGTCTGCCAAATGAGCAGACTGATCGTATAAGCCGTATCGCTATCTTTGATCGTACTTGGTATGGACGAGTATTGGTGGAGCGTGTCGAGGCGTTAACAGACGAGGCAGTTTGGCAGCGCGCCTATGATGAAATTAATCGTTTTGAAGCAGATCTAACAGCAGCAGGAACGATTGTTATAAAGTACTGGCTTGCTATCGATAAAAAAGAGCAGTTAAAACGTTTTGAAGATCGCCGCGAGACCCCGCATAAGCAATTTAAACTAACTGATGATGATTGGCGCAACCGTGATAAATGGCCAGACTATGTGCAAGCAGCGGCTGATATGCTGGCACGTACTGATACAATCGATACACCGTGGTGCGTAATTGCAACTAACGAAAAGCGTCGTGCACGTTTAGAGGTACTAGACCATGCTATTGCACAACTAAAATCCCGCTCATAGATATTACATTAAGTACGATAGCATTATTACAAAGCAACTGAAAAGAGATTGGGTTTAGAACGTCTTGATATTAATACTTTATATGTTTTCTTTGACAATTCACCGTGAATATTGATAATAGGGCCAACAATAACTGAAGATTCTATATACTCTTATTTAGCCTAAGAAAAAGTAAGCAGTATAAAGACAGCTGATGCAGATATCTTCAGTTACAAATCTTATAGTATCATTATGCATTATGTTCAATTATTTAATATAATAGGCACGTGCTCGCAATGGCTGAATAAGCAATCTGCTAATTTCAGCGCAAAGTTATATTACAAATGGGTTATTAGCCTTATTTAATAGCAATAATTAAGTTGTTAAAATTGACAGTATCATGAACATAGCTATCATGAGTGAATATTTAAGCCGCAAGATGCTTTAATCAAATGATTTAGCGTTATACCTTGCGGCTTAGTAGTATGTTAGACGCTCTAATTTCTATCGCACGTTTATAACGTGAAAAAGTCAATATAATGACAAAAAATCGATAAAAATCTACAAGCCAATAAATTTCTAAAAAAGTACTTAAAGCAGTGCTTCAAAACAGTATTCAAAAGAACCATGTCGCGCATATGATGTCATGATTTTAATCCTCCTCTGACATAGATAGTGTTATGCGTTGCAATGTTATCAATCGCAAGTATTTTCAATCAGCTTACGCAAGGCGTATTAATTTATGGGTATTAGCAGCAGTTCTACAGAGCCGACCAAACCAGTTGGCAATATGAGAATCAATCTATTTTTTGCTATTTTACTGATTGCGATGACCAGCTATTTTTTATGGTGGGGATTCGATTACACCCTGCGTCAACAGACGACGCTATTCATTGTTGCGACGGCTTTTGGTGTCTTCATGGCATTCAATATCGGTGGTAATGATGTCGCCAACTCTTTTGGTACCTCAGTAGGTTCTGGCACCTTGACTATCCCGCAAGCGTTATGTGTGGCAGCGATATTTGAAGTGTCGGGGGCAGTACTGGCTGGTGGTGAAGTGACCGATACTATTCGAAGCGGAATTGTAGATTTAGATGGTCTGAGTGTCACGCCCAATCAGTTCATCTATGTCATGCTTTCAGCTTTGATTGCTGCTGCATTTTGGCTGTTGTTTGCTACGCGTAAAGGCTTACCAGTTTCAACGACGCACTCCATTATCGGTGGGGTTGTTGGTAGTTCCATTGTCCTTGGCATCACTCTGGGCGGTACTGAGATGGCGCTATCAACGGTAGATTGGGGAACCGTTGGAACTATTGCTATCTCTTGGGTATTGTCGCCGCTACTAGGTGGTGTTCTGTCCTACCTCCTATATGGACGGATTAAGAAAAACATCATTGAATATAATGATAAAACAGAGGCACACATTGCGACACTCAAAGGCAATAAAAAAACCTTAAAGCAAAATCATAAAGAGTTTTTAGACGCTCTAACAGAGTCAGAGCAACTCGCTTATACTTCAGCGATGTTACGTGACCAAGAAATCTACAAAGATGATGATTGTATCGTTGAAGAATTAGAAACCGATTATTATAAACGGCTTTATGAAATTGAAAACGAGCGCAGTAACCTTGACACGCTAAAAGCACTCAAACAATGGGTACCTATTATTGCCGCTGCAGGTGGCGCAGTAATGACTTCTCTAGTCGTCTTTAAAGGCTTGAAAAACGTCAATAACGGCTTGACGACCCTGCAGGGTTTTTTAATCATGGGGATGATAGCGGCGTTGGTGTGGCTCGCGACCTTTATCTATACCAAGAGTATCCGTGGTAAACATAAAGAAGACTTGACCAAAGCGACGTTTATTATGTTTAGCTGGATGCAGGTCTTTACCGCATCAGCCTTTGCATTTAGTCATGGTTCAAATGATATCGCTAACGCTGTCGGTCCATTTGCAGCGATCATGGATGTGATTCGTACTAATAGCATTTCTACAGAAGCTGCGGTACCACCTGCTGTGATGCTGACCTTTGGTGTGGCACTTATTGTTGGTCTTTGGTTCATTGGTAAAGAAGTTATCCAAACAGTGGGTACAAATTTGGCAAAAATGCATCCTGCTTCTGGTTTCTCAGCTGAATTGGCTGCCGCTGCTGTGGTTATGGGTGCATCGACGATGGGTCTGCCAGTATCGAGCACCCATACCTTAGTAGGTGCGGTACTGGGTATTGGTATTGTTAATAGAGATACCAACTGGAAACTCATGAAGCCGATTGGTCTGGCTTGGATCGTTACTCTTCCTGCAGCGGCTTCAATGTCTGCAATCAGTTATATCGTATTGGTCAACATTTTTTAATGCTAAGGTTGTAAAGTTGGTAAATCAGACTTTATGAGTTAGGTAAACACAATAAAAAACGCTTATCCGTATTTTGCAGATAAGCGTTTTTTTGTATTCAAGTTAAAGCTGAGTATTTAGAGCGTGACATCAATTAGTCATTTTAAGCCTCACGATCTAGATGATGACATACCCTAGATTTAAGCAGTACCGAATTGCTGGCGTTTTTTGGCAAAGAAGCGATCTAAGCGATCCATAGCGTCTTCTAAATCATGCAGGTTGGGCAAGAACACCACGCGGAAATGATCAGGTGCATCCCAGTTAAAGCCAGTACCTTGCACCATTAATACTTTTTCCTCTAGTAGCAGCTCCATCATAAACTGCATGTCATCCTCTATAGGATAAACGGCAGGATCCATCTTTGGAAAGCAGTAAAATGCGCCTTGAGGCATGGTGCAAGAAATGCCTTTGATAGCATTAAGACGTGAAACAGCCATTTCGCGTTGCTTATGTAAACGTCCTTTTTCTGAAGTTAATTCTTTCATACTTTGATAGCCACCCATCGCGGTCTGAATTGCATACTGTCCTGTGACGTTTGAGCATAGGCGCATGGACGCAAGCATGTCCAAGCCTTCAATAAAATCGCTGGCATGTTGTTTTTTACCAGAAACCATCATCCAGCCAGCGCGAAAGCCTGCAATCCGATGCGATTTAGATAGTCCGTTATACGATAAAATAAGAACCTCATCAGACAAGGTACTCATTGGCGTATGCACCATGTCGTCATAAAGCACGCGATCATAAATCTCATCTGCCATAATGACCAAGTCATGCTCAATGGCAACTTCAATGATTTGTTTGAGGACTTCATCTGAATAAAGCGCACCCGTAGGGTTATTAGGATTGATGACGACAATGCCTTTGGTCTTGCTAGTAATCTTTGATTTGATATCTTCAATATCAGGATGCCAGTTGTCTTCTTCATTACAGCGATAATGCACTGCTGTACCGCCAGCGAGATTGGTTGCTGCTGTCCATAATGGATAATCTGGCATCGGAATCAAAACCTCATCACCATCATTCATCAACGCCTGCATAGTCATGACGATCAGCTCAGAAACGCCATTACCTAAATAGACATCACGCACGTCTACGGCAGATAGCAGGCCTTTTGATTGATAATATTGCAGTACAGCTTTACGTGCCGAAAAAATACCTTGCGAGTCTGAATATCCAGTGGCTTCAGGCAAGTTCATTGCTACGTCGCGCAAGATTTCGTGCGGTGCGCTAAGTCCGAAGGGAGCAGGGTTACCAATGTTTAGCTTTAAAATACGCTGACCTTCTGCTTCCATCTTAGTCGCTGTTTGTAGCAATGGCCCACGGATGTCGTAGCAAACGTTTTGTAATTTAGTAGATTTTTTTAGTGATGTCATAGTATTACTACCTGTAGTTATTTTATTTTTTGAGTCTGCTTGCTGGTCTGTTGATTGTATTGCGCTGCTAGCTTCCTTACTGACAGTTTTTTCTTGTGAATTATAAGATGAATGATGACTGGCTTGAGTATCTGATGGGCTAGCTGGTCTATCGTTGTTAATAGCGTCTTGATTCTTGTCGTCATTCTTTAGGTCGCCACGAAGTAAGTAACCTTCGCTACATCCCAAGATACGTGCGAGAGTTGGCAGTTTGGATGAGACGATACCGTTAGTGCCACGCTCCCAATTGGAGATCGCGCCGCGACTAACTTTTGCACCAGCTTCAGTCATCGCTTGAGCCAATTGCTCAGCAGTAAGACCCTTATCTCGACGCAACTGTACTAAACGTTCGGCTTGTGTCAGCTTGTCCTTAGTATCACTCATAATCGTCCCAGCCTTCTATTTTGTTAGAGCTGTTTTAATGACTCTAATTAGGTGTTTTTAATAAATTAAGATTTTAATTGGTATGGAATTATATTTTCACTGTGTCTATTGCAAGATATTATTGCATTATTTACATGGATGCAAGTTTTTTAACAATTGATAATGCAAGTTATTCTTGCATTAAGTTAAGTGAGAATGTAATGGTAGTTTCAATAAGATTATAAATATCATCATAGCTAACATAGAAATTAGTAATCTGCATTAAATAAACTGGAAATGACACAGGTTCTAATCGTCACATAGTGTTGTTATATTCTTTATAATCATGATGTTATTAAAGTTTTAACTAGCTTATTAGTGTTTACCTCACAGCTCGCATTTTTACGTGTAGATTTGGTAAATGTAGAGAAGGATTTATTGTGTAATCATGGTGAATTGCTATATCTTATTTATCTACTATGCTGAGTACTACATACATTCATTAACAAATACGGGCAGCGGGTTTTAGATACTTGCCTTGAATAACTGGCTTATAACCAACAGATAAAGAACGTTAGATTAGTCTCTTAAAGTGTTCGCAATAGTACTTTATTAACAGGCTAGATAATAATTGGCAGACTAGATAATAAATACTCAAATTAAGGATAGACCATGCAAGACAATCAACTTAGCAAAGAAGAGATCAGCCAGTTAACTGAAGCTGACTGGAAAGAACGCCTGAGCGCCGATGAATATCACGTAATGCGCGAGAAGGGTACAGAACGTCCATTTACTGGCGTTTACAATGATACTGAGGATAAAGGTATCTATCGTTGTAAAGGCTGCGGTGCTAATTTGTTTGACTCTGCGAGCAAGTTTGATGCTAGCTGCGGTTGGCCAAGTTTCGATCAAGGGATCGATAACAGTGCTATTGAAGAGCATGTTGATAATTCATTGGGCATGACTCGTACAGAAGTCACATGTAGCAACTGCGGTGCACATTTAGGTCACGTATTCCCAGATGGGCCAAGTGAAACGACAGGCATGCGCTATTGCATCAACTCAGTTGCTATCGATTTGGACGAAGCAGACAAGTAGAATAAGTACTGTTAAGACGACTACATTTTGCACCATTCAAGTAAGTGATTAAAACAAGGATAGCTGATGAGCACTATTTATGATTTTACGGCTGAGCGTGTAGATGGTACGCAGCAAGCGTTTTCTGACTACCAAGGTAAAGTGCTGCTGCTGGTTAATACTGCCAGCAAATGTGGCTTTACGCCTCAATTTGAGGGTTTAGAAGCACTTTACCAGCAGTATAAAGATCAGGGGTTAATGATCATCGGTTTTCCTTGTAATCAATTTGGTAGTCAAGATCCAGGCACTAATGACGAAATTGGTGCGTTCTGTCAAAAGAACTATGGCGTGACCTTTCCTATGATGGCCAAGATAGATGTCAATGGTGACCATGCTCATCCTATCTTTGAATGGCTTAAAGAACAAAAGGGTGGGGTACTCACAGATGGTATCAAATGGAACTTTACTAAGTTTTTAATCGGTCATAATGGACAGGTAATCGATCGCTATGGACCAACGACCAAGCCTGAATCAATGAAAGCTGATATCGAGCGTGCATTAGTAGCCGCTAAATAGTTTGAATAACTAAAATAGCTTTATATTGCTAAAAATATAAAGCTAATTAAAACAATTGCTTGTCGAATTATTAAGTAATAATGCAAAAAATATGGAATAAAAGGTCAAATAGTATTTGACAGGCAGTTGTAAATCTATATAATACACACCCACAGCAAGGGGCTTTAATTAATAAGTTCTGAGTTGTTAGAAATTATCGTTAAGGTATTTCGATATTAACTAGAGCGTGACTACTTTAGTTAATAAAAGCTTTAGAAAATTCTATTTAAAGAATTTTCTCTTGTAGTAAGATATAGGAAACGAGTTTTATAGAATTTTCAGATACGAAAATTCTCTTGCGCTCGGATGAAGCAGTGCTTCATTTATTCCTCGCTCAGGGTGATTAGCTCAGTTGGTAGAGCGTCTGCCTTACACGCAGAATGTCGGCGGTTCGAATCCGTCATCACCCACCACTTATTAGCAAGTGGACCTGTAGAAAGGTTAAATGCTAATACGACCTAAGCAGCGGTAGTTCAGTTGGTTAGAATACCGGCCTGTCACGCCGGGGGTCGCGGGTTCGAGTCCCGTCCGCTGCGCCATATTTAAAACGAATTTAGACTCTCGAGTTTATCCAAGTTTTGCCCCAAGTATTCATTTACTTGGGGTTTTTTTGTGCTTGATTAATTTGTATAAAATATTGATTTATAAGATTATTTTTTTTATAACTTAATACTTGTCAAAAACTTCTCTCTTGTTATATTCAGTATGTTTTCTCGAAAATGATTTTGTTGTTTTTTATCTTATTAGAGGATTATATTGGCAGATTATGTAATAAAAGATGGTGAAATATTGATATGTATTTATTAACTAAATGTTTTTAGTTATAGCTTATATCGAAAAATTCAGCTTGCGTCGTCTTTGCAAGAAGGTTACTGTTATAGATAATTTATGTATGCCGTTGCTAATTTTCATCTAAATATATCCATATATGCGGATATATTTATCAGATTGTAATAATTGTTCCTCATGCGTCTGACAAAAGTATTTTAGTCAACTGAGCTTATAATAATAATTTTAAATCCAGTGTCGGATTTATTCGGCAGTGAACCAATGATCCATGCTTTTGCAATGTGTAAAAAAACAATTGTACTAAACATCTAAATGGAGAAATTGAAATGATTGAGAATAACAAACCTACCTCAGACAAGAAGTATCCCAAATCCACAGAATATAAAGGACGGAAAATTAAGTTTTCTGATCTGCCAGGCTCTGACTTACCAAGCTCTGACCTAAAGGACAAGGCGGCACTTGAAGTCGAGAAACGCATCGATAAAAGCCAAAAGCACTTACGGAAATTAAAGGTTGAAATTGATAACAAAGCATTTGAAGTCGTAGAGTTAAATGAAGGAATATTTGAGTCCGGTTTACTGCCGTATTCTTCGTACTCATCGCCGGTTGAGTTGGCACAAGACGTGATTGACTACATAACAGAATTTAAAAAATAAACTCTCTTAAAAATACAGTTTATCCAAATTCACACTGCCTGGACCTTTGCTTCAAGCATCTAATTCCAAGCATCTTATAAAGGAATTGTCACTCATGACTTGTAGAAAAAATGTGAATGCTCTGACGACAGAGGAAAAGGCAGCTTTCATCACCGCTATTAAACTTATGAAGGCCGAGGAGTACGTGTACGTCGACAACCCAAACGATGAACCACACGTACGTGCCAGATATCCTAATATAACCAACACCTATGACAAGTATGTACTCGACCATCATATCGCTATGTATACAGGGACCCCAGGAGGGTGGGGGAATGGTTTTTTGACTCGCAATGCAGTGTACCGTGGTCCAGCGTTTTTGCCATGGCAACGTGAGTTTATACGCCGTTTCGAGCTGGACTTGGACAGATTGGTGCCCGGGGTGACTTTGCCATATTGGGACTGGGCGTCAGATGCGGCGGACCCTATTAATGCGGTGGTCTGGACGAATGACCTTATGGGCGGTAACGGATCTGGCGCGAGTAGAGTGGTTCGAAGTGGTCCATTTGCTTATGATGATGCAGATCCGGATAACAGTTGGGTTATTATTAATTATCTTGGACTACCGGACGGCGGATTGGTTCGGAATTTTGGCTCGCGCCGTAACACTCCGAACTTGCCCACTCAAGCGGACATTGACGAAATACAGCAGATTTCCACATATGATAGCGGTAATTTTGATACTAGTAGCGTGGGTTATCGCGGCGCGAACGAAGGACGCATACCTGTCAATGGAAAAACACCTCCGCCTAGTAATACCCATGCTCTCGTACATGAATGGATAGCTGGCTCTATGATGCTTGGCACGTCGCCCAATGACCCGGTGTTTTTTCTGCATCATTGCTTTGTGGATAAATTGTGGGCTGATTGGCAAGCGCTGCATCCAACAGTACCTTATGTACCGGGCAACACGGCAAGCAATAATCTTAACGGTCACCGCTTGAATGACGAGCTTGTTGGTTTGGGTACGCTGATATCTGCAACGTTGGATCACCATGCTATGGGGTACTCATATGATACGGATACGCCGCCTATAGTGACTCCGGTCAACACGACGTTAGTATTTAACGACACCCCTGTGGGTAGCACCGCTGTGCAGGCTGTAACTTTTAACATTAGCACCCCAACTCCTGATAACAGTTTTTGTAGAGATTTGATATTCACTATCACAGCCGGCCCGACAGGCACGGGGTTCGGAACTCCTAACGGCGATAGGGTCGTCGTTAATAGAGACAATACGAATACGGCGCAGGTTTGGTTTTCTTACACGGCTACCAGTGACACTGATCCAGTTACGAGAGAAGCAGAAATTACCAGTGTGCAAACAGGGCAGACGTGGCACATTAGTCTGTCTGCCAATACTGTGGCTGTCAACACCACTAGAAAAAGCGTGAATGATCTGACGACAGAGGAAAAGGCAGATCTCATTACCGCGATTAAGCTCATGAAGGCCGAAGAGTACGTGTACGTTAACAATCCAAACGATCCAGCACACGTACGTACTAGATATCCTAATATAACCAACACCTATGACAAGTACGTACTTGACCACCATATCGCTATGTATACGGCAACACCAGGAGGTTGGGGAGGGGATTTCATGAACCGCAATGCGGCGCATCGCGGTCCATCGTTTTTGCCATGGCATCGTGCGTTTCTACGTCGATTTGAGATGGACTTGGCCAGATTGGTACCTGGGGTAACTTTGCCGTATTGGGACTGGGCAACAGATGCAGCAGATCCTATGAATGCGGCTGTCTGGGCGAATGATCTTATGGGCGGCAATGGATCTGGCGCGAATAGAGTGGTTCAAAATGGCCCATTTGCTTATGATGCAGCAGACATAGAGAATAGCTGGGTTATCATTAATTATTTTGGACTACCTGACGGCGGATTGGTTCGAGATTTTGGCAGTAGTACTCCGAATTTGCCCACTCAAGCGGACATTGACGCAATCCAGCAGATCTCCACTTATGACAGCGCTGCTTTTAATCAAGCCAGTGTAGGTTATCGCGGTGCGAACGAAGGACGTCTGCCTGTCAACGGAAAAACACCTCCGCCCTCCAATATGCATAACCTCGTACATGAATGGGTAGCTGGCTCTATGATGCCTGGCACGTCACCCAATGATCCGATCTTCTTTCTGCATCATTGCTTTGTGGATAAAATATGGGCTGATTGGCAGGCGCTACATCCAACAGTGCCCTATGCACCCAATGACACGGCAAGTAATAATCTCAATAGACACCGCTTAAGCGATGAGCTTTTTGGTTTGAGTACGCTGGTATCTGAGACGCTAGATCATCAAGCTATGGGATACTCGTATGATACGGATAGTATTCCATAGTGACATTGGTCAATAAGCGTCAATGTTTAACGACACGGCTGTAAGTGGTACAGCCGTGTAATCTGAAAATTTTAATATAAGTGCACTCAATTATGACGCTGATAGCGTCGTTAATGATATATAAAAAGCCAAAGGGACGACATAGATCGTCTCTTTGGCTTTTTATGACTTAGCTTTTATAGCTTAGTATTAAGAGTTAGATGATTCTTACTTTTCAATCAGTGTATTTTTCATTGTAAACCTCTTTTCATCTAGCATAGTGCCAATTAGTATAGTGCCAATTAACGTAGTGCCAATGAGCAAGTATCTAATCAATCCATCGACATATAATCCATTACATATGAATGTAGCCTTGACTCATTCTAATCATCATATTTCAACTCAAACAACATTAATCTACTATTAGATTTTCACTTTATATTTGTAAGCACTTCTAAAAATTACATTTAAAAAGAATTATAAGAAATCCTATTAACTAAAATTTAGTTATTGAGTATATTTGTAATTATGAATATATCAAAAAATTAAGTCGAGTTTAGCTTAACTAACAATACTTCTTAAGATATTAATGCAACTCTTATAACCATTTGAAGGCTGGGCATTAGGTGTTCGACCCTCTTTTTCTGTTGCAAATTCTAAAAAACATCAAATCAAATATGGATGGATTTTATCGTCAGGATGCTAATCAAAATCTCTATAGATGGAATCTCATGGGTTTGACAACTCAAATCAGACTGTGTATAGATAAAGGTGATAAACCATTGATGTGATGGATAATTTCCAAGCATTAGTACATTTATTTTGTGTGTTTGGTAATCATTTCTACATCTGCTCGTGCTGCTGACTTTCAGTTGTGATGTCTGCCGCAATGTAAGGCTAAACCAAATAATCGTAATAAATATCTGGCTAATGGAGAAATTAAGATGAATGAGAACAACAAACATACCCCAGACGAGAAGTATCCCAAATCCATAGAGTATAAAGGACGGAAAATTACCTTTTCTAAACTGCCAAACTCTGACAAAAGCCAAAAGATTTTACAGATCTTAAAGGTTGAAGTAGATGACAAAGCGTTTAGAGTCTTAGAGTTCCATGATGGATTATTCGAGTCCGGTTTAACGCCGTATTCTTCATACTCATCACCGATTGAGTTGGTACAAGACGTGATTGATAACATACCGGATTTCAGACAATAACCTATTTGATATACACAGTTTATGCAAATTCACAATGCCTGGACCTTTGCTCATAGTCATTCATTTCAAGCATCTAATTCCAAGCATCTAATAAAGGAATTGTCACTCATGACTTGTAGAAAAAACGTGAATTCTCTGACGACAGAGGAAAAGGCCGCTCTCATTAGCGCTATTAAACTCATGAAGGCTGAGTTATACGAATATGTTGACGATGAAAATGATGCAGCACACGTACGCGCCTTATACCCTTTAATAAACAATACCTATGACAAATATGTACTTGACCATTATATGGTCGCGAACTGGGCAACACCGGGGGGTTGGGGTTGGGTTGAAGATGAGGAAGACGCTGACATGCCCATGATTCGAAATGGAGCACATCGCGGTCCAGCGTTTTTACCATGGCACCGTGCGTTTATACGCCAGTTCGAGCTAGACTTGGACAGATTGGTACCTGGGGTGACATTGCCATATTGGGACTGGGCATCAGATGCAGCGGACCCCATGAATGCGGCTGTTTGGGCGAATGATCTTATGGGCAGCAATGGATCTGGCGCAAATAACATTGTTCAAAGTGGTCCATTCAGGGCAGACATCTGGGATATCGTTGAAGTTGACGTTGGCGTTGATTTTAGTGAACTGAATCTGGAAAATCCACAGGTTCGAATTGATGGAGATCTGGTTCGGCGATTTGGCCTTAGCTCTAGGGCTCCGAACTTGCCCACTCAAGCTCATATTGACGAAATTCAGGGAATAACGCCATATGACAGCGCTAATTTTAATAGGAATAGCGATGGTTATCGCGCCGCGAACGAAGGACGTATGGCTCTTGCAAGTGGGTTCCCAAGCACATTATCCAATACTCATAACCGCGTACATGAATGGATAGGGGGTTCTATGTTTCCTTCCACATCTCCCAATGATCCGGTCTTCTTTCTACATCATTGCTTTGTGGATAAACTGTGGGCTGATTGGCAAGCGCTGCATCCAACAGTGCCTTATGTACCTAGCGACACAGCAAGCGATGATCTTGAGGGTCACCGCTTGAGCGACACGCTCTTTGGTTTAGGGACGCTGGTATCCGCGACGCTGGATCATCATTCTATGGGATACTCATATGATACGGATACGCCACCTATAGTGACACCTATCAACACGACGTTAGTATTTAACGCCACCCCTGTGGGTAGTACAGCGGTACGGGCTGCAACTTTTAACATAAGTCCTCCTAGTCCTGACAACAGTTTTTGTAGAGAACTAATCTTTACTATCACGGCCGGTCCAACTGGCACAGGGTTTGGAACGCCTGACCCTGACTTCGATAGGGTCGTCGTTAATAGAGACAGTACTAATGTGGCACAGGTTTGGTTTTCGTACACGGCAACCAGTGTCGGTGATTCAGTTACGGGAACTGCGCAAGTTACCTGTGTGCAAACAGGACAGACTTGGTCAATTGATTTGTCTGCCAACACTATCGCTAAACCAACGGTCGCCACCGTTTTAGTGCTGGATAAATCTGGTAGCATGGCTTGGGGCGCAGGCGATGGTCGGTCGCGTATTGAAGTGCTCAAGGATAGCGCGCCTGTATTCGTTGAGCTATTGGGTGACGAGGACGGTATTGGTGTGGTGTATTTCGACAATGATGCGACTCCGGGAACTCCGATCGAGGTTGCGGGCGCATTAGGGAGTGGCTCTGGGCGTATAGCTGCGAATGAAGCCATCACAGATCAACCATCACCTCCTGGCGGTTCAACGTCTATTGGTAGTGGGATTGAGTTGGCAAGTAGCGAGTTAGCTGATTTAGCATCTGGTAGCTATACTCATACTGCTATGGTGGTACTAACGGATGGTCATGAAAACCGATCGCCTTACATTAGCCAACTTATAGATGATGGCATCATCAATGACAGTGTCTTTGCTATTGGCTTGGGAACGGCGCCGCAGATCCGCCCTGCTGCTTTGGAAGCATTGACTGGTAGTACAAATGGTTACGTCTTAATGACCGGTACTTTGGATACTGATGACTACTTTACGCTTCAAAAATACTTCTTGCAGATATTGTCAGGGGTTAAAAATACGGAGGTAGTGATGGATCCCGAGGGTTGGATTCAACCTGACCGTGAGATACGTATTCCGTTTGATCTTAACGAAGCAGATATCACAGCGAATGCAATCTTGTTGACGGGAGACGTTCTACCAGATGTTTTTCACTATGTGCTTGAAACCCCGAGTGGCAAAATTATCGATCCAAGCATTGCCAATGCTTCTGTTGAGTTAACGTTTTCAGCAAATAAACATGTGCAGTTTTATCGCATGACTTTGCCGACCGCTGTTGCAGGTTTCGAAGAACGTGAAGGTCAATGGCATGCAGTCCTTAATCTGAATGAAAAAGTATTCGCTAAATACTTAGCCAGCCTCGAAAATGACCGTGAAAAATGCGATGAGGTCAAAACACACGGGCTACGCTATTCTTTCAATGTGCATTCTAGTTCTGATCTACGCCTTAGAGCGCAGCTTGAGCAGGCTACCCGAAAACCAGGCGGCATGATAACTTTATCAGCTCAATTGACTCAGTACGAACGACCATTGGATAATGGTGCGTCCATCCGAGCGGAGTTGGAAAGACCTAACGGCACTAAAATCAACCTAACCTTATCGGAGGTTGAGCCTGGTGTTTTTAACGTCACATTTAATGCAGGGTCAGCCGGTGTCTATAAGGTGCGAGTTTTGGCTAAAGGACAGTCAATACAAAACAGCCCTTTCACAAGGGAGCAGCTCTTAAGTGCTTCTGTCTGGATAGGCGGTGATGATCCGTTGCCGAGCAGTAGCAGGGATGGAAGTGAACAGCAACTCTGCCATCTGCTTATGTGTCTGCTAGAGAAAGAGAGTATTCGCAGCTTCCTCAAACGACAAAAGATTGATGCCGAAGAGGTGAGCGAATGCCTCAAGAAAGTTTGTGAAGATGACAATCAATCGGAATTACGGCCCGAGATTGCCAAAAACAAACAATTGGCCGATACCTTACTCGCGTTTGCTAAGAACCCAAACCTCATAGCAAAGTTGCTTAAAGCTGCGAAAAATATGTCGTAGTTTTATAAACATATAAAAAGCCAAAGGGATGAAATAATTTTTCCCTTTGGTTTTTAATTTAACGTATAAATGATCTTCAGAAACTTCTATTCATAGAAAACTCTATAACATTATTTAGATAATTAGCTGATACAACTACTTCGGTCTCAAGTATTCGTTTATTCGGGTTTTTTTGTGTGCCCTTAATTTGTAACATCGAAATGTTAGATTAAAGACACGTTTACGTAATAGTTATTAGCTTATAGAACCTGATTTCTGATAAAGTAAGATTTGCAGGCTTTTACTCTTCATTAGTTTACTAATGATAATCGGTCCTCATTTGGTATTAAACCCTTACAAATAACAATGATTTATTACCAACATAGGATAACTATCACGAGATAACTATGTTATATTCTGAAAAAAGAATACAGCTGTACACTAATTATTCATTAACGAACAAGGAAGTTTTTTATGCCAAAATCAAATATGTCAGATAAAAAAGTTGCTTTAGTAACCGGCGCGCTTGGTGGCATCGGTACGGCTATTTGTGAAAAGTTAGTGGCTAGTGGCTACCATGTTATTGCAACTTTAAGTAAAGACGATCCAGAACGTACGAAGAAGTGGTGCGATGACAATGGATTTGACTCGAGTAACTTTGAGTTTCTGGCCGTTGATGTGAGTAATCACGAAACCGCGATGGTAGCGATTCAACAGACAATTGATAAGTATGACAGTATTTACGCCTTGATAAATGGAGCAGGTATTACTCGTGATAGTAGCTTCAAAAAAATGAGCTTTGCGCAGTGGAAGGAGGTAATTGATACCAACCTAACGTCTCTTTATACCATTGTTCATCCAGTTTTTGTAAAAATGCTAGAACAAAAAACAGGCCGCATTGTCAATATCAGCTCGATAAATGGTTTACGTGGTCAGTATGGACAGACGAACTATTCGGCCGCTAAAGCAGGCATTATAGGATTCACTAAGGCTCTAGCGTATGAAGGTGCTACTTCTTCAGTTACCGCCAATGTCGTCGCTCCCGGTTATACATATACGCCCATGGTAGAAAGTGTACCTGAACACATAATGGATAAAATCAAAGAAACTATACCAATGAATCGTTTAGCTAGTGCAAATGAAATCGCTGCTGCTTGTATGTATCTTATTAGTGATGACGCAATATTCGTCACAGGTGAAACCATATCAGTTAATGGTGGTCAATATATGTCTTAACTCTAATTTTAAATAAATTATATTTGTTACATTACTAAAGAATGTCACAAACTTAATAACATTATAATGTTTTCTTAACAACCAATACGCGTAATTTTTTTAACCATCAATCCCCGGAGTAGTAATATGTCACAGCAAACCCCTCAAGATTATATGAATCAGTTTAACGAGAGCGCAAAAAAAATGTTCGAGCCTTGGACAAAGCTAAATCAATCATTCGATACACGGAGTAATAATATGTCACAACAGACCCCGCAAGATTACGTGAACCAGTTCAATGAGAGTACACAGAAGATGTTCGAGCCTTGGACAAAGCTAAACCAAGCTTTTTTGAAAAACGCTGAAATGATGACCGAGTTTTCACTTAATACTATTAAGACCTACGCAGAAATGGGTCTAGAGAATATGCGTCAAGTTTCAGAAATAGACTCTCCAGAAGCTGCCAAAGACTTTAGCAGCAAGCAAGCAGAAATGCTTAATACAATTAGTCAAAAAATGCTATCAGATGCTCAGCGCATGACAGAGCTTGGCAGTAATATGCATGATGACGTTATGAAGGTTTTGGGTGAAGTTCAGGGTCAAACCAGTGAAAAAATGCAGGAAAATATGCAAAAAACTGCTGACCAAGCAACCAAGACAGGTCAAGAATACGCAGCAAATATGAATAAGATGGCTGAGCAGTTTAGTGAGCAAGCCACAAAGGCTGCAAAAACTGCTACCGGCACAAATACACAAGCAGATACCAAATCAGATACTAAAGCCGATACCAAATCAGATACCAAATCAGATACCAAATCAGATACCAAATCAGATACTAAAGCCGATACTAAAGCTGATGCTAATACAAATTCCAATGCTAAGACAAATGCAAAGACTGGTACTAGTAATACTAGCAGCACTGGAAAATCAACAAATAAGTAATTGTAATTACTAATGAATTTAATTATCTTATTAGTAGTTAATAATGAGATATCATGTAATTATCACACCTAAAAGGTGGGTTAGATAGCTCTATCCCATCTTTTTTCTATTGTGTTAGCAGTGTAAAGTTATTGTGCTTGCACTTTCGTACAAATTAGATGTAGTTTATAGCTAGATATCGTTTATAAACAGGAACATGGGTAAAGATATGGATAATCAGCAGTCCGATAGGGATAACCAGCAGTCCGATGAACAATCAAACAAGTCATCCCACGAGTCAAATACACAAGATAGTCAAAATAACCAAGACAACACTAATGATGCCTTTAATTTTAGTGGCTTTGGTCAACAATATTTAGATCAGTTGAACCAAGTTAGTCAATTCAACCAATCTTTATTTAATCAATCTGGTCAAACTTCAAACCCATTTGAAGCCAATATGAAACTATGGCAAGATTCAATCAATAATTTTGGCAACTTCATGATGCCGAATGCCATTGGTAACATGGGTTCTCAGAAATCAGACTCATCGCAAAATGATAAAAATAAAGACCAAAAAACCGCACAAAACACTGACAACGATGCGGGTGATTTTAACGAATTGACCCAAAAGTTATTTAGCGAAATGTTAAAACGAGTCGGTCAGGACGATAATATAAGCCAGTCCCTAATGCTTAATTTGATAGACGGATGGCAGCAGTTTAATACTGGCGTCACAGACAAAAGCCCCACTGCGTTAATTGAACAGCAAACAAATCTGTGGAAACAGCAGTTCCAACTGTATCAAAACACCCTAATGAAGGGATCAGAAAATCAACCACAACCTATCGTTACCCCAGAAAAAGGCGATAGACGCTTTGAAGATGATGAATGGACCAACAATCCTGTTTTTGACTTGCTAAAACAAAGTTATCTGCTAACGGTTAACGGCATGATGGACACCATTGATAATACTGAAGGTGTTGATGAAAAAACTCGCCAGCGTTTATCCTTTTTTACTCGTCAATGGCTAAATGCAATGGCACCAAGTAACTTCTTATGGAGTAATCCTGAAATACTGCGATTGACCATGGAGTCAAAGGGACAGAATCTAGTAAGGGGACTCAAGCAGCTAACAGAAGACATGGAAAAAAGCTCTAAAATGCTGAGCATTCGCATGACTGATAATGATGCTTTTAAGCTGGGTGAAAACATCGCCACGACGACGGGCAAAGTGGTGTTCCGCAATCGGTTGTTTGAGTTGATACAATATAATCCAACTACAGCCAAAGTTAATAAACGCCCTCTATTGATTGTACCGCCATGGATTAATAAGTTTTATATCATGGATTTAAAAGAGAAAAACTCATATATCCGTTGGGCACTTAATGAAGGTCATAGTGTATTTGTTATGTCGTGGGCCAATCCAACGCGGGCTTATAAAGACGTCGATATGAAAGACTATATGCACGAAGGGTTGCTGACTGCTTTAGATGTCATTAAAGAGATTACTGATGAGCCGGATGCCAACGTCATCGGTTATTGCATCGGCGGTATGTTACTGGCGTTGACGCTGTCTTGGTTAACTGAAAATGAGCAGGCAGATCGTATTGCTAGTGCTACTTTCTGGGCCACGATATTTGACTTTAGCGATCCTGGGGATTTAGGCGTATTTATTGATGAACGTACGGTGAGTGCTCTTGAACAAGAAGGAGATCAACAAGGTGTATTCGACGGACGATTAATGGGCGCCGCCTTTAGTCTGTTACGTGAAAACAGCCTTTATTGGAATTATTATGTGCAAAATTACCTAAAAGGTGAGCGTCCTATTCCTTTTGATCTCTTATATTGGAACTCTGATGCCACCAACGTGACGGCCGCATTGCACAGTTTTGTACTACGTGAGCTGTACCTAGCTAATAAGATGATTAAAAAAGGCGAACTAGAATATGACGGTGTGAAGATTGATTTGTCAAAAGTGACTATCCCAACCTATGTCGTGGCAACATTGCAAGATCATATCGCCAAATGGAAAGGGAGCTACGCGTCTACACAAGTGCTCGGTGGAGATGTTACTTTTGTACTCGGTGAGTCAGGACATATCGCTGGCATTATTAACCCGCCAACGGGAAAATACGGCTTTTATATACATGAAGATTATGTCGCCGATCCTGATGAATGGTATGCCAAAGCAGAAAAACAGGATAAGAGCTGGTGGCTGCATTGGGGAGAGTGGATCAAGAAGCACAGCGCAGGCGAAGTAGATAGCAGACAACCGGGTGTGAAGCACACAGGTAAAGAGTGGCAGGTAATATGTGATGCTCCGGGAGAATATGTACACGTTAGAGCGGATGAAGCTTTACGCCCGATTAACACCTAATTGACAGTTCTTATATTTTGGTTAATAGCTAACTTTACCGGATAGTAAATAGGGGCGGTATACAGCTCCTATTGAACTTAAGACTTAGTATCAAGATTTCAGTATCGAGATTCAGTATTAAAATCAATATATACAATGTATGAAAAAACATGATCGTTAACTCAAAATTGGAACCAGCTATGTCAGACATTATTGAAGAAAATATTGAAAATCCAGACAAAGCCGAAGTATGGTTAAGTCGTAGCAACCCACATCATAGAGCTACAGGTTTGATACCAAACTTTCAAGATATGGTAAACCATCAATTTTACAAAAATGAAAGTACCTTAGACGAACTCAACCTACAAAATCACTATAGGACAGATAGTGCTGGTTTGCTAATAGAAGTTACTTGTAAACATCTACAACAAAATCATCAACAAATTCAAGAAAACATACGGACACTGAGTCAAGACAAGAATGCCATCATGAACAGTTGGCAAAAGACGTATACCCCAAAAAGGCTATGGCAAGAATGGTTAAGCTACAGCACTGACAGTAGTAAACGATTTTTACAAACGGTCGATGTACTCAAGGAGCGTGGCGATATTTTTCTTGAGCATGAGCTGGCTGGCTGTCCACCGGTTTTAGATTATGATTATCAAGTAATCATGGATGCAAGCAAGTTTGAACGCCCGTGCAACTATGTCTTACTGAGAATAGAGCCGCCTGAAGGGATTGTCACCAATGACAATGAACGCCCTTATATTATTATCGATCCTAGAGCTGGGCATGGTGCTGGTATCGGCGGCTTTAAACATGAGAGTCAAGTCGGTGTCGCACTTAATCAGGGGCATCCTGTATATTTTGTGGCGTTTAAGCGTCTTCCAGAGCCGACACAAACCATTGCCGATATTACTTATGCAGAAGGAAAGTTTGTCCGTGAGGTAGAAAAGAGACATCCAAATGCAGAGTCACCAGTAATCATTGGTAACTGTCAGGGTGGATGGGCAGCGCTCATTTTAGCTGCAACCAATTCAGATATTAAAGGCCCTATCGTCTTAAATGGTGCGCCTATCTCAGCTTGGAGCGGAGAGGTTGGGATCAATCCAATGCGTTACAAAGCAGGTGTCAACGGTGGCACTTGGCTATCCATGCTTAGTGCTGATATGAATAACGGGGTGTTCGATGGGGCAGCACTGGTCGATAATTTTGAAAAAATGACCCCCTATCGCAACTATGTGGGAAAATATTACGACTTATACAAAAACCCACAGGCTAATCGTCAGCGCTTTCTTGATTTTGAACGCTGGTGGGGTGGATTTTTCTTGATGAATGATAAAGAAATTCAGTGGATTGTAGAAAATATCTTTATTGGTAATCGTCTTGCTCGCAATACCGCACAGCTAGAAAAAGGGACAAATATTGACCTGCGTAATGTCAAAGCACCGATTATAGCTTTTGCCTCACGTGGTGATGATATTACTCCTCCACAACAGGCATTAACGTGGATTTTGGATGCTTATAGTGATGAGAGAGATGTTGAAGTATGCGGTCAACGTATCATCTATATGATTCATGAACAAGTAGGTCATTTGGGTATCTTTGTGAGCTCAAAAATAGCCAACCATGAACATACAGGTATTGCCTCGATAATGGATATGATCGAAGTTTTACCTCCTGGACTCTATGAGTTGGATATTGACCGTATTGAAGGATCTGGGCAAGAAAAAACGTTTACCGTTGATTTGAAGCGTCGTACTTTTGAAGATTTAAGTCAGGCGATAGGGGATAATCGAACGGATGAAGAGTTATTTAAGGCAGTACATCGCTATTCGATGACTCAAACCCAAGCTTATGAGCATAATTTGCGCCCACTAGTGAAGGCTATGAGCAATGAGACTTCTGCTCAATTTATGCGTACTATGCACCCACTGAGACTGCAAAGAAGCATATGGAGTAGTAAAAATCCGCTAGCAGTAGCTGCCTGTAATTTGAGTAAAGCAATTACTACTACAACCGATCATCAACAAAGTGAAGACTTCGTTCCTACACAAAAAACGCAAAAAACGCATCAGCCTTCTGATGTTTATGCCAGAGTAAAACTGCCAGCTATTGAATCTATGCAGCAGGATAACCTTTTCTTGCAAGTAGAAAAAATGTTTATGGATAGTGTTAGAGTGACGCTAGACTTTTGGAGAGATTGGCAAGGTAGGTATACAGAGAGTATGTTCTTTGGCATTTGGTCAATGCCTTGGTTTCGTGAGTATGGAGAATCAGTAGGCTCACGCCGTCTTTTGAATAAAGACGAATTGCATGAATTGCCGAAGGTAGAGGAGGCACTGACCAAAATCGCTGAAGGTGGTTTTAATGAGGCGGTTGTGCGTATGATGATCCTATGCAATATTGTTGCTGATAATAACATAGACCGTGACCAGCTGATGCGTTTGACCGAAGTGCTTACTGAGCAAGAGCCATTTACTCACTTGTCGCATGCTGATTTGGCGGCTATGATACATACTCAGACGCTTATCGTTCGTTTTGCTGAAGATGCCTCTATTAAATCTTTAAGCACACTAATCGAGACTAAGCCAGAACGCATCGACGCCTTCAAATTGGTTTACTATGTGGTTGGCAATAAATCAGAAGACAAGAACCCTGATACCTTGTCAATGATGAATGATATTAAAACAGTATTAGATTTGACGGATGCTGATATCAAGTAGTAGTTTTCACAAGCACAAAAACCTCAAGTATTCGTTTACTTGGGGTTTTTTTGTCTGTTAATTTATTTAATAACACCAAGAGTTTTATGAATAAGTCGTTAATATGCCAAATATCTAGGCAAGATTTAAAAATAGCTTCTTTTACTACTTTTGGTAGTGTGCTATTAATATAAGTTAAATAACAACCTATGAATAACTATTATCAATGGATAAGGTTTAACATCATCCATAATTTTCTTATTATAAAATGGACAAAACATGGAATATAACCACATAGCTAGAGAGTCATTAGGCTTCTTCCCAACACCATTAATTGAACTCACTAGATTAAGTAAACAGCTTGCTGGCCCTAAAATTTTTATGAAAAGAGATGACAATACGGGACTAGCACTAGGCGGTAACAAAACCCGCAAGCTTGAGTTTATCATCGGTGATGCGCTTGCCAAAGGCGCAGATACGATTATTACCGCAGGTGCTGCACAATCAAACCATTGTCGCCAAACGGCAGCCGCTGCAGCGAGCTTGGGTCTTGAATGTCATTTGGTGTTAGGAGGAGAAGAGCCTGAGCAAGTAAGTGGCAATCTGTTGCTGGATAAAATATTCGGTTGTCATATTCATTGGGCAGGAGCCAACCGTAAAGGTGAAGACATTCCTAAAATCGTTGAGCAATTAACCAAAGCAGGCAGGAATGTCTATGTGGTGCCTTATGGTGGCTCAAGCGAGCTAGGTGCTTTAGCATTTGTAGAAGCCTTTAAAGAGCTAGAGTCGCAACGTGAAAGCATCAACGAAACATTTACTCATATCGTCTTTGCCTCCAGCTCTGGTGGCACACAAGCAGGCTTAATGCTTGGTAATAGAATATTCAACTCGCCTTATAAGATAGTAGGTATCAACATTGATAAAGGCGAAACCGATAAAGTGCCATTTGATCAATATACTATCTCTCTTGCTAACAGTACGGCAAAACTCATCAATGCAGATTACGAGTTTTCAGAGTCTGATTTAATTCTTAATTCTGATTATGTTGGCGAGGGTTATGGAGTGGTTGGCACACTCGAAAATGAAGCCATTGAGTTGACGGCGCAAACAGAAGGAATATTATTAGATCCTGTTTATACGGGTCGTGCGATGGGCGGGCTCATAGATATGATTCGTACGGGAAAAATTAAGAAAACCGACCGTGTTTTATTTTGGCATACTGGCGGTGCGCCTGCCTTATTTGCCTATTCAAGTGAGTTGGATGTCACTCAAAGACACTAATAAAACTACGTTTAAACTTTAAAAAAAGAGGCTGTCCATGATTATGAGAATAATCTTAGGCAGCCTTTTTAGTATGCGAATGCTTATCTATTTACTATAGTCGATACTAAATAAAATGGATACGTTATTTGATAACACGAAACTGGTATAAGTTTTTCTGGCTTGCTGTGCCTACGCAGATAGATGCTGCTAAAAATTCATACCAGTAGTCCTGTATCTTGTTATCGTTACTTGTCTATTTATGATAACTGCTCGCGACCATGTGGCGTATTAAAGTCAATATAAGGACCGACAGGTACGATGCCAGTTGGATTAATATTGGCATGACTGGTGTAATAATGGCCCTTGATATGATCCATATTTACGGTCTCGGCTATACCTAGTACTTGGTATAAGTCTCGCAGGTAGCCCCAAAGGCTAGGGTAGTCGACGATACGGCGCAGGTTACATTTAAAGTGACCTACATAAACGGCATCGAAACGCACAAGCGTGGTAAAAAAACGCCAATCAGCTTCTGTAATGGTATTGCCGACCAAATAACGCTGGTCTTTCAAACGCTTCTCTAGTACATCTAGCGCATCAAATAGCTCATTAACGGCTTCTTCGTAAGCTGCTTGCGTGGTTGCAAAGCCAGATTTGTAAACCCCATTATTTACCGCAGAATATACAAACGCATTAACCTCATCGATCTCCGCTAATAGCTCTGACGGTATAAAGTCACCTGATAGCGCACCAACCTCATCGAAGGCTGAATTGAACATACGAATGATTTCGGATGACTCGTTACTGACGATAGTGTTGGTTTTTTTATCCCATAAAATAGGGACGGTGACGCGTCCTGTATAATCTGATTTTGCGGTAGTGTATATCTCATAAGCGTAGTTAGCATGAGAAATAGGGTCGGCAATTACCCCAGCGCCATCTGCAAACGTCCAGCCGTGATCGCCCATATAAGGATGGACGACAGATAGCGAAATCATATCTTCCAAACCTTTGAGTTTACGATAAATAGTCGTGCGATGTGCCCATGGGCAGGCCAAAGACACATATAAATGATAACGATTAGGTTCAGCTTTGAAGCCGCCTGTACCTGTTGGTCCTGCGCTACCATCTTTGGTAACCCAGTTTCTAAAGCCTGACTCTTCACGTTTAAAATGGCCGCCACTAGCATCGGTATCGTACCATTGGTCCTGCCATTTGCCATCGACTAATAAGCCCATACCGATCTCCTATCTATTTTGATTTTAGTATTAATTTTCAATTTAAATTCGAATGAAAAACGACTATAACGAGGATTGATAAAGATAGGTGATAGTTCAGCTTGAGTATCTATTAAAAAAGGTATGTAAAGAGTAGCTATCTTCTTATGATTTTGTAGCTATGACAAAGCGCTTATCTCGTTCTTAATTAGTCTTATCGTTATCAATCTTACCGTTATATAGTCCTTACAGTTTATTGGCTATTTAGAAGTAGATAAACAGCAATAATTACAAATGAAAGTTCTTGATTGGAGGACAATAATAAATCGGACAAACTGTTTCCATTTTTACGCTATGTAAGCCATTTAGTGAGGCTTACAGTGAGTTGAAGGCGTATCTTTGGGCGGGAAGCCGAAGTGTTTTTTGTAGATACGAGAAAAGTAACTTTGATCGGTAAAGCCGACCTGATAGCCAACTTCGGCAACAGAGCTACAATTGGCCTTGGTTAATATCTTGTTAGCTGCTAGCAGTCTGGTTAGTTTGACCCATTCCGAAAATGAGTAAGGCAGGTCTTGAAATAAAAGATGTATATAGCGCTCAGAGATATGACAAGATTGCGAAACTAGCTTGGGAGAAATCTGGGGGTTGGCCAAGTTAAAATGGATAAAGTTTTCGATACGTTGTAGGTGAGCTGCTTTTATCGTTGAGACTTGGCTGTCTGCTAGAGACATGGTGGGTCGATGCAGAGTATGTATGATTAAATCTAGTAGTTGTTGTTCTAGTAATTGCGACTCTACAGATGATAATTCAAAATTAGTGGCTAAGTGCAGGGCATGATTGATTTGATGATTAAGTAGTCTGCCAGAGCCTTTTTCAGTAGTAATAGGCTGGGCAAAATACTGCTCTATCAAACGCTGATGGTTTTCTAATTTAGCGATAGGCACTTTTAGGACTTGTAGCTTTACAGTTTCAGAGTGGTAAAATTGATAAGGTTCGTGAGACAGCTCGATAAAGAATTGACCTGGGTGACAAGTTAACTGCCGTTTTTGTTGTTGGAAACATACTGAGCCATTGAGCGGAAACGTAAGCAAAATACTATCGCTAGCCTTGGATAAATCCTGACCACTACGCTGATAATGGACGGAATCAGCAACATAGTCTGAGATACCCATTTGATCCAAAACTGCTTGTTGAATTTGTCCAGTGAACTGATTGGGTCTTTTGACTTGCACTTTTAAGTCAAAATAGGTTTCATTAACAACATGTTGCCAACCGTTTGCATTAAGCAGCGGTTTACTTTCTGATTGAAGCCCCTGAGTACTATTGATTTGCTCAAAACTTTTATTCATTATTACTTGACTATGTTCCATTTGCATTCATCCTTAAATGCTTGGCAATGAATTTACAGCTCTTTATTCTTTCTCCACTTATCTTTCAGATTTATCTTAACACAAACGATAAATACCCTTCTCCCATAAAGAGAGAAAGGCGAAGGTTTAACTAATACCTATAAAGAGTATTATATTCACATTATTAAATTTTACTCAACTTATATGTTCCAGATTGATGCAAATCAGCTTGCCAATTAGGTTTAATCACAATAGTTGTGGTCGGCTCTTCAATCAAAGCTGGACCAGTAACGACTGCTCCTGCGCCCAATTTGTTGCCATCATAAATAGGCGTTTGAATCCACTGGTAAGTATGATCATGTATCATCTGGCGCTCATCCACTTTAGCACTTTCTACAGATCCAACTTGAGCATCTAGCGTCGGTAGCTCAGGTTTAACCACTTTACCAATGATTGAAACTTCTACGTTCACAAGCTCTACAGCACTATCTCGTTCATCATAAGTATATAATTCTTTATGACGCTTGTGGAAGGCTTGTAGGATATCTGCGGCAGCATTACTATCTATGTTGCCATTTGGCACGATGACATTGCATTCATGGACTTGTCCAACATAGCGCATTTCCATAGCGCGTTCAACTTCTATATCGTCATCACTAAACCCATCTTCTTTAAGCTTTTCAATACCATCTTTCTCTAGCCTTGTAAGAGTGGCATTCAAAGATTCAAGGTTAGCATCTGCGGACATAATCATAATCTGAGTGGCTAGATATGAGTATTTGACATCAGAGATAATCTGGCCAAAAGCACATAGGCAAGAGGCTGACTTGGGCACAAGTATGGTATTAATACCCATCTCTTCTGCTAAAGGAATAATGTGCATACCAGCAGCACCACCTGCACAGACTAAGGCAAAGTCGCGAGGGTCATAGCCTTTTTCGATAGTGATGCGGCGAATACCATTGGCCATATTTTGATTGACAATAGTGCTGATGCCATAAGCCGCATGCGGCAAATCAATATCTAATGGGCGAGCGATATGCTCTTCGATAGCAGCCCTTGCTTTGTCTTCATCTAAGGTGACAATACCGCCTAATACCGCGCCAGGACGCAGATAACCCAGAATCAAGTTGGCATCGGTGACCGTCGGTAGCGTGCCACCTTTACCATAACACGCAGGACCTGGGGTCGCGCCTGCACTTTGTGGTCCTACCTCTAGCATGCCAAAGGTATTGATATGGCCGATAGAGCCACCACCTGCACCTAAGGTTTCGACATGAATCATAGGTACGCCAATACGATTTCGTAAAAAATCAATATCACGATTCAGACTGGTTTTGCCGTCTTTTGCTAACGTAATATCAAACGAGGTACCACCCATATCGACAGTAATCACGTTATTGATACCGAAAGGTTCAGCGATATACAATCCAGCTTGCGGGGCAGAAGCAGGTCCTGAGTTAATGGCGTTAACCGCACGCTCCTTCATCACTTCGCCCAATGCAAGACCGCCATTAGATTGGAAGTAACGTACCGGTTGATCAGCGCCCAGCTGTTTGAAGTAGTCATCAATTTTATAGACATAAGATGACATAATCGGACTCAAATAAGCATTAACTAGAGTCGTCGAGGTGCGTGTATATTCTTTAATTTGCGGATAGACCTCACTGCCGCAGCATACAAATGCATCAGGCATGTGCTGCTGTACCAGCTCTTTTGCGCGCTGTTCGTGCTTGGTATCGCGTATTGACCACACAAAAGAGATGGCCACACTTTTGATATTTTGGCGTTTAAGCTCTTCTATGGCTGCTAGAATATCGTCTTCATTAAGCTCTTCACGCTCTGTCCCATCGGCAAGTATCCGTCCGCGAATAGGGAAGCGCAAATCTCGCGGTGCTATCTGCGGCGCTGGGGGATAGCTGGCATCATAACGGTGGCCTTCTTCTTTATGACCCAAACGAATTTCGATACTGTCTTCATGTCCCTTAGTACAGAGTAATCCTACCTTCACGCCTTTCATTTGAATCAGAGCATTCAGGGCAACAGTCGTACCGTTAATACATAAGTCACAAGCTTGGATAATATCTGTGATTGAGCGATTAAACTTCTCTGAAATTTGTTGCAGCCCGTTAGCAATCGCTTTGGTACCATCTTCAGGGGTAGAAGGGGCTTTAAACAGATGTATGTCTCCGCCTTTTTCAGCCAACACGAAATCGGTAAAAGTACCACCAGCATCTACGCCTAAACGAAATTCATAACTCATAAGTCATCCTTAAACTTCTTTATATAATATGTAGAGTCAATACATCCCTGTATTAACTATGCCGCTTCTGCACGTAAGGCTTTAGTGGCTTTTTCATCTAGTTGCAAGGTCTCGCTATCGATAACGACACCGTACTCCTTGGCAGCAGCATTTATAGAGACAATACCTTCTATAACGTCACGTAGCACCGCTTCAGGCTCACGCTCAAAAGAGCTACCAAAACCACCGCCACCAGGGTTGGTGTTACGCGCGCGTTCTCCAGCCTTTATCTCAATCACAGTATTATGAAGATGTAAATCAGTCTGGCCGCCTTCACGGAACACTTCTAGCTTACCTAATTTGAGCTCTGGTGAGATTTGCTCAGCACCGCCTGCACCCATGGTTGGGATATGACGTCCTTCACCGAAGGCAACAACCGTCATGGTATGATCAAGTGGCTCAACTTCCCAGACTGTACCGCAACCGCCCCGCAGTCGCCCAGCACCGCCACTGTCTTCTGCCAACCCATATTTATGAATGACGATAGGGTATTGGTATTCTAATAACTCGATATCGCCTGAGCTTAATGCGCCAAAGCAACATAAAGGCCCGCAAGCATGCCAGCCATCCATTTGCTGAGTGGCTCCTGCACCTGAAATAATTGACGCCAAGACCATGGTGACATATTGCTCACCCGTTTTTGGATCAATACCAGCGATGTTAACCCCTGACGAATGTCCCCATGATGCCGTTACGCGCTCTGGTGCAGCGTCCTCTAACGCTTTACGAACCGCATCTGTCAGCGTCTCCATCGGCGTGGTAGTACAGTTGACATGAGGTGCAGGCTCTTTGGCATTACATAGCGTGCCATGTTCACCTAAATCTACCGTGACGCAGCGATACAGACCTTCGTTATAAGGAGGGTCTACTTGAGCGAACATCATGAGGCCCAGCAGGACGCCTGACATCGAATTGCCAGCATAAGAGTTAATAAAATAAGGCACTTGTGGCGGACTGCCTATCTTGATATGGACATCACTGCCTTTGATAGTAATGTCAGCAGTGATGGTCAAATCGCCAAGACCATGTCCTGAATCTTCCAGAATGGCCTCGCCATGATAATCACCATCATTCAGTGATTCGATAAGCGAGCGCATATGCCTATCAGCCATGTTCTTTAGCTCTTCGATAGCTGCACGAACCGTCTCTACACCATATTTGTCTAGCAAGGCAATCATGTTGCGCTCACCAACCGCGCAAGCACCGTACTGAGCATTCAAATCGCCTTCTTGATTGCGACGTGAACGCATATTGCTATGAATTAGGTTGATAACGTCGTTACGTCTAACGCCTTTTTCCCATATTTTGATCGGCGGAATGCGCAAGCCTTCGGCATAAATCTCTTTGGCGTCTGGGTTATATCCAGCAGGAACAGGGCCACCAATATCGGTGACATGACCTTTACATACGGTCCAAAATACCAATTCACCTTCATAAAATACGGGCTTATACATACAGCAATCTAAAATATGACTGCCCATAACGACAGGATCATTATGATAAATAATGTCTCCTTCATGAATATCATCACCATAAAATCCTGCCACCGCTTTCATGGCTGGCATCAATGAGCCTAAATGGATAGGGATATCTTGACCTTGCAGTATCATCTCAGGTAGATGATCAAACAGCGCATTACTATAATCGTGAGCTAGGTTAAACACACTAGAGCGTGCTGTTTTTTCTAAGGTAAGTGTCATCTCGCGTTGCGCGGTTTCTAACGCGCCACGAACAACGGATAAGGTGATAGGATCGAGGGCCGTGGTTGAAGCGGTGGTCGAGGTGTTTGTAGCTTGATTCATGATTCACTCCTTGTAATCTTATTATCGCACTGACTTTACTATAGCAACGCGCACTGTAAATAAATGGATTGTGCAGGCACAGTATTTGACTGTGAGCGCACTTTTTATCTCATTTATTTAGCCAGTCGTTGTTTTTGGTGAGAGTTGTAAAACGTGTTGCTGAGTTTTGGGCATCAATATCGCGTACAGGACAGTCGCCGTAATAAAGGTCAAGGTCGCATACCAATTGACCCAGCTACCGCCAAGATTCATTAGCACGATTCCGACGATTGAGGCTGCTATCCAAGCGACCAATCCTGACTTATCAAATGCTGGCAAGCGCTGCGGATCAATGACGGGAACCGCGCCAAAGATGTCTTCACGTTTAGGATAGAGAATGTGGGTAAGAGCAATCGCCACCCAAGCCACGACAAACACGCCTTGATAAGCCAGCGCTTGTAATAAATAGCTAAATACATCGAGTAGCATGAGAACGAAAATAAAAGTACCAATCAACAACGCACCAACGAATTTTGGAATCTTAATATTGATAGTATCTTTGAGGAAGGCCTGTAAATTGGTCGTCGCTAATAAGTAGTTGGCCGTATTAATACGAGTTTGAGTAATGACCACAAAGATGAGGCCAAACACGCCCATTAATTTTACCAGTCCTAAAGTGATGGACACCTCGGATAACGCGCCTTCTAAGGGAATAGTGCTCACTAAATAAATTCCTGCTAATCCGCTTAAGAAAAAAGCGACGAGATAGAAGGGGATGCCGAAATTAAACCAAGATAAGAATTTGCTGTCTTCTTGTTTGCCATAACGCGCATAATCAAAGGTATACATCATCAATACCCATATGCCCATGTAATATACGGCAACGTTCCACCAGCCAAAAGGCAGTGCTTCTTCAGGTCCTAAAGACAGCCAAGCACTACTATAACCATACTTATTGGTCGCCATAACGACTGCTGCGATGAGTCCGATAATGTAAAACGGCAAGAGCACACCATTTAGTTTGTCCAGCCAGTTTTGGACACTGCCCATAATCATAGGCACACTATAAGCCACCACGATTAAAGCGGCGATCCAGTAAGGGACAGAGGGGTAAGTTTGGCTAAAGGTGACGGCAATGACAGAGCCTTCAAATACCGCATAATACATAGCCGTGGCAAAAAATATGAGTGTCGCTAAAGCTGCACCTTTATGACCGAATAATACGCGAGAAAACAAAGCCACTGACATGCCTGTACGAATGGCATAGCGAGTGATAATCCCGTAAGCGACGCAGCTTATCAATAAGCCGATAATAGCGTTCTTAGTCCCATAATTCTCTGCCATCGCAATACCAATGACCAGATAGAACATGGCGCTACAAACGCCCCACCACGCCATAGTTAAAGAGCCTCTTGTGGCTCGATCTGCGTTTGACACCAACTCTTGGTTAGGATCAGAAGGGGTGGCAGAAATGTCATGCCCTTTATTCTTTGGTTGTATTACACCCGCCATATCACACTCCTTATGATAGTCTATTGGTTGTACCGTCGTCATAATCGTCTATCGGCTAAACATAGTTAGTGGCAAAGACTTTTGATTCGTTGACAGTAGCCACACCATGCCTTTTACGTCCTGTAAAAAGCCGTTATTCCTACAATATCTCTATAGCTAAAAAGATAAATATAGTCATTTAACTATAGACAATACTTTAAGAAATAAAATGACTGGAGATGCAGTATTTTTGATTGAGGGTGCAGGTTTGTTAGAATTTGTCGGTTGGTGGTTTTTGTTCACTTCCACCTAGCCACATCTGTAATAGTTATTTATAGTACTATCAGTGAATATAATTAGCTCGATCACCATAACCAACACCACCGTAATAATTATTAAAAATAGGGCTTAAAAAAGATGGATACCTTAAATATCCTATACCTAGTAGGGGCATTGTTAATTTTCGCCAGTATTATGGCAAGTACGCTATCTGCACGCTTAGGCGTTCCATTGTTGTTGTTGTTTTTAGCAGTAGGCATGTTGGCGGGCGAGCAGGGTATCTTGGGGATTGAGTTTTCACAATATAACATTGCCAACTTCGTCGGGCAGGCAGCCTTAGCCTGTATCCTGCTAGACGGCGGATTACGTACCTCTTTTAAGTCATTTCGAGTCGGTCTAAAGCCTGCGGTCACTCTAGCGACTTGGGGCGTACTTGCTACCGTCATGGTGCTAGGGGGCTTCGTCACTTGGTTGCTTGATGTTGATTGGCGCTTTGGTTTGCTAATGGCAGCAATCGTTGGTTCGACCGATGCAGCAGCAGTGTTTTCTCTATTACGTAATGGCGGCGTCAAGCTCAATGATCGCGTTCAAGCCACGCTTGAGTTGGAATCTGGTGCTAACGATCCTTTGGCTATTCTGTTGGTTACTGGTTTAATCGCTCTAAATGTTGATCCTACTGGGCAGACGGTATTCGGATTTTTAGGTTTACTATTACAGCAGTTAAGCTTTGGCCTAGGAATGGGCTTACTCTTTGGTTATCTACTATCTAGGCTACTACCCAAAGTTCTTTTGGCAGAGGGCATGTATGCAATTTTGATACTATCTGCTGGCTTGTCAGTCTTTGCGGCAACTAATTTAATTGGCGGTAGTGGCTTTTTGGCCGTCTACCTCACTGGTGTGCTAATCGGCAACCATAAGGTACGCTCAACTGAGCATGTCATGCGAGTGATGGATAGCTTTGCATGGTTATCGCAAGCGGTGCTTTTCGTCGTTTTAGGACTATTAGTCACCCCATCTAACGTCATCAATGTCTGGCATTATTCAGTGGCAATTGCAGCCTTTATGATTTTGGTTGCCCGTCCTATTGCCGTCTATACCAGTGTTAAGCCTTTTAAGTTTAAAGACAGAGAGATCGGTTTTATCTCTTGGGTTGGTTTGCGCGGTGCTGTCCCTATTACCCTTGCTATTTTGCCAGTCATGGCGGGGATAGATGGTGCCTTTATGCTGTTCGATATTGCATTTGGGGTGGTGGTCTTATCGTTGATTTTACAAGGAACGACCATTCCTATTATGGCGAATTTATTTAAGGTGCGTATTCCGACTAATAAAGACCCAAAAGAGGAGCATGAAGTTTGGGTGTCAGACAAAGCAAGCATCACTTTGTACGAGTTCGAAGTTCAATCAGGGGCGTTTGCTATCGGTCGTCATCCTAAAGGTATCTCTAACCGGGTGAGTCCTGATGAAATTAGTATTTTTGCGCTAGTGCGCGGACAACAAATCGTCATTGTCGATGAAAATACCAAGCTAAAATTTGGTGATAGTGTCTGGTACGCCATGAGGGGCAACCATGCCAGTAAAATTGCTAAGATTTTTAATGACACAACGTTAGACCGTAAAGCAATTGATGACTTCTACGGAGATTGGTTATTATCACCCAGTGTAAAGCTTGGAGATTTACCGCTTTTTACCGGTGTTATGGCGTCCGAAACGCTCGCAGATAAGCTCAAGTCTAAAGCTGACGACCCATCAGTAAACATGTGGCAGCAGACCGTGGCTGAGTATGTAAAAGAAAGTTTGGACATGGCTCCAGTGTCGGGTGATACTGTTGCGATAAACGACGAATGGTCGTTGGTTATTAAAGAGGTCGATGACAAAGGAGCGTTGAGAACCATTGGCTTAAAACATCAAGAGTTGCCAACGGTGGTCTAATACGATAGTGAAGCTTTGATACTGTTAAAAAACCAAGCTATGAAAAATCAGGCCATATCTGATAAAGAGTAATGCTCCTGAACGTACTTGATACACAACTCATAAAAGGCTTGCGCTGGCGGTGAGACGGTTTTATTGGCCAATTTAAAGATACCAATTTGTCTGTTTAAAGTCGGTTCAAGTAAATCAATCCAAACAAGCTCAGGCTCATTAGAGGGGAAGGCAAGCTTGGGCAAAGTTGTGATACCAAGGTCATTGCATAATAAAGAGAACAGAGAAGTAATGTTTTCAACCGTGTAACGCGCATTACGATTAAGCACCTCAGCAGGCGTGTTCTCAAGTAACCGACAAGTGCCGTTATAAATAAAAGGCTGCGTGACTAGCTGTTGCCATTTAAGCCCTTTTTTTCGTTGATTTTTTAGCTGGCTATTTAATTGGTTTAACGAATTGCTCTTTAAGCAAACGACGCCTATTGGGTCCGAGATGAGCGGGGTAAAATCTATATCCGCCTGATCCATACTGGTACAGTTGCCCAATGCCAAGTCTACCTCTCCTGCCAATAGTCGATTGGCTACACCAACAGAATTATCATCTATTAATACAATTTCGATATCAGGGTATTTTTTTGAGTATTCGACCAATACGCTAGGCAATAGCTTAGTCACCAGCGATGGCACGCTGGCAATTCTTATTTTACCTTTGTCGCCAGACGCAGATGCTTTGAGATCATCTTCTAGTGCCTTATAAATTGTGAGGAACTGCTCAATCTTCGGCAAACAGCTTTCGCCAAAAGAAGTGAGCGTGGCCTTGTTACCACTTTCAAACAAACGCTGACCGAGCGTCTTTTCTAATTCTTTGATGGATGCTGACAACGCGGCTTGCGACCGATTGGCTCGATCAGCTGCGGCACGAAAGCCACCTTCTTCTACCACAAATAAAAAATGCCGTAATTGCTGTAATTTCATATTCTCTACTGCCTAAATCTATTCATTAATGATACATCTTCTATGATAGATTAAATCTATCAATATTAATATTTAATTAGTTAGATTTGTCATTATTAAAAAGGTAGCATGGATGCAATATAGCAATACAGGCTATCAAGTAAATAATTGATACCACCATCTATTTAAGGAATATCACCACATGACAACTCACACCGTCAAGCAACCTGTTAAAACCTCACTTTACGCTTCTAAGTCACCGTTAGAGTGGGCGATTACTAATAATGGCACGCTGTATACTGCGCAGATTCCTATCGATGAGAACGGTGAAGTGGTTGCAGGTGGTATTGAAGCGCAAATTCGGCAAACGCTAGATAATCTAAAACATACTTTGGAATGTGCCAATATCGGCATGGATTCGGTATTGCAAGTGCTTATTTATGTGACGGATCGCGAGTATCTCAAAACCGTTAATCAAGTCTACGCTGAATATTTCGCAGCACCTTATCCAAATCGTGCAGCGCTGGTGATATCAGGACTTGCTCGTGAAGAGATGCTGGTTGAGCTGGTTGTTTATGCCGCTGTGCCTTAAGCTTCTCATAGATTCTCTAATAAATAATCATTGTACGTTTTCAGTATTTTAATTATTCAAATAAATTTTCTAAGCATTTGATTTTAATCGTTTTACTAAGGATGTTCTTATGTCAGCCCAAACCACACAAAAAGTATTGCAACAAGACCCAACCAAATCACTTTATATCAATGGTGAATGGCAAGCGGGCGCTGATACCATTGCCAATATCAACCCATCTGATACCAGCGAAACCATTGGTGAGTTCGCACAAGCAAGTAAAGACCAAGTAAAAGATGCCATTGCCGCTGCTCGTCAGGCGCAGCCAAAGTGGGAAGCAACGCCACTTGAAAAGAAGCAGTCTATCCTGCAAGCGATTGGTGATGAGATGATTGCCCGCTGTGATGAGCTAGGTACTTTGTTGTCACGTGAAGAAGGCAAACCTTTTGCTGAAGGTCGCGGTGAGATTTATCGTGCTGGTCAGTTCTTTCATTATTATGCCGCTGAAGTCTTACGTCAAATGGGCGACCTTGCTGACTCTGTACGCCCTGGGGTCAAAGTCGAAGTCACCCGTGAAGCTGTCGGTGTGGTCGCAATTATCTCTCCTTGGAACTTTCCAACTGCAACTGCTGTATGGAAAATCGCGCCAGCTTTAGCATTTGGTAACAGTGTCATTTGGAAGCCTGCGAATTTAACGCCTGCCAGTGCGGTCGCGTTAGCGGAAATTATTCACCGTCAAGGTATGCCTGAAGGTACGTTTAACCTGCTATTAGGTGGCGGCTCTAGCGTAGGTGATGCGCTTATCAATTCTAAAGACATCGATGCAGTCAGCTTTACAGGTTCTGTACCAACAGGGCGCAAAGTTGCTGCTGCTACGGCACCGAATTTCATCCGCTGCCAGCTTGAGATGGGTAGTAAAAACGCCTTGGTCATCGCTGATGATGCCGATTTACAAGTCGCTATTGATGCGGCGGTTGCTGGTGCGTTTGGTGGTTCAGGACAAAAATGTACCGCGTCTTCACGCTTAATCGTTATGGACAGTATCCATGATGCTTTCGTCGAAGGTGTGGTCGCAAAAATGAAAACTTTAAAAGTCGGTCATGCGCTTGATGACGGTATCTTTATGGGTCCTGTGGTCGATGATAAGCAACTGGCGTCAAACATGGATTGGATCGAAAAAGCCAAGCAAGCGGGCGCCAATTTAGCCTACGGTGGTGAGCGTTTAGAAATGCCACATGATGGCTACTATATGTCGCCGACCTTGTTTACTGAAACCGATAACAGCTGGGATATTAACCAAGAAGAAGTATTTGCTCCGCTTGCTTGTGTCATGCGCGTCAAAAACTTGGAAGAAGCGATTGCGATGACCAATGATACGCGCTTTGGTTTGACTGGCGGCATCATTACTCAAAGCTTACGCAGTAGTGCGATGTTTAAAGAGCAAGTACAAGCAGGCTGCGTCATGGTCAATCTAGCGACTGCGGGTACCGACTATCATGTGCCGTTTGGTGGCCGTAAAGAGTCGAGCTTTGGTCCGCGTGAGCAAGGTCAATATGCGAAAGAGTTTTATACCATTGTGAAGACTGCTTATCAAAAAGCGTACTAGAAACTTCTTAACAAGAATACTAGCCGCTATCGAAGCGACACTGTGTGAAAACATGCTTAATAGCTAATGATGGCGGCTACTTATAACAGTATTAAAGGGAATTGATATGTACCAAGATCATATCGTCATTGACGGATTACAGTATAGCCATTGGGATCGCGACTACTTCAAGATGCTACAAGCCAGTGGTATTAATGCGGTACATGCAACCTTGGTCTATCACGAAGACGCTCGTCAGACCATGACACGTTTTGCTGAGTGGCACGCGCGTTTTGAGCAAAATAGCGATTTGATTTTGCCAGTGTATTCAGTTGACGATATCAAAACCGCAAAGGAGCAGGGTAAAGTTGGTATCTTTTTTGGGGCACAGAACTGCTCACCAATCGATGACGAAATCGGCCTGATTAGTGTCATGCGCCGTTTGGGTCTACTGATTATGCAACTGACTTATAACAACCAAAGCTTATTAGCGACTGGTTGTTACGAGCAGAACGATAGCGGTATTACCCGTTTTGGTCAGCAAGCTATCGCTGAGATGAATCGCGTCGGGATGATTATAGATATGTCACATAGCGCTGAACAATCAACGCTTGAGTCGATAGAAGCATCATCGCGTCCGATATGTATCAGTCATGCCAATCCGACCACAGCACACGATGCACTACGTAATAAATCAGACACTGTCATTAGCGCCTTAACCAAAGCGGGTGGGCTATTAGGTTTTAGTTTGTATCCATTCCATTTGCCCAATGGTAGTGATTGTACGCTTGATGACTTCTGCACCATGATTGCCAATTGTGCTGATAAATACGGTGTCGAGCATTTAGCGATTGGTAGTGATTTATGTCTCAACCAGCCGCAAGCGGTACTCGAGTGGATGCGTAATGGGCGTTGGTCGAAAGCGATGGATTATGGTGAAGGTAACGTTAATAATTCAGGTTGGCCGGATACCTTGCCTTGGTTTGCAGGCAAAGACGGTATGGAAAATATCTATAATGGACTGCTTAAGCATGGCTTTAATGAGGCTGACACTGGGAAAATCATCGGCCAGAACTGGTTTGATTTTCTTGAGATTGGCTTGAAGCCTTTGGCTTAGTGATTAATGCTTTAAAGCTCAGTTTCAAAATCTTATTTTAGAAGTTTAGGTTTGCAAGCTCTCACTCGAAAGCGCTATAAGACAAACGATGTTTTATAGCGTTAAACCCCTTCAATTTTTTATAGTGGATTGACTATATACCCTTGATTTAAATAACGCAACGTTAGCATATGGAGCCACATCATGGCCGATTTAAAGGGATTTAACAACGATGAGCAAGGACGCTCAAACGCCAATAAAACCGTGGGTAACTTGACTCATGTAGAGGGGCCTTCCGATACTTTAGGACTTAAAAACCCAGCGTTTTGGTACAGTGGCGGTTTTCTGGTCGCCTTTGTTTTGATGGCTATCTTTGCAGAAGAGCGCTTGGCAAAAATAGTTGAAGTGGGCTTTTCTTGGTCGGTCAACATCTTTGGCCCTTTTTGGCAAATACTGCTTTTAGCAACCTTTGTAATCGCTTTGGCCGTTGGCGCTGGACGCACTGGACATGTCATTTTAGGCAATTTACCTGTGCCAGAGATGGATAGCTTCAAATGGATGGCCATTCTTTTTTGTACGCTACTTGCTGGCGGTGGGGTATTTTGGGCAGCCGCCGAACCTATCGCGCATTTCGTCTCAGCCCCGCCTTTATACGGTGAGTCACCAGACTTGCAACAACGCGCATTTAACGCTTTGTCACAATCCTTTATGCATTGGGGCTTTTTGGCGTGGGCCATTGTGGGCAGCTTGACGGCTATCGTTGTGATGCATCTGCACTATGACAAAGGCTTACCGCTTAAACCACGTACGCTGCTTTATCCTATGTTTGGCGAGCGTGTGCTCACCGGTCAAACGGGCGCAATCATTGATGCTTGTTGTATCGTCGCGGTTGCTGCTGGCACGATCGGCCCTATCGGATTTTTGGGTCTACAGACCAGCTATGCACTCAATGTCTTGTTCGGTATTCCTGATACTTTTAGCACCCAACTTATCATCATATTATTCGCTATTGCGCTTTATACTATTTCAGCGATTAGTGGACTGACTCGCGGTATGCAACTGCTTAGCCGCTTTAACGTCATATTAGCCTTTGCGCTCATGGTCTTTATTTTAATCTTTGGACCGACCAATTTTATTATCAATGGCTATATTCAAGGTGTCGGTGGCTTGATTGATAACTTCATTCCGATGGCAACTTACCGCGGTGATGAAGGCTGGCTGAGCTGGTGGACGGTGTTCTTTTGGGGTTGGTTCTTAGGTTACGGCCCGATGATGGCTATCTTTATTGCCCGTATTTCACGTGGCCGTACGATTCGCCAATTAATCACCACCGTTTGTATTATTGCGCCATTGGTTACCTGTTTTTGGTTCACCGTCGTTGGTGGTTCAGGGCTGGCGTTTGAGATTGCCAATCCCGGTAGTGTTAGTAGCGCTTTTGAAGGTTTTAACTTACCTGGCGCGCTATTGGCGGTCACGCAGCAATTGCCGTTTCCATTGATTACCTCGATACTGTTTTTGATTTTGACCACGGTCTTTATCGTGACGACAGGGGATTCGATGACTTATACCATCAGTGTCGTTATCAGTGGCGAGCATGAGCCAAATGCTATGATTCGTACATTTTGGGGCGTTATGATGGGGGTTACCGCTATCGTATTAATCTCGCTTGGTTCAGGCGGGGTAACGGCGTTGCAATCATTCATCGTGATTACCGCTGTTCCGGTTTCGTTTGTTTTATTGCCGTCACTATGGAACGGACCACAAATCGCACAGCAAATGGCACGCGATCAAGATTTGTATCGTCCGAATCGAGTTGAGGTCAATCATCGATTAGCGGAGGAGAAGCTCGCTAAAGAAAAGATTATGGGAGAAAAATAGACCATTAGTCAACTATCATAATTAGTAATTCATATATAACATTTTGATTATGATAGAGATTTTTTAAGAAGTTTGGTTGAAATTGTTCGTTAAAACAGTTAGCCAGTTAATTGGTCTGACACATTATGTAAGGTAGTGGAATTATGAATTTGGTTCACGCAAGCAATGAGAGCATTGACGTAGCGACACTGTCTTTACGCAGCCCCGCTGTGGTTATGAATGCTGAAAGATTGGGCGCCATGCACCAGACGCGTATCAGCTTTGTGCGCACATTATTGCGTAAAATTGATAGAGAAAAATGGACGCTGAGCACGCATCTTTGGGACCTAGATGATAATGGTTATGGACAAGTCATTTATCGCCTGCAAACCCCAGAGCACAAGTATCATCTGGTGGTATTCTGTAATGAGCTGGCGGATGACGAGCGTAATGATCGGGTGATAGCACAAAAGTGGGATGTCACCTTTGGTCTCGTTTTTGGGGAGATTGGTCAGGAGCTGCTCGATAATCTCAAAGCCAATGTGCCATTACAAGAGGCAGGTCGCAACTCCAATATGGTGATGGTGCTGGCACGTGCTAATAAAAGCGTGCGGGTCTTTGATCATATCGTCAGTGCGCTAGCTGATGGCAAGCAGCCAGACCTTGATGTACTAGCACAAGTAGGTTATATCCTGCGTACCACGGCAGTCTATGGCAATGGCAAATTTGGTATTTATGACTTTAAGCCATTAGATCATAGTGAAGACTTTAATCAGTCGTTTCGTGCGCAGATGTGTGCAGTTTATTTGCTACGCGAATTTAGCCTTGATTGGGTTGATTTTTTAGCTAAGAAAAAGGGCGGTAGCAAAGCGGTCGCGCTCCATCCAGAGATTAAGCATTATCTCGGTATCGGTAATGCGACTGGTCTGGGTATGGCGCCATATCTCATCAATCATCCTTGCATTGTTGATCAGTGGCTCACCACTCGTGAAGAAGCCGTACAAGCGACTTTGGTCTGCGATATTGAAGCTGAAAAGACTGAGTACTTTGAAAGCTTACTTAAGCGTGCCATTCAGCACTTTACCGAAATCGTTACCATCAATGAGCAGCAAGCTGCGTTAAACACGACCGTCGTTACAGAGTTGACGTCATTACAAAGCGCCTTGATGACGACGATTGAAGATTACACGATATGGGCAGAGTTCCTGCAAGCTCATAATCACTTAAGTTTTGAGAGCCAAGAAGTCATCATTTCCTGCTTGATGGAGCTATATCCTGAGCGTGTGGATTCGTTCCAAGAAAAAGTCAACGCTGATGAAAACTTAACCCTACCGAAAGGGAAAGTGATTCAAGATTTGCTTGACGTCTTAGAGACGCGTTATCAATGGGCGATTACTATTGATTTTAATGAGCCTGAAAATAGCTATTGGTTTTGGTATCGATCGGTGGATAAAGAAGAGCCACGCATGGGCGTACGCGGACAAGAGCCCGGTGATGATCGAGAGCTGTCATTAAACATCGCACGGCAAGCAAAAAATCTGTATTTAGCATTACAGCGAGCCGATCCACAGCAGCTCATATCTGAGTTTATGTTAAGCAAACCTAAGTACCGCTCTATCGCTCGCCGCGTATGGACCATGGGCCATAAAAAAATGGGCGATATCCAGATGAATGTCTTACATAAGAATGCACCGCCGATGCATCTGCTACGCTGTAAGCTATCGATGTTTGGCGCAACTAAGTTCGATCCTAGATCTGATCGCTGGGTGCGAATTACTTTATTCCAAGGTGCGCCTTTATTTGCAGAAGTACATAGTGATGAATGGCTGTTTCCTTTATTGCCTGACTTGTCTACAAAGAGTTTGTCTACAGAAAACTCGCCTACCCAAAAACTGTCCATACAAGACTCAGCCATTACTAAGGAGGTTTAAGACATGATTGTATCGCATAATGAAATCGTGGCAATGGTGTATAAAGCCTTTACTGGTATGCATCGAGAAGTAGGTGAAGCTGATGTGATCGCCTCTATGGTGGCTGAGTTAGAAATGGCTGGTTTGGACGGTGTATGTCACTTTAATAATGCCAGCCCATATATCTTAACTGAGCAAGATATGCCCATTGATATCATCCATCAAGAGACTGGCGCGATTCGCTTTGATCTACATGGCAGCAGTTTGATTTGTCACTTGCCTGCCATAATGGACTATGCACTAGAAAAGATGGGCGATTTGGATCATTTTCAGATTTACTTAATGAACTGTCATAATCGCTGGTTGGCTTATAGTGAGTTGGTCAAGCTTGCTGATAATGGCATTGCCTGTCTAGCGAAGTGGGATAATGGTACGATACCTAAGCATACTTTGTTAACCTTAAATCAAGGCTTTGTCTATCCTGACTTGTACTTTTTTAATGAACCACAAGACAATTACAATACCAACGATATGATCATTGAGCTGGCTACTGCTAACTTCGATATTGAGCAAGAAATCGAGCATTTCGATCATAAAATATCGACGGATGAGCTATTTGCAACGCATCAGCGCTCATGGAAGGAAGGTATCCATGTCGATGATGAACAGTGGGCAATACTCAAAAAAACAGCGGCCGCTATACTGGTAGAAAATAGCGAGGCGTCAAGCAAAGGCGCGGGCGGGGTGTAGATTTTATAGCCTTTAACACTTTTAAAACTTAGGTTCTAAAGTTTGAGCCTCTTGTACACACCCTATCTAAAAACTAAGATTGCGTTAATCAGTTTTACCCTAAGTATTTATTTACTTAGGGTTTTTTTATGTTTAATGCTTTTATGAATGTTAGGTAGGTTTGTTAGTATAAATACTTTTTTGGGACACAGTACAGAGGCTATTAATTGTACTAAAACTGTAATATGCCAATTTTTGCCTTGTACACATAAAGTTTTATTCATATAATAATATTAAGAATATCTAATACTATTATTATTATTATTAAGTTTTTATTAATAATATAATTCAACTTCGTTATACCATTTTAGCATTTATCAATGAGTTAGTAGGTTTCGGCTGTAAGATTTTCCTAGCCCTAAATTTTTATAATTATTCACTTTATTATTAGGATGTTAAATATGTCTAACAAACTTTTAGAATTATTGAACCCTCAGAATAGTCAGCTTATTTTTATTGATCAACAGCCGCAAATGGCGTTTGGCGTACAGTCGATTGACCGCCAAAGTTTAAAGAACAATGTGGTTGGTTTGGCAAAAGCGGCTAAAGCTTTTAATATTCCAACGACGATCACTGCCGTTGAAACGGCTAGCTTCTCTGGTAATACGCTACCTGAACTTTTGAGTGTATTTCCACAAAACGAAACGCTTGAGCGTTCTTCGATGAATTCTTGGGACGATCAAAACGTACGTGATGCCTTGGCCAAACATGCACAAGATGGTCGCAAAAAAATTGTCGTCTCTGGTTTATGGACAGAAGTATGTAACTTATCTTTTGCGTTATCATGCATGCAAGACACAGACTACGAAATTTATATGGTTGCTGACGCTTCTGGTGGAACTTCTGTTGAAGCGCATCAGTACGCAATGGATCGTATGGTGCAAGCGGGCGTTATCCCTGTTACTTGGCAACAAGTCATGCTTGAATGGCAACGTGACTGGGCTAATAAAGCCACTTATGATGCGGTTATGGATATTGTAAGAGAGCACTCTGGTGCTTATGGTATGGGTGTTGATTATGCTTATACAATGGTGCATAAAGCGCCTGCCCGTGCTCAATCTATTGGCAGCATCGGCCCTAACCCTGCCAAAATATAAGATTAATTAATCACAAAAGGTTGGTTGTGTCTTTAGCTATTCTGGACAGCTAAAGGTTCAGCCAACCCTTTATAATAAAATGATAGGAATATGAAAATTTATATCATCTCATTGACTGTCGGTATTCTGGCTGGTTTGTTATATGGTGTACTAAACGTGCGCTCACCTGCGCCGCCAGTTGCTGCCTTAGTTGGATTGTTTGGTATGCTGATGGGCGAGCAGATAGTGCCTTTTGCTAAGCAGTTTATTAACAAACCCTCCTTTGCCTTTCACCAAACCGTGACACTAGATAGTAAAAATAGTAGCGCGCCCGACAGCACTGTTTCTTTAAAAGCTCCTATACAGAATGATTAAAATTAATAACAGTACAATGTTTTGATATGTAGTAATTATAGAAACGTAGTGTTTATAGAAGCAACGTAGTGTTTATAAATGCAGTGTCATTTGATTGGTTTTATTGCTAATAAAATTCATATAGTTAAGTTGTTTGACACTAAGGTCTCTTACTATAACAAGGATAATATTATGACAAGCCCTGACATTATTTATTACAACGGTAAAATGACCACCCTTGATCCTGCTAAGCCTAATGCTAGTGCTGTCGCTATCAAGGACGACCGTTTCATCGCTGTCGGCAGTGATCAAGAAATACAAGCGCTCAAAGGTGATAATACCAAGTCGATTAATCTTAATGGACGTAGCGTGATACCAGGTCTATTCGATAACCATACACACGTCATTCGTGGTGGTCTGAATTACAATATGGAACTGCGCTGGGATGGCGTACGCTCATTAGCCGATGCTATGTCTATGCTAAAAACTCAAGTAGACAAGACACCGTCACCGCAGTGGGTTCGTGTCGTTGGCGGTTTTACTGAGAATCAATTTGTAGAAAAGCGGCTACCGACATTAGATGAGATTAACGCTATCTCGCCAGACACGCCAGTGTTTATCCTGCATTTATATGACCGCGCTTTGCTTAATGCGGCAGCGCTTCGCACCGTGGGCTATACCAAAGATACGCCAGAACCACCCGGTGGTGAGATTCAACGTGATGCCAATGGCAATCCAACAGGTCTGCTTATCGCCCAGCCTAATGCGACTATTCTTTATGCCACATTAGCCAAAGGACCAAAGCTGCCATTTGATTATCAAGTCAATTCAACCCGTCATTTCATGCGTGAGCTTAACCGTTTAGGCGTGACTGGCATCATTGACGCTGGTGGCGGTTCGCAAAACTTCCCTGATGATTATGAAGTCGTGCAAAAGCTCAATGATGATAATCAGCTTACCGTACGTATGGCTTATAACTTGTTTACCCAAAAGCCAAAAGAAGAGAAAGAAGACTTCTTAAGATGGACGCAGACCACCAATTATAAGCAAGGCGATGATTACTTCCGCCATAATGGTGCAGGCGAGATGCTGGTATTCTCAGCCGCTGACTTTGAGGATTTTCGTCAGCCGCGCCCAGAGATGCCGCCTGAGATGGAAGGCGAGCTTGAGGATGTTATTCGTATCTTGGTACAGAACAAGTGGCCATGGCGCATGCATGCCACTTATGATGAGACTATTGAGCGCTCACTAAATGTGTTTGAAAAAGTCCATAGAGACATGCCTATCGACGGTCTCAACTGGTTCTTTGACCATGCGGAAACTATCTCACAACGCAATATTGATCGTATCGCGGAGCTGGGTGGTGGTATTGCGGTACAGCATCGTATGGCGTATCAAGGTGAGTACTTTGCTGAGCGTTATGGTACGGCTGCTGCTGCCAATACGCCACCCGTTAAGCAAATGTTAGATAGTGGTGTCAACGTATCTGCCGGTACCGATGCGACGCGCGTCGCGTCTTACAATCCATGGGTGTCACTGGCTTGGCTTATTACTGGTAAAACCGTTGGTGGTATGAAACTGTATGATCAAGACAATTTGGTTGATCGCGAAACAGCACTGCGTATGTGGACCGAAAAAGTCGCTTGGTTCTCTAATCAAGTAGGCGAACGTGGTCGCATTGAAGTGGGACATTTGGCTGACTTTATTGTGCCAAGTAAAGACTTCTTTAGCGTCGCAGAAAATGAAATTCCATATTTGACGTCGAATATGACGGTGGTTGGCGGAAAAGTCGTCTATGCTGATGGTGAGTTTTCAGATTACGATACGCCGCTACCGCCTGCTATGCCAGATTGGTCACCAGTCAATCAATATGGGGGCTACGGCGCATGGGGCGAGCCTGAGGGTGCGGGTAAAAATTCACTAGAGCCACTGATGAATCAAGCAGCGATGGCTTGTGGTTGTGCCAGCGCTTGTACGCTGCACGGTCATAACCATGCCAAAGCTTGGACTTCGAAAGCGCCGGTGTCTAACTTTAAAGACTTCTTCGGTGCCTTTGGTTGCTCTTGTTGGGCAGTGTAAGCTAATTTATTTTGTAGCCTGTTAGTTGATAACCTGACTTGTTTATTGACATTAGAAACCCGCTAAATTATTTTTAGCGGGTTTTTTGCTGTGTGTTGTATTACCAATTACAAATAAAAAAATGCGTTAAAAATAATGTTCTGCTGGTATAAATTTTCCTCACTTACTGTACGCTTTGCACTTTTCGATGCTTCGATAAATTTACCCAAATGACATTATGTTCTTTTTAAATTAAATCGCCTTTATATTGCTAGAAATTAGATTATCAAAAGCTCTAAGTCATCACTTATCAAAACTTCTGTTTTATTATCTATTGAATTATTTCAATATGTCTGTATTATTGGACATATGGAAATAACTAACGCTATCGCAAGCTTCGCTGCGCTCTCTCAAGATACTCGTCTTAAAGCCTTTAGGTTACTTGTCAGTCAAGAGCCCGAGGGTTTACCTGCGGGTGAAATAGCCCGTCAGCTGTCTGTGCCGCATAACACTATGTCGGCGCATTTATCAGTGCTGGCACGAGCAGGGTGGGTGGTGTCAAAACGCCAAAGTCGGCAGATAATCTATCGCGCCTCGTTGTTGCATATGGAGGCCGTTGTTCAGTTTTTATTGCAAGATTGCTGTGCGGGCCATCCAGAATTGTGTGCCTCGCTCATGGACAGTTTGAGCGGATGTGAGACTGCTAAACCTAATAATCAAGACAGTCCTTAAAACAACCACTAAGCCAATAACTGATTCAATAATTATCTCTCAATAAATAAATTTTTAATAAACGTCTTCTTAACAAATATATTCTTAATAAATATACTTATAAAATAGGTGAGATTGCTATGAAACCATTAATTTTTCATAATCCTAACTGCGGTACTTCTCGTAATACACTAGCTATCATGAAGGCATCAGGCGAGCAACCGGAAGTAGTGGAGTATCTAAAAAATCCGCCAACCCGTGACTACTTGGTTGAGCTATTGGCAAAAATGAACCTCTCGCCAAGAGAGTTGCTACGCAGTAAAGAAGCCATTAATGATGAGCTGGGCTTAGATAATCCTGAGTTATCTGATGATGAGATTATCGATGCGATGATTGCCCATCCTATCTTAATTAACCGTCCTATCGTGGTCACAAATAAAGGCGCAGCCTTGTGTCGACCTTCAGAGCGAGTGTTTGAATTGTTAGACCACCCAGTCAGCAGCTTTACTAAAGAAGATGGAGAGGTTCTACATCATGGTAAAGATTAATACAGGGCAATCTGACGTCGATGACTTATCCAATCTAGATGACTTGCCCAATATTGATGCCAGTCAATTACAACCGATTGATATTGAGTCATTGATTGCGCCAAATGATCCACGTCATCCGCCAAAGATACTAGTGCTATACGGGTCGTTACGTGAGCGCTCATTTTCTAGGCTAGCGGCTGAAGAGGCAAGTCGGCTATTGCGTTGGTATGGCTGCGAGGTGCGGATTTTTAATCCATCGGGTTTACCGCTGCCAGATGATGCTGATAGCGACCATCCAAAGGTACAAGAGTTACGCGAGCTGGCGCAGTGGTCAGAAGGCATGCTGTGGGTGAGTCCAGAGCGCCACGGCAGCATCACTAGTATTATGAAAGCACAAATCGATTGGATTCCGTTATCAATGGGCGGCGTACGTCCAACCCAAGGCAAAACCTTAGCGGTGATGCAAGTGAGCGGTGGCAGCCAAAGCTTTAATACCGTCAATCAGCTGCGTATTCTTGGACGTTGGATGCGCATGATTACTATCCCCAATCAATCGTCTATTCCTAAGGCCTTTTTAGAGTTTAACGACGATAATCGCATGGACAAGTCGCCCTTATATCTGCGCCTCGTTGATGTCTGTGAGGAGCTAGTAAAGTTCACTTGGCTTACTCGTGGACGCTCAGCTTATCTGACAGATCGCTATTCAGAACGGGTAGAAAGCGCTGAAGCAGTGTCGCAACGTGTCAATCAAAAATCGCTCTAATCTTTTATATATTAAGTCGGCTAAACCAATTCGGTTAAAACAAGCCGGTTAAAAAAGTCAGCTCAAATAAGGTTGCTCCATGCTCGCATTAATTATCTTTATCGTGACTTTAGTTTTGGTGATATGGCAGCCTAAAGAATTGGGCATTGGTTGGAGCGCGATGGGCGGTGCATTGGTCGCCTTAGCTTTTGGTGTGGTGCATTTATCTGATGTTGGTATCGTCTGGGACATTGTTTGGGATGCAACCTTTACTTTTGTGGCGCTTATCATCATCTCAATTATATTAGATAAAGCGGGATTTTTTGGTTGGGCGGCACTGCATGTAGCCAGACTTGGCAATGGACAAGGACGGTTATTATTTCCCATGATTGTGATATTGGGCGCGTTTATCTCTGCTTTTTTTGCCAATGATGGGGCTGCATTACTATTGACACCGATTGTCATCGCTATCTTGCTACGGCTTAAGTTTTCACCGCCATCGGCATTGGCTTTTATCATCGCGACGGGCTTTATTGCTGATACTGCAAGTTTGCCGTTAGTGACTTCTAATCTGGTCAATATCGTTAGCGCCAATTATTTTGATATTGGCTTTGGACGTTATGCGGCGGTCATGGTGCCGGTCAATATCGTTTCTGTCATCGCAACATTAGCAGTGTTATGGGTGGTGTATTCACGCCAAATTCCAAAACACTATTCCATCGCCAATCTTAGCGCACCCGTATCCGCTATTGAAGATTCGCTGGTTTTTAAGGCAGCTTTTCCGCTATTAGCATTATTACTTGTTGCTTATTTTGCGACTGAATCACTAGGTATTCCTATCTCCTTCGTCACTGGCGCTGCTGCGCTGGTGCTGATGGCTATTGCAGGACGCTGGTGGCAGGGTGGTCGGGGTGCTGTTGTTTCTGTATCTGACGTCGTACGTAAAGCGCCTTGGCAAATCGTGTTGTTTTCAATCGGTATGTACTTGGTCGTTTATGGGTTGGGTAATGCAGGGTTAACGGCTTATGGTGCCCAAATACTTAACTGGTTAGGGCAGCAGGGCAATATCATCGCTACAGTAGGGACTGGATTCCTTTCGGCGATAGTGGCTTCTATCATGAACAACATGCCATCCACCTTAGTAGGTGCATTGGCTATTGATAGCGCGCAAGTACCCGCAGCGACTCGCGAGCTGATGATATATGCTAATGTGATTGGCAATGATTTGGGGCCAAAGTTTACGCCCATCGGTAGCCTTGCGACCTTGTTATGGCTACATGTATTGGCAGAGAAGGACTATAAAATCAGCTGGGGACAGTATATGAAAATCGGGCTGCTCATCACGCCGCCAGTATTATTAGCCACGCTGTTGGCCTTGGTGTTTTGGTTGCCGATGCTACCGAGTTATTGAAATTAGTTTTAATTATCCGTTGACTCTTATCTATATATCGGGATATTATGATTTATGAATATTGAAAATGTAATCTCCGCCCTTAACAATCCTATGCGGCGTAAAATTCTTGAATGGTTGAAAGATAGGTCGAACTTTCCGCCTTCGCTACCAGAGCATGCTGATTTGGACGGTGTTTGTGTTGCGTACATTCAAGAAAAAGCAGGGTTGTCACAATCGACAATCTCAACCTATATGAGTCTTTTAAAGCAGGCTGGTTTGGTCATTGCTGAGCGTCATGGACAATGGACCTTTTATCGACGCAATGAGGTTAATATCCAAGCGTTCATTGATGAGGTTGAGAAAGAGTTGTTAAAGCCTTAATAATTAACATAAGTAATTAGCATATAGGTAAATCACTTTAAAACCGATACAGCGCTACTGGGATGAATTTTTCGCAGCCTCTGTGTTAACAGCAAGCAAGGAAAATTTATACCAGTAACATGTGGCTATTAACGTATCTATTCTATTTCGTACTGATAAAACTAAAGACAATGCATTTAACAGAACCACAGTATTTAACAGAACCACAGTATTTAACAGACACTTAATATCTAAATATTTCGATATAACGATGGAGAAAGTCGATGAAACAATTACAGACTAAGCATGAACTTTCAAGTTCAGCCAATGTATTAGCCGCTCCACTTGAACTGCCGTGTGGTGTGACGCTCAAAAACCGATTAGCAAAGGCCGCAATGTCAGACTCACTTGGTGATGGAAAAGGCAACGCCACTACAGCACAGTCACGTCTCTATGAGCGCTGGGCGGAAGGCGGTGCAGCCTTGTCTCTGATTGGCGAAGTACAGGGCGATCCTCGACATCCTGAAAAACCTGGCAATCTAGTATTAGGACCAACTACTGATCAAAACGCATTGCAATCCTTGGCACGTCGAGGATCTAACGGTGGAGCGCATATTTGGCCGCAACTCGGACATGCTGGAGCGTTATCCTATTTGCCTGTCAGTCGGCCTAAGGGTCCATCTGCGTTAGACCTTGAAGGATTGAAGTGTGAGAGCATGTCAGTCGAAGACATTAAGGAGTTACCAAGTATCTACGCAAAGGCTGCGTTAATTGCCAAGGATGCAGGATTTGGTGGTGTGCAGATTCATGCTGGACATGGCTTCCTTTTGAGCCAGTTTTTATCTCCGTTATTCAATCGACGTACGGATGAATATGGCGGATCAATCAAGTCGAGATTTCGCATCGTTCAAGAGATTATAGATACGGTTCGGCAAGCTGTTGGAGACGCGTTTCCGATTGGTATTAAAATCAATTCAACCGATAAGTTGGAAGGTGGATTGACGGAAGACGACGCTATGGAGATGGTTCGATTGCTTGATCAAACGTCTATTGATCTAATCGACATCAGTGGCGGAACTTATTTTCCAGGGGCAGTTGCAAGCTCAGACAGTAATTCAGGTGCTGGGCCTTATTTCCTTGATTTTGCAAGCCGTGCGAAAAAAATAACTGTGATTCCAATCATGGCGACTGGTGGCTTTAAGACACGTCAGCAAGCAATTGATGCTGTCGAAAGCGGTGCTGTAGACATGGTAAGTATAGGACGTGCTATGGCGCTTAATCCACATCTTGCACATGATTGGCTAAGTATTGATGGGGGCGATCCAGAGTTTCCAAGATTCAATACCAATCCTCCAGGCGGTGTGACTGCTTGGTATTCGATGCGACTGACAGCACTTGCAGAAGATAAGGAGGATGAATTCAATTTGAATCTCGAATCTGCTATGAGCATATATGACAAGCGTGATGCAGAACGCTGTGAGGGCTGGTGTAAAACCTTTGATTACTTAAGAGAATAAACTTGGAACCTCTAACTTTGAGTGCTACAAAATTACCTCAACTTGGAAGTAATAATCATCTTTGATAGTAATGCTGACTTTGCCGTTATGGGCGTTGACGATAGCTTGCACAATGGATAATCCCAGACCTGATCCTGCATGCATAGTTGTCGTTCTATGATGACGATGGAAGCGCTCAAATAATTTGTTCGCCTCAGTTTGAGTCAAGGGTTCGTCCAAGCGATTGGTGATGGTTATTTTTAAAGGTGATGGTTTAGAGGTTTGTTTTATTGTTTGCCCTAGATTTTGGATGTCATTATTTTTTACATTGCTTGCTACATTGACTTTTGCGCTATTTACCACGTGATGAGAGGCAATAGAAGTAGTGGCAATCGCAGATGCTGCAATAGTAATGACGCTATCACTAGCCGCATAATAGATGGCATTTGACATTAGATTGGCAAACAATCTTTGCAACAAGCCTTCATCGCCTAATACTGCGCCAAAGTTGCCCGTTTTTTCAAAAGCTATCTCACGATCTTCCGCTATCATTTCATAGTAGGAGATAAGCTTTGTGATTAGTGACTCGGTATCGACAACGTTGAGTTGAGAGTCATAAAGCCCTTTTTGAGTTTTAGCTAGCAGGAGCATGTTATTAATCAGCGCAGATAATTGCTCAAGCGTGTCATGCTGATGATGCAATTGCTCGATATATTCATTCGTATTCCTAGTCTTGCTAAGCATGACCTGAGTCTGAGTGCCAAGAGTTGCCAGCGGGGTACGCAGCTCATGCGCGATGTTATCCGAGAAGCGCGATAGTGATTCAAAGTTCCCCTCAAGCTTACTCATCATTAAGTTATAAGACTCAGCAAGCGGTCGTAGCTCTCGCGGCATATCACTAACGATGACTCGTTCATCCAGCTTTTCAGGATTGATGCCCTTCATCTTTTGTACGATAGTAGATAAAGGCGCAAAACCCCAGTAGACACTTAATGCTGCGACTGACACCAATAGCAGGGTAATCGCTATCAATATCATACTGAGCTGGCGGTTAAACTGTAATAAATACTGATGATGGACATCAATAGGCAGGGCGATAAGCGCGAGCATTTGATTGTCTTGAATGATAACTGCTCGGTAACTTCTATTATTTATCTCTATAACAAACTGCTGTTCGTGATGGTCTTGCCATAGAGATGACAGGTTAAAATCTGTGGGCAATTCATCGGCAAAACTACTAGGAGTGCTAGACAATAAGCGGCCGTTTTTATCGGCTACGAGCGTCTTTAGATCGTAGTCTAGCCAAGAGGAATGCAGGTGGTCAGCTCCAATTGGTGCTGGCGCTTGTGCTGGTAAAGTGGGCGAGTTCAGCGAAGTTGATGAAGATATTGAAGAGGGTAAAGTTGGAAAAGCCGTTTCTTCATCGAGATGGGTTACTCGCTTGCGTAGATTAAAGGCGGCATGAGTAATAATCTCTGAATCCATTTGCTCAAAGTGACCATTTACAGAGCGTTGAACCCAAATGTAAATAACGATTTGAGAGATAACAACGAATATCGTCAGTAAAAAAATTGTCCGCCATAGCAGGGGTAAGCGTCGATTTTCGAAGTTATATTTCATTTTATTTGGCTTCAGTGCTATTGATGGCAACGCTATTCATTGCATTGTCATTGATTGTAGCGCTATCAGTATTCGTATCCGAAGTATTTACGGCATCCAATCGATAACCCATCCCGCGCACGGTATGAATCAGCTTTATAGCAAATTCATCATCGATTTTGAGTCGCAGACGTCTTATAGCGACGTCAATGACATTGGTATCACTATCAAAATTCATGTCCCATACTTGCGATGCGATGACGGAGCGCGGCAATACCTCACCTTGACGTTCTAACAAAAACTGCAATAGGGAGAACTCTTTTGCAGTTAGCTTAATGGCGCTGTCGCCTCTATATACGGTGCGCTTGGCAATGTCCATTTTTAGATCTGCTAACTCCATAATAGTACTTTTATAATCAGATTGATTGGCACGGCGCAACAGACTTTTTATCCTGACTATTAATTCTGCAAAGGCGAAAGGCTTGGTTAGATAATCATCTCCGCCGATTTCAATACCTTTGATTTTATCACTCAAATCATCTTTTGCAGTCAAAAATAAGACGGGCGTATGCTTCCCAGCAGCGCGGTAATTGCGTATCAACTCAAAGCCACTGACATCAGGTAGCATCACATCCATTAACACCACGCTGAACTCATCTGTCATCAAGGCATGATAGCCGTCTAGACCAGTCGTATGGTGGTCAACGATGAAGCCAGCCTCGGTTAGCCCCTTTTTTATATACTCTCCAAGCTTTATCTCATCTTCTACCAGTAATACTTTCATAGCCTATCCTTTTTAATGATATTTCTTATATTAATAGCACTTCTTATATTAATAGCATTTCTTACCACACTTTAATAATTCGTAGCTTGACAGAAGATGCTTGATATAACTGCGCGGGCCAAAAAGCATAGGTGCCACCGTGGGTTTTAGCATTTGGTCTTATTGGAGAGTATGACAAGATTGATTTATTTCTAACAAACATGTCATGTATTCGTCATTAAGCTGTCAGTCTCAATTTAGTATCCTTAATCAACGCTAAATAGAAAGCTTTGTCTGCTAGAGATAGTTTCTAAAAAATAAAGTTAACTTCTATAAATAGCTTCACTAACAAACATTCTACTTGAATGTCCAATTATTTATTTTTGAGAGTATTATATGAAAAATTATGGTCTAAAAAATGCAGCTCTATTATCATTGTCGATGCTTATTGGCATGTCAGCAGCAAATGCTCATACTACCAACCTAAGTACTTCGATTATCGACAACTGCGATGCGGTTACTGAATTTGCAAAAAACGCTGATCACAATGATGCGCAAATATCTGATGCTCAAATGAAAAGCTATGTCGATGCAAGAGCGGCCTGTCAGGTTCAGCACCAAGATCAACATCTGCAAGCTGAAAAGTATTTTGTAGACAAGTACGGTAGAGATCGTGACAGTAATGCTAAGGCAATACTAAAGGATTACGTTCAGCATTAAAATCTATAGATGCGAAGATGACAGAATTGTCATCTTAGTGTCATCTGTCAGTCAGAATGAGTAAGTTATCATTTAAACTGATTTAATAGCCTTAGTCTTTGACAACTTTAAGTGACAATATATTCTTTAAGTTTCAATACATTAAAGCTGAATTCAACCCAAACCTACGCTTTATGAGCTGTTAATCAAATCAAACAAGGAATTAATTATGTCACTATTCAAATCAATGCCTAAATCAATCATCGTTACTGCTGTTGCTCTAGTCGTTTCAACGTCTGCTATGGCACATGATCCAAAAATGCATGCTGAAAAGGATCAAATGAACTGCGAAAAGATGGAAAAGCATGTGCAAATGATGGGCAAAATGGATCATAGCAAAATGGATATGAACGATCCTGCTATGAAAGCAATGATGGCTAATATGGGTAAAATGAAACAGATGTACCAAAAACACTGTGTGAGCAGTGACAGTAAGTCTTAAGAATTTCAAATCTAGTCCTGTTAAATATACATCACTATTAGGCAGTTTTATTAAATGATAGTGATGTATTAACAAAAATGGATTTTTAGGATAAGTATATGAAATTTTTATTGGGGGCACTTTTTACCGTTGTTGTCGCAATTGCTGGTATTTTCATTGTCGTTATTAGTGGCGTCTCAAATGTTGGGGCCGATCAAGAGCATAGCCCAATGGTCTACAACTTCTTGGAGACGGCTCGTAACCGGTCTATAGAAAACGCGAGTAAAGATATTGTTGTTCCAGATTTAGAACAAGTAGATATGATTAGCACTGGTGGTGCGGATTACAAAGATATGTGCGCAGGCTGTCATTTGTCTCCTGGGGTAGAAAAGACTGATTTCAGCGAGAGTCTATATCCTAAACCGCCTAACTTTACCAAGACTGATGTTGTTGAACGTTATCAAACGAAAGCTGGTGCACAACAAAGTTTTTGGGCGATTAAACATGGCATCATGGCGTCTGGAATGCCAGCGTGGGGAGCTTCTCATGATGACGATAGGATGTGGGCAATGGTCGCTTTTATTAGATCATTACCTGAATTGAATGAAAGTCAGTACACCATGCTAACGACTAGGTTAGATGACGATATGTTGGATATGTCATTTGATGGTAATATGGATATGGATATGTCGGGCGACGAATCTGGAATGCAGCATTAATTATTTTCAATATTATGGTTTTTAGTATCGTGGTTTTAGTACATGGGTTTTAACACATAGTTTTTAATGTCAACAACGCAGTACTGAGCAATACTGCATAGGTGCTGCGCTTAACATTTTATAATAGGCCTATGCTACTTTAGATGCAGGGTAAAGTATTTAGAATATCAAATATGTAAACAAACGCTTAGGAGTGGCTTTATGAGACGCTATACCAATATATTTCCTAGTGAACACAACCGGTTATCTGGTCGTGTTCTTTTAGTGATGGTGACATCTTCACTATTATTAGCGGCTTGTAGCCAATCAAATACGAGCGCATCTGATTCAAAGCCTGTACAACCTGAGCCAACGGTTGCTACACAAACGGCTCAGGTAGTAGAACCACAAGCTGAGCTTACAGCGGTGACGGCTCCTTTAATAAACCAATCAGATCTCCTTAAAAATGTTTCTGCCACTGTTTATAAAGATGCTAATTGTGGCTGTTGTAAAGAATGGGTAGGTTATGTAGAAGATAATGGTCTAAATGCAACGGCGAACGATGTTGCAGACTTGTCTTTATTCAAAGAGCGTTATGGCGTACCGCCGCAAATGCAGTCTTGCCATACCGCAGTCACCACCGATGGTTATGTCTTTGAAGGCCATGTCCCCGCCAAGCACATGGCACAATTCTTAAAAAATCCGCCTAGCGATGCTATCGGTCTTGCTGTACCCGGTATGCCAGTCGGTAGCCCTGGTATGGAGTATCAAAACCAATTTATGCCGTATCAAATTATGCAAATCAATAAAGACGGTACGACAAGCGTTTATGCTGATGTTGAGTCGCCGCAGCAGCAATTGTAGTTTGATTGATGTTTAAAGTAGCTCGTTTGGTACAAACTCAATTCCCATTTAATGGATTAAGTTAGGTCATCATTATGAATAATAAAAACATGCTTAACCGTCGACGTTTTTTGACAGGGTCATCTACGCTACTTGGCGCGTCTATGTTATCGACGTTACCAACCATTGCCAATAGTGCGTTGGGTGCAAATCAAAAAAACGCCGTCATTAACAGTGATAAACCCGAGCATAAAGTACCCATACTGACAGGCAAAGAGTTTGATCTTTATGTCAGCAAAAAACCCATTATTGTTAATGGAAAATCAAGCACGGCGACACTCATTAATGACTCATTACCAGCGCCGACGCTAAAAATGCGCGAGGGTGATACGGTAGTGATACGCGTCCATAACCAGATGAATGAGTCAACCTCCATTCATTGGCATGGTCTGCTAGTGCCATTCGAGATGGATGGCGTGCCAGGTATTAGTTTTGATGGTATCCCAGCGAATAGCACCTTTACGTATAAATTTACGCTAAAACAATCTGGCACTTATTGGTATCACTCGCACACTGGATTCCAAGAACAAACTGGTATGCGCGGGGCCATTGTCATTGAGCCAAAAGGACGCGAACGTCATCCTATCGAGGAAGACCATGTCATTTTACTCAGTGATTGGACGCACCGCGATCCGCATAACTTACTGAAACTATTAAAGCAACGCGCCGACTTTGATAATTATCATTTACCAGATTTCAAAAAGCTACTGTCCGATATTGCCGCAACAGATCTAGAAGCAGCTTTTGATAAGCGCAAAATGTGGAATCAGATGCGGATGATGCCGACAGATTTTACTGATTTATCTGGTGAAAAAACCTTTACTTATCTAATGAATGGTAAAACGACAGCGGCTAACTGGACGCAGCTCGTCAAAGCTGGTCAGCCCGTCAAACTACGTTTTATTAATGGTTCAGCGCAGACAATATTTGATGTACGTATCCCCGGTCTCAAAATGAAAGTCGTCGCGACAGATGGGATTGATGTCAGTCCTGTCGATATCGATGATTTCCGTATTGGGGTGGCCGAGACTTATGATGTCATCGTGACGCCGACTAAAGATGCGCATACCATATTTGCCCAAAACATTGACCGGTCAGGCTATGTTGCGACAACGCTTGCGACTAAAAAAGGCGCTCGTCCTGCGATACCTGCTATGGACAAAATCGAATGGCTGACGATGGCCGACATGATGGGTGCTATGGGCGCTGATGGCTATAAAGCCAAGCATGCTAAGACAGAATATGACTTTAAGTCCGATATGCGCGTTGATAGTCCGCGTATGAACCTTGATGACCCTGGTATTAATCTACGTAACATTGATAGAAAGGTTTTGAATTATAGTCAGTTGCGCTCTGTCGGCGATGAGATAATGGCAGAGCAGCGCAAACCCACCAGAGAGATTGAAATACATCTGACGGGAAACATGGAGCGCTATATTTGGGCTCTAGACGGGGTTATGTTCAAAGATGCCGCACCGGTCAATATTAAGCCCAACGAGCGCGTACGTATTACCTTAGTCAATGACACCATGATGAATCATCCCATGCATTTGCATGGTATGTGGAGCGATCTGCGGATGCCTTCAGGTGAGTTTCAAGTACGTAAGCATACGATAATGGTACAGCCTGCACAAAAGATAAGCTTTGATGTCACCGGAGAAGCTGGCAGATGGGCATGGCATTGTCACTTGCTCTATCACATGGAAGCAGGGATGTTTAGAGAAGTTGCCGTTGTTTAATAAACCTTCGAATATGAGCCTTATTATGAAAATATATAAAGTAGGTCTACCGTTTATTGGCATGTCATCTTTGATGTTATTAATGTCACCTTTAGCAAATGCTGCTGAGATGTCGCACATGGATCATGGCAGTATGGACATGTCTGGTATGGACATGTCAGATATGGATCACAGTGGCATGGATATGTCGGGCAATATGTCAGATATGGACCATAGTGGCATGGATATGTCAGGCGATATGTCTGATATGGATCACAGTGGCATGGATATGTCGGGCGATATGTCAGGTATGGATCACAGTGGCATGGATATGTCAGGCGATATGTCAGATATGGATCATAGCGGCATGGATATGTCGGGCGATATGTCAGATATGGATCACAGTGGCATGGATATGTCGGGCGATATGTCAGGTATGGATCACAGTGGCATGGATATGTCGGGCATGGATCATGGCAGTATGGACATGTCAGGGATGCAAGGTGGGGAAGCACCAGCCGATGCTCGAAGCCCTGACTACTCGAACGGTGTTCCCTATGGTCGCTTTGGTAAGCCTGTGATGATGGGTAGCTTACCGTTATGGGGCGTATCAGTAGACGATCTGGGCTATCAATTTGACGATGATCAAATCAATTATGAGTTTGATACGTGGTACGGTACAGACAGCAACCGCGTAACGCTACGTAGCGAAGGTAGTATCCAAACTAAAGACGATAAAGAAATTGATAGTTTAACCTCACTCGCTTACTGGAAGCCACTTAGTATTTTTTGGAATGGGGAAGCCGGTGTTGCTTATGATACCGAAAATGATAAATCTGCCGTGATGGCTGGTATTGCAGGCACTGCACCTTACTTCATCGAAACCGATGCTAGAGCTTATTTATATACTGATGGGCAAGTTCGTCTAGATCTAGGTGCAGAGTACGAATGGCGCTTAGATCAACATTGGGTAGTGATTCCAGAAGTAGAGCTGACGGCATTTAGCAAAGATGATACGGATAACCATATTACTAAAGGCTTTAATGAGTTTGGGGCTGACGTTAGGCTTACTTACGAGATGTTAAGTCGTCAGCTCGCGCCTTATGTGGGTATCAGCTATGAGACCGCTTTAGGCAACGCAAGAGATTTGCGACGTCAAGAAGACGAAGCTGTTGATTCTAGTAGCGTTACAGCTGGTGTGAAATTTTGGTTCTAGTGTTAACCATGTAAGCAAAAAACAGTTTATAACACTAGCTCCAAAAAAAGGCACCTCTTCATTTAGGTGCCTTTTTTACTAAATTAAGGACAAGAATATGAATAACCATATGGACAATAAACAGAAGCAAATGAACCCTTATATAAAGTTCACCCTGATGATTTTAACATCGACAGTAGTGATGTTTATCATGATGTATTTTAATACTTATCAATGGGATCACGTTTATTTTAGCGAAACCAGAGCTTATATGGCGTTATATATGGGCGCTATGATGGCTATTATCATGCTCGCCTTTATGACCGATATGTATAAAAAGACCAAGGTCAACCTAATGGTTTATGGGATTAGTGTCGTGCTATTTGCCTTTGGTTTATGGGGCGTTAGATCACAACAAACGGTCGATCAAGTGGATTGGATGCAAGCGATGATACCGCATCACTCGATTGCTATTTTGACCAGTTCGCGTGCTGATATCGAAGATCCGCGTGTACGCCAGCTTGCTGATGACATTATCGAAGCACAAAAGCGTGAAATCGGTGAGATGCAAGCGCTTATTGATGAGTTGGAATAGACAGTCACAAATTTTGAGCACTTTGTATTAGGTGTCATTAAGTAAGCACCCTATTGAAAGGTATACGTTCACACGCCAGTACTATATCATTACTTATACTAAGGAAATAACAAATAAGGAGTACTTATAATGGTTATTATGATGCACGGTATGATGAATGGGCCTATGGGTGGCATGATGAATGGATCGATGATGCATGGTATGAGCTGGGGAATGATGGTTGTCTGTTTAGTATTTGCCCTACTGTTTTTTGCCATATTAGTATTAATAATTATGTCGCTGCTCAAATATCTGCGTAAACGAGATTGAGTCTTACGCTTAACTAAGTTGTTAAGCGTGTAAAGCAAGAGTAGAAACAACGGCTATCAGCGGTTGATATAACTGATTCAAGATCTCTACTCATGGTCTTCAAGGAGTGGTTTTATGAAACATATTGACGATACAAAGTCTATAGAAGGTGGACAGTACGATAAAGTACCTGCTGGCTATAATGGCACAATCTATACCTGCCCAATGCATCCCGAAATCCGAGATATCGAGGATAGTGGCTGTCCAATATGCAACATGGCACTCAAACCTGAAGACCAAGTCGTTAAAGAAGTTGCTGATTCCAAAGACAATGAAGACAGTCATGCGCATTGTCATGGTACGGATACTACTGATAATAGTGCTGAGGTAAAGTCTATCAAAGGCGGGAAATACGACAAAGTACCCGAAAATTATAACGGTACGATTTATATTTGTCCTATGCATCCAGAAGTTAGAGATGTTGAAAAAAGTGATTGCCCAATATGTGGCATGTTTCTTAAACATGAAGACGAGGTTGCTAAAGATGATAGTCACGACAGTTGTCATGGAAAGGGTAGTAGCGAGGTAAAGTCTATCAGAGGCGGTAAATACGACAAAGTACCAGACGATTATAAGGGTACGGTCTATATCTGTCCCATGCATCCCGAAGTCCGAGACGTTGAAAATAGTGGCTGTCCAATATGCGGCATGGCACTTGAGCCAGAAACGGTCACCATCGGCGAAGAAGATACGTCTGAGCTTGACGATATGACCCGTCGATTTTGGGTTTGTACCGTACTCACCATACCGCTATTTTTATACGCGATGAGCGATATGTTCGGGATAAACTTAGATAATATTGGTCAATATGATATCTCAGGCCCCGTCTCGCAGTGGTTGCAATTAGCGCTTGCTACTCCCGTTGTACTGTGGGGCGCCGCGCCGTTCTTCGTTCGAGGCTGGCAGTCTATAAAAAGCCGCAATCTAAATATGTTTACTTTGATTGCGATAGGCGTAGGCGCTGCTTATATTTTTAGTATTATCGCGACCTTTTTCCCGCATATTTTTCCAGACAGTTTCAGAGATAGCGCTGGTCAAGTCGGTGTGTATTATGAAGCGGCAGCTGTCATCGTAACCTTGGTGCTACTTGGTCAAGTGCTGGAGCTAAAAGCCAGAAGTCAGACCTCGGGCGCAATCCGTGCTTTACTTGAGCTCGCACCGCCGACTGCAAGACGTGTCGATGAAAACGGCAACGAAGTCGAAGTCTCACTTGATGAAGTCATCAGTGGTGACCAGCTAAGAGTTAGACCTGGAGAGAAGCTGCCAGTAGACGGTACTGTGCTCGATGGTAATAGCAATGTTGACGAATCAATGGTTACGGGCGAACCCATTCCTGTCTCAAAAGTGCAAGGTGATACGGTCACCGGCGGTACGGTGAACGGCACTGGCACGCTATTGGTCGAAGCGGTCAATGTCGGAGCAGATTCGGTATTATCCAAAATTGTGCAAATGGTCGCCGAAGCCCAGCGCAGCCGTGCCCCTATCCAGCGCCTAGTAGACCAAGTAGCGGGTTGGTTTGTGCCCATTGTCATTGTCAGCTCTATCATAACCTTTATTGTATGGGCGACATTCGGACCTGAGCCGGCTATGGCCTATGCACTGGTCAACGCTATCGCGGTACTCATTATCGCTTGTCCTTGTGCGCTCGGACTTGCAACGCCGATGTCAATCATGGTCGGTACGGGAAAAGGCGCACAAAATGGCGTACTGATCAAAAACGCCGAAGCACTAGAGACGATGGAAAAGGTTGACACTATTGTCGTTGATAAGACTGGAACGCTCACCGCTGGTAAGCCCGAGCTTACCGCAATTGATGCGCTCGCAGGTCAAGATGAAGACGAGTTCCTCGCACTGGTAGCGGCAGTAGAAAGCGCGAGCGAGCATCCTTTAGCAGAAGCTATCGTGAGAGCCGCGCAAGATAGATCACTCATTATTCCTAAAGCTACTGACTTTAATTCGACCACCGGTGAGGGCGTACAAGCCGTAGTCAATGGTAAAAAAGTCGCTATTGGTAACTCAAAGCTTATGGAGAGTTTAAACAGCTTCGATCAGGATTTATCTACTAAAGCCGACGTCCGTAGAAAGGACGGTGAAACGGTAATGTTCGTGGCGATAGATAGTAAAGCTGCTGGTATTATTTCAGTTGCTGATCCTATTAAACCAAGCACCAAAGAAGCTATTTCACTGCTTCATGACGCGGGACTAAAAGTCGTTATGCTAACGGGCGATAACGAAAAAACCGCGCAGGCAGTCGCCAATAAATTAGGTATCGATGAAGTCCATGCCGACGTCTCGCCAGAGGACAAAAACCGCATCGTTAAAGAGATGCAAGACAGCGGTAAATTGGTGGCGATGGCAGGTGACGGTATTAACGACGCGCCCGCACTAGCGCAAGCGAATGTTGGTATCGCTATGGGTACCGGCACTGATGTAGCAATGGAGAGTGCAGGGATTACCCTACTAAAAGGTGATTTGATGGGTATTGCAAAAGCCTATAAGCTTAGCCACGCAACTATGCGCAATATCAGACAGAACCTGTTCTTCGCCTTCATTTACAATGCGCTTGGTGTTCCAATTGCCGCAGGTGTGCTCTATCCCGTATTTGGGCTTCTTCTTAGTCCTATGATAGCAGCGGCAGCTATGAGCTTATCGTCAGTTTCGGTGATTGGTAACGCGCTGAGATTGCGTACTTTGGATTTGTGATGTGAATGTTAGGAAAAAACTGTCAAAACGTAATACCCAATACGGGTTTTATTAGAATTTAAAAATAAGGATATCGTTATGGGTAGTTTTTCTATTACACATTGGCTGATTTTGTTAGTAGTAGTGGTAGTCGTATTTGGTACTGCTAAGCTTAAAAACGCGGGTAAAGATTTAGGCGGTGCAGTAAAGGGCTTTAAAGAAGCAGTCAAAGATGAAGAAACTGAGCACGTACGTAAGAGGCAGGCAATTAGCCATGAAGCCACTACTTCAGCTTCAAGTAATGACTTAAATACTAATAATTTAAATACCAAAGATAGCGCTCAGATTGGGGATTTAGAAATCAGCTCGGTCACCGCTGATGATACAAGTAAAGTATGAGGTTTGGAGCTATAGCTAATCCTATTTTATTTTGGCTGTCTTACATGACATATCAGTACAGTCCCTCTACTTAATGATGACATTCAAATGGAATATTTAACTGACAACCAAGAAAAAGCAAATGACAGTCTTGCAAATCGACTCAATCAAGAATGCTACTGCCTTACCCTAGATCGTAAAGCACTCAATACAAGCCTTCAAGATCAATTGGCAGATGTAAGAGACAATCCAATAGGAGCCAATGAGTTTAGTAAGCTTTTTTCAGCAACACCCGTGTTCGTCCCCAAAATACAGATAGAGGCAATGGTACGGATTGTCGAAGCTATTGAGTCAGCTGTTAAACTGCCATTATATCAACAGCAAGTGCTATCGTGGGCACCAGAAATCGCTGCTTTCGATCCTGGTCCAATAGGGGCTTTCATGGGTTATGACTTTCACTTAGGTATCGATGGTCCTAAGCTTATCGAGATCAATACCAATGCGGGAGGCGCATTTTTAAATGTATTACTCGCTCGTGCGCAAAACCACTGTTGTCATCCCTCCGAGCAAAGTGCTACTACTAATCAAATGCTTGAGGGGTTTGAAGAAGCGGTTACTAATATGTTCAAACAGGAGTGGCAACGACAATCTGCTACTTCCATGCCCAATCGTATAGCTATTGTTGATAACGATCCCAAAAACCAGTTCATGTATTTAGAATTTCAGTTGGCTCGTCAACTACTCCAAGCAAAGGGTATTGATACCGTTATACTCGATCCGTCTGAGCTTGAATATAGCGATGGTACACTGACAGCGCATGGTAAGCCCATTGATATGATCTATAATCGCTTGGTTGACTTTGCATTTGAAAACTCTAGTCACGCCGTGCTTAAAAAAGCCTATTTAGAGGGCGCTGTAGTAGTGACCCCTAATCCCCATGTACATGCTACGTTTGCCAATAAGCGCAACCTAACTTTACTATCCGAGCCGCAAACGTTACGTTTATGGGGATTAGATGACGATTCAGCAGAATATCTGAAAAGGTCAGTGCCAACAACGAAAATGGTTGCAAAAGATGCAGCAGCAGAATTGTGGAGTACACGGCGACAACTGTTTTTTAAGCCAGTTGCTGGTTATGGTAGCAAGGGTGTCTATCGTGGTAGCAAGGTTACTCGCCGTGTATTTGAAAATATTTTAGAGGAAAATTACATTGCGCAGACTTTTATTCCTGCAACAGAGCGATCAATAAAAATCGATGATATTGTGACGACAAGAAAGGTAGATATACGTCTTTATACCTATGGAGGACAGCTGTTACTACCTGCTGGGCGTATCTATCAAGGTCAGGCGACTAACTTTCGTACACCAGGAGGTGGATTTGCGCCTGTTTTCCAAGTGTGATTATACGGGTTTGACTTCTTAAGCAACGCTTATTAGTTTGATCGTTCTGCGTACTAATGCACCGATCAAAATATCATGCTGAACTGGACAAATGATGATTCAAACCTTTATCCATTACTTCCTACATTTTGGTATGCCGTTGATTATTGCCTATACTTTTTTTCGTAATGATTACAAACGAGTATATTTGATCTTATTAGCGACCATTCTAGTAGATTTAGACCATCTGCTAGCGACGCCTATTTTCTCGCCCAATCGCTGTAGTATTAATTTTCATCCGCTACATACTTACTATGCAATGGTAGTTTATGGGTGTTTATTGTTTTTACCAAAGCCCTATAAAATAATTGGTCTAGGATTACTACTACATATGCTGACTGATTCAAATGACTGCGTAATGACTTATCTTAATAGACCCTAGTGTTAGTAGTCGTCAACTATATTGAAAGACTTAGTATCGTAAATTATTGAGCTGAATAAAGAGCCTCTAACCATAAGCAGGTTGGAGAAGAACAATGAGCTTTACAAAGAGTTTTTAAGCAAATTTTCAAAAGGTAAAAGAACTGAATTTATCCAAACAGAATATTGTCTAGGCTAAAGCACTATAAGAGATAACTTCTATCTGCGGATAAAATGTAGTCTAGAGCCGTTCCTTCGACTTCAATGTGGCTTCCTCAAAAAGGGTAAAAAGTGATTCTGGCAATTATAATTGCGGCGTTTTTAATCGCTGTCTGTACGACAATACATTACGGCGCGTTAAAGTTCTCGTCACAGTTTGTGACCCCGTCTCGCCATCTAGGACACTGCCTTGGGGTCGCAGTCGGCTCAATCGTACTTGCCCACACGTTCGAGGCATTGCTCTATGCTGCTGGCTTCTGGGTTGCTGTGTATGGCTTTGAGGTCGGTAACCTCGTATCGTCCTCATCTAGCGATGGTAGCTCCCTTAATTTTATGGACTACTTTTACTTTTCGCTAGTCAACTTCACAACGCTTGGGCGAGGCGATCTCATGCCTAACGGACATCTACGATTCATGACTGCGATGGAGGCTTTTCATGGTTTCCTATTGATTACAGTATCCGGAACCTTTGTTCTTCAGATCATGAGTGGTAAAAAACCCTTTTCCAATTAGCTAAATGTCATCTCAACTATATATTGCGCAAAGCTTCATAACTCATGTCAGGACACTACTATTGACTTTTCCGGAAGCGCTTTGGAAGAATGTGATTGTCGCTTTACTCGATCTACTCGTGTTCGGTGCGCTTCGAAACCAGCCACCCAAGAAACCCCCATTTGACAGCGTAAATCAACACTATCGGAATGATTACCCACTGAGCGAGCGGCAACGCACCTATACCTGACAATGGAATCTCAGGCATAAGGTCACTGTAATTCCACCTCTGGCCAGCTCCAGTTGCCCAGTACTCAAAGATTATTGTCACAATCAGGCCGACGCCAAGGTATACTGATAAAGTCGACAGACGCCATGGCTTTGTAATCCAAAACCAGTTTTTTACAGACAATGCCCCGAGCGTGTAGGCGCCAAAAGCAATATTGGCGTCACCGACGGTCGCACGCGTACAAAGCCAGACCACATCCCAGTGGCTCGCTTCGACCATGCCGGAGAAAAACGGTACCTGTGCCATCTCCCAAAAAAAATGGAGAAAGAAACTTACGCCCCATACCATCAGGGCAAGCACAGCTGACGCCGCTGCTCGGCGCGATCGGCTTACGAGAATCATAATACCTCCAAAAATATCCATAGCAATAAATACAGTTCTATGCTTAATTGACTGTCGTTACTAGACCGAGACGCTGTTTGCTAGCGTCTCCCAACGCTAAATTAGCATATTACCTGCTGCACATATTTATCAAAGTTAGGCGACTAATTTCCATACATTAGATGATGGATTTGTTAATTATTGCCTACATGTTTTTTTCGTAACGATTATAGACGGGTCTATTTAATATTATTGGCCACCATGCTAGTAGATTTAGATCATTGCAATCTGAAAGAGCTACCTAACAGCATCGAGCAACTAACTAGCCTAACTGAGATTTTTATTAGTTATTGCGAATTGGGCGAGCTGCTTAATAGTGTTGGTCAACTTACTAATCTTGAGCTTATTCACTATAATTTTAGAAACCTATCCAGCAGCGACTTTCATCTGGTCTGTCGCTGATTTATGACGTGATGACTTTAAGTAGTCATCAAATGTATCGTTGACATCATTGCGAAAAAACTCAGCTAACCGATGCTTTACAAAAAGCTCATTAGTCGCTTGAACCCAACTAGAAGTAATTCTTCTAATTTTTCTGCAAGGTTCATATCAGTCATTAATTCATTCATCCGAAATTTAACAAATTACTAGCTCAAGTTTATTCGCCAGTTTACACAATACGTATAAATTAGGTTAGATAAGTAAGGATAGGCTATATTTGCAAGAAAAATGCAAAAACCATCATATATCTAAAAGTCACTGAATAAGGGATAATACCCGTCATGGATTCTGCGATACTATAATAGCTAAAACGAGCCGAAACTTATAGCCGCAGATATTCAATACCGCAAACTCATATAACAAGGCAGTTCTGAATGACCAATAATAACCCATACAATCTTGTGCCCCTGCAACCTACTGGCAGAAACGAAGAAGACAATGTAAATACCTATTCTCCTGACGACATGATAACCATATACGAGCAACAGTTTCTCACGCAAGTACCCGAAGACAAACTAACCGAGTTTTTACCAGCTCTAAAAGCCTTTTATGATATCGATGATAATACTTTAGATATCAGCGCGGTTATTTTTGACGCCATCGCTGATTTTTGTATTATCTATAATCACAAGGTAAAAGTAGGTGATTATCAGATATTAGGAAGCTTAGTAGAAGAGCAGATTGAAGTAGATGCAGACAATGCAAACGATGAAAGTAGTGATAGCCAAGCCTACACGATAGACTGTATGCGTACTTTATTTATCAATGATGTAGAGTTGCCTTATCACTTTAATTTATTTATCCAAGGCGAGGGTTATTCTACTTTAACCGAAAGAGATACGTTGTTAGAAAAAATATATTGGTTCGTTAATGCTGGGTTTGATGAGCACCTATTAGGTAATCCTGAGGATGTCGTAAGCTTAGAGTCTATCAACGAAGAGCTAGCCAGTTTGGGTATCAGAGAGATGGATCTGACCACCATCTATGAGTTAGTCGATTATGTTGAAGACAGTATCATAGATGATGACATGGTAGATGCGTTAAACAAGCTAATAGATGACGCTGAGTAGGTTTGGTTTTAGTCGTAGGGTACATTGCACGTACTCTACGAGCCAGAGCCGATATATCGTGAGTTTTTTGAGCAGTTTTATAAACTAATACGCAAAAAAATACCGCTAACCATAAATCGTTAGCGGTATTTTAGTATTGGTACCGGTGGTCGGACTTGAACCGACACGCTTTTAAAGGCAACGGATTTTGAATCCGTCATGTCTACCAATTCCATCACACCGGCGTGTTAGGTGATAAAGTTTATTTAAAAATCAAACATTATCGAATTGGGTTACAGGGTTAACTGTATAGGCTGCGTATTATAACAGCCTATTTTTAGCCGTCAAGAATTATTTATGATAATTGCGTATTAATTAACTCAGTACTAATTAACTTACCCGACAAAGGCACGTTCAACCGCATAATCTGCCTGTACGCCCATGCGTGGTGAGACAGTAAGACCGAAGTCATCTAAAATCGCTGAAACTTCCGCATTGAATGGCATGCTACCGCAAATCATCACACGGTCATCTTCTTTATTCATCGGTGGTAAACCAATATCTTCAAACAGTTTGCCTGATTTCATTAAATCGGTGACACGCCCAGTATTTCTAAACTCTTCACGCGTAACAGTCGGATAGTAGATGAACTTTTCGCGGTACCATTCGCCAAAGATTTCATCATTTGGCAGCTCATTTTCGAACATATCTTGATAAGCCAAATCATCAATGTAACGTACGCCATGTACCAAAATGATTTTATCAAAGCGTTCATAAACTTCAGGGTCACGCGCTAATGCTAAGAACGGCGCAAGTCCAGTACCAGTTGATAGCATATAAAGGTGTTTACCTGGCAATAAATCGTCAAGTACTAACGTACCTGTTGGTTTTTTGCTGACCAATAGCTCGTCACCAACTTTGATATGCTGCAAGCGTGAAGTTAATGGCCCGTCTTGAACCTTGATAGAAAAGAATTCTAGATGCTCTTCATAGTTAGGGCTAGCAATCGAGTAAGCGCGTAGTAATGGTCTGCCATCGATAGCGAGACCAATCATCGCAAACTCACCATTACGAAAACGTAAACCGTCATCGCGTGTGGTTTTGATGCTGAATAGAGCGTCATTCCAGTGATGAACCTCTGTGACCGTTTCGGTGCGAAGTTTTGACATAAAGTCCTCGTTAATAGATTGCTGACTACATTATTAGGTTTAAATGAGTATTAAATTAAAATTTTCAACGGTGGATTCAATATTCTAAAAGTACCTGCTGTTTTTAATCATTATCAAAATTATGATAAAGACAAGTAGCAAAACTGCTTAAGATCTAAAATATTGAACTTATTAAGCTTTGAGGATATGAGTTCAATATAAACTGCTATTTTAACATTATTATAAGCGTTATAAGGGGCTGGGAATGCCTGTAAAGTCTATGTATAGATACGCTAGCATATGAATGCAAGCGATTCTCAACAAATTCCACGCTCATAATACCAAACTTTAAAATAAAAATCCGCTAAGTGGCTCTGAGCGGGCATGATAAAATAGAATATCGTTAGTAAATAATTTTGTATGATTGGATGAGACTGTTTTATAGTCAGTCTGTCTTACTATATAAATCTGTTTTGAATAGACAAATTGTCACTATTGGCAAGTTTTTTTGGAGAGTTTTTATGTCAGGTGACAATGTGTCAGAGAGCTATGCGTCAGAAGGCTATCACCATGCGCCAATTATTGGCTATCATCGTGCGCCACTATCACAGAAGTTTGGGGCGCCAAGACAGCCAAATCTGGTGGCGCTGACTAGTGTGATTGAGGTGTTAGCGCCTTATGATACGCCAGCGGCATTTGTAGGATTAGAAGCGTTTAGTCATATTTGGCTTAGCTGGCAATTTCATCATAACTTTATAAGTAAAAACGGTCATGCAAATAAAGCCAGTCATGCAAGTAAAAACGGCCATATGAATAAAGCGGATAGCAGTTTTCGCGCGCAAGTACGACCACCACGGCTGGGCGGTAATGAGAAGATAGGCGTGTTTGCCAGTCGCAGTATGTATCGACCTTCAGGTTTAGGGCTGTCTGTGGTTAAACTTGAACGGGTCAAGGTAGTACAAGGCCGCGTATTACTTATCATTAGCGGTGCTGATATGATTGATGGTACGCCAATTATCGATATCAAACCCTATGTGGCTTATAGCGATGCTGTTGATGATGCAGAGAGTGGCTTTGCGCCAACTGCACCAACACTGCTGGATGTGACAATGACTGAATCTGCTTACAAGCAGTTTATGACTCTGATTAATGTAGAGCAGGTTAATGTAGAGCAATCTGATAAAGCTAATAATAAAAATAATGACACAAATAGTGGTACGGAAAATGCTGCATTACTTTTTATAAATTCAATGAATTCAATAAACTTAACAAATTCGCTAAACTCAAGAGATGGGCTTGTCCACAAGGTGCAAAAGCAATTGCTGGAATCTGATATCGACTTTATAAAAGCCTTAATCGCGCAAGATCCACGTCCAGCCTATCGCCGTACGGAGATAAATACACCTTTTATCATGCGCTATAAGTCTGTGGATGTGAGTTTTCAGTTGATAGAATCAGGGCAGCTACAAATAATGGCAGTTGTAGAAGTGAATGAGACCTTGTAGAGTGCTTTTTAAGCACCACTTACCGATAATAAAAGAAGAAAAATATGTCCGCTCAGCAGTATTCGATAGTGATTGATTTACGTTGGTGTCTTGATGAACTATTGGCAGATAGGGTGATTGACCAGCGTGGCTATAATTTGGTGATTACCAGTCGCCGTGATAAGGCGCAGCATCCGCTACTGACGATTAGTGAGTTCGGCTTGCCTAATGGTCATGCGCTTGATAATAAGCCTGAGAATAAATTAACGCTGGCATGGCTCAACCAATGGCTGGCAGCCAAAGCAGATATGCCAATCGTGCGTATTGACCCGTTAAAGGTTGATGTGCCAGCGGTGACGCAACTGATGTCTTTTGAGTATGCGCGCTCACAGCATGTTTTGCCGATTGAAGTGACGCTTGATGAGGTGGTCATCGGTACCGATCAGCCGTTCTATACTGACTGGCACTCAAATATCGAAAAAATTATCAAATCTAAAAGCTATCGCACGGTCTATATTAATCCTGAACAGATTAATCGCTATCGGCAAGAATTCTACCAAGTCACGCAAGCGATTGCCGGGGCGAATAGTATCCATAAGCGTGCTGCCGCTGATGTGACCAATGTTGAAGCCTTATTACAACTGGGTGACAATACCAATCCAGATGCCAACGATCAACATATCGTCAAAGTCGTCGATTGGTTATTGCAGTATGCCTTTGAGCAGCGTGCCAGTGATATTCATTTAGAGCCGCGTCGTGAGACGGGCAAGGTACGCTTTCGAATTGATGGCGTGCTGCATACCGTTTATGAGATGCCACTGGCGATTATAGTAGCGGTGACCGCACGTATTAAAATCTTGGGACGTCTCAATGTCGCAGAAAAGCGCAAACCGCAAGATGGTCGCTTAAAAACACGTACCCATAATGGGATGGAAACCGAGCTGCGTCTTTCTACCATGCCGACTGCCTTTGGCGAAAAGCTGGTCATGCGGGTATTCGACCCTGAAGTGCTGGTACGCTCGTTTGCTCAGCTTGGCTTGTCGGGTAAACAGCTTGAGACTTGGCATGAGCTGACGGCGCATCCAAATGGCATTATTTTGGTCACCGGTCCGACGGGTTCTGGTAAAACTACCACCTTATATAGTACGCTCAAGCAGCTAGCAACTGAGCAAGTCAATGTCTGTACTATTGAAGATCCTATCGAGATGATTGAGCCAGCCTTTAACCAAATGCAGGTCAATGCGGGCGTGGATTTGCACTTCGCTGATGGTATCCGCTCCTTGATGCGTCAAGACCCAGACATCATTATGGTTGGTGAGATTCGTGATGCTGAAACCGCCAATATGGCAGTGCAGGCATCCTTAACTGGACACTTGGTGCTCTCGACGTTGCATACCAATGATGCGCCCAGCTCAATCACTCGCTTACATGATTTAGGCATTCAGCCGTTTTTGACTTCGGCAACTATCTTGGGCGTGATGGCGCAGCGCTTGTTACGTACATTATGTCCGCATTGCAAGCAAGCAGCTGATGTTACGCCAGATAGCGAGATAGCTATCCAGTGGCAGGAGTTGGTACAGCCTTGGCGCGCTGCTGTGCCAGCACAAATTTATACGGCGCAGGGCTGTGAGCACTGTCGCCATACAGGTTATCAAGGCCGTGTCGGTCTGTACGAGATCATGCCATTGTCGAATGAACTAAAAAAGCTGGTAGCCGCCGATGCCAATTTGGATACGCTCAAACAACAAGCGTACCGAGAAGGCGTGCAACCATTGCGCCTATCTGGGGCGAAGCGCATTAGTGAAGGGGTGACGACCATAGAAGAGGTGATGCGCGTGGTGCCACTTAATTAACTATAATGGTTTAAGCTATTTCTAGCGCTCCCAGCGCACACTTTGCCGAATAATCTTGGCAGGTGTGCCCGCAACCATACAATTTGGCGTCTCAATGGGTTTATTGACAAAAGCACCTGCTGCAATGATACAACCGCTAGCGATAGTGACGTTTTTAGAAATGGTTACATTGGCAGCAATCCAGATGTGATCTCCTAAGACAACATCAGCATTAGCATTATTCAGTCTTACATTAGAGTCTATATCGTAGACCTTGTGGACGTCAGTCGCCCGAATTTCGATGCCGCGCGATATCATGCAAGCTTTACCGATGGTCACGCTCTTATCACGAGCTAAAATATAACAATCTATGGCAGTGGTACGCTCACCGATATGAATGTGCAAATGATTGCCAACGATTAATAATTGACCAGAAAATTTGACATGCTCTGCGATAGTTATTTGGTTGTGACTACCATTGATATCGATTTTTAACTTATTAAATTGTCCATGTTCACCAATGGTGATTTGATTATCATGACCTTTACGAATGGTAATGACTGAATTACCAATAATACGCGTATCTTTAGCAATATCGATGTGATTATCATATCCGTTGTCCTGCAATAAGAACCGTTGCTTGTACAAATACTTAGGTAGCAGAGTCTTTATAATAGGGGGCAGGGTAACGGTTTTTTTATGATTCATAATGATAGGGCTTTTAAAAGGTAAATGAAGGATGCGACGTTATTGCTAGTGACACGCCATTATTAGCGTAGTATTTTTATGACGTTTTAACCATATCTATATCATCAGTAAATCCAATTTGAATGTTATAAACAGCTAACCTGATAGTTTACTGTTAAAGACCCCTTGAAAACAGTGCTGATTAGAGCAATAAATGTTCAACAGACCCTACACTTACAAAATTTTATTAACGAGATTGTTTATGTTTACTGATACTCATTGCCATCTAAACCGGTTAGATTTAACGAAGTATGACGGTCAGTTGTCCGGTGCAATTGCCGCCATGAAAGAGGCCAATGTCACGCGTGCGATGGCGATTATGTGTGATTTCGCTGAATATGATGAGATTGCCAATATCGTCAGCACTTACGGTGATGAGACACTAAATCTAGGCATGAGCGTGGGCATCCATCCTTGTGAAGATATTGGCGTATTGCAATCAGCGACGGTCGAGCGTTTGATAGAGACCGCCGACGCTGAGCACGTTTGGGCAATAGGGGAGACGGGGCTGGATTATTACTGGTCGACAGAAAATAAAAAAGAGCAACAAGCAAGCCTTGCGCGTCATATTCATGCCAGCCAAAGTTTGAAGAAACCGCTGGTCGTACATATGCGTGATGCCAAAGAGGACACTATCGATATCTTAAAAGCGGAAGGTGCAGAACATGGCATTATTCACTGCTTTACCGAAGATTGGGACACGGCAAAACGTGCGCTGGATTTAGGGTTTTATATCTCGTTCTCAGGTATTGTGAGTTTTAAGAGTGCGCAAATGATTCAAGATGCAGCAAAAAATATGCCTAGAGATAGAATATTGATTGAGACTGATAGCCCGTATCTTGCACCTGTGCCTAAACGTGGTAGACCTAACGAGCCGGCGTATGTTCCTTACGTTGCCAGTTATCTTGCTGATATGTATGGCTGTAGTAGCAATGAAGTAGGGGCGCTAACTGCAAAAAACTTTGAAAATTTACTGGCACAGTATCATTAAAATCGTTATGCTATGACCAGTCAGTCATTAATTGTATAGTCCTATTACTGCGTAAAGAGCCATTAAGCTCTAAAACGTAAGCGTATGATTATCAATGACTATTAAGCAAACGTAAGCAATGTAAGCATAGCCACTATTTATATCATAGTCCCTTATAGCCCTTTATATAGTCTTCGTGCAGTCCTCATACCGTCATTGCCGACTCACTATCTATCGCACTGTTTATCGCAGTAGGGTCATATGCTTAGTCTTGTCAGGTTTTAGGAGAGGTTATGAGTCGTCAACATCAGTTTAAAGCGCGCGAAGAGAATATCTTAGCGATGGCTGAACAATTATTACTTGAGTCAGGCGACGGTGATATCACTTTAGACAGTTTGGCCGATCAATTGGATTTGGCAAAAGGTACGCTATATAAGCATTTTTCGAGTAAAGATGAGCTGTATTTGCGTATTATCATTCGTTATGAAGAGCAACTGTTTGAGATAAATCGTATTGATGATTGCCCGTCAGCAGGGATTGCACGGATGATATTCCAGCAGTTATTTAATCCCCAAAAAGCTATGCTGCTCAATCAAATAGAGGAACGTTTGGCTGCTTCGGTGACCGGTCTCAACCGTCTATTCGGTGAGCTATACGATATTCGCCGCCAGCGTATGAAGCGTTTGCTTGATATTATCAGTATTTATCTAAAAGATGAGCGTAGCAGCTTAAGTACCCGTGATTATCTGTCCTCAATTTGGGCGATGGGTCAGGGTGGAGCGGGACTGTTGAATTCCAGTTTCTATCAGCGTTATTTAGGTCGTCGTGATACTTTGCGTTATGTCTTTGTGCAACAAATGCTGGAATTGCCCAGCCATTATCCAGCTGACGATATCGACCAAAATGCACTGGATGAGGACATGCAAGAGTTGGTTGAGCAAATTGAAACTGAATCAGAAGAACATCGTAATGCGACTTACTGATAGGGTGTACTTTTACTGATAGCATAGATTAAGATTGGTAGGTTGTAAAAATTCCTCTTATAATTTTTAAAAGTAACTTGCCAATTTTTAATCATGTTGATTCGATTTTTTTATGACTCTACTGAAAAACGACCTAGGTTTCTAATAATTACTTCTTACTCCCATTCTACGTATTATATTGTTGATAGTAGGTACATCATGCCGATCACTGCCAAGACTCAGTCCAGCTCAGTGGTCGAGCACGCTTTTTGCCCCACAAAAAGTAAGCTAACTAATCTAAATAATGACACAGCTATAAAATTCAGTCATCGCTGTTGTCAGACTCCTAAGCATTTTCAAGAAAGCTGTTCGCAAGAAAACCATCATCAAGCACTTCCTAATCAGGTACTTCCCACAAAGTTCGCATTATCAAACTTACCACGTTCGCAGACAGGCTTTACCTTGGTTGAAATCATGGTGGTCATGGTTATTTTGTCTATATTCGCTGGCATGATTGCTGTGTCAGTCGGTAGTAGCGAGTCCAGAAAAAACCGCGCCTTTTACGAGCATCTTACTGACTCATTAAGCTATGTCAGACTACTGGCAGCTGAGCGTATGCAGCCGATGGGATTAAGCTTGCAAGCAGACAAGCAAGGTCAAGTAACGCCCGTCATTATGAGTTTATCAAACCCTTATATTAGCTATCAGACCCAATCAGTAACGCCAAGTAACGGTGATAGTACGCCCAAAAACTCAATGGAGTTGTCTGCAGACTTGTCCGGTATGTCAGGGGCTAATGGAGAAAGTCAACCAACTCCTAGCTGGGAGCTGGAATCGGAAGTCACGTTGCCAGAAATGCCAGCTGGGGTCAGCTTAAGCATTCAAAGTCTGCAGGCGAATAATGCGTCAGGGCTAGAGTCTACCCAAACTTTACAACCTTGGTTTAATGGGCAAGCAGTGCCGCAAGTATTGTGGTTTGGTACTGGGCAGGCAACTCCTGTCACAATTGAGGTGCGCCATCAGTCGCGATTAGTCGGAGAAGTCATCACTATTATGCCGGATGGCAGTATGACGATAGGGCAGGGGCTGTAGCAGATGACGAAGAAATATAAGCCAACAACGCATATTACAAATCGTAGCGCATGCCAAACCACACTATCAAAGCGTGAGGGTGGGTTTACACTGATTGAAGTGATGGTGGCACTCGCTATATTAGCAGTGGTCGCCGTTGCCGCTAGCCGTGCCAGCAGTGCATATCTGAACTCGGTTGAGGTATTACGTACGCGCACGCTTGGACACTTTGTAGCACAAAATGCCGCGGCTGATTTGCGGATTCAAGAGTCGTGGTTGACGGCCAATAGCACGCAAACGATGGATGCCCAAGGTCGCGCGTGGCAAGTAGCCATGACCGTCAATAGTACTTTGACGCCAGCGTTAAAAGAGGTAAATATCAGTGTTGCCCCTATTATTGATGGGCAAGTGCGCTCAGCGGTGACGGATATCAATGTGATCCTAGGCAATGCAGAGCAAGATGTCGGTAGTTTAGATTTGGGTAGCTTAAATCCAAGTGGGGGCAACCCGTGAGGCAGCAGCGCGGCTTTACCTTACTTGAGCTCATGGTAGCAATGGCGATATTTGCGATGCTTGCGGTCGCAGGGTGGCAAGTATTTGATGGGGTCAACCGTGCTCGCGAACGGGCGCAGTTTCATGCCGATCAGCTCGCTGTCTTACAGTATGCTTATCTGCAATTACAACAAGATATGGGTCAAGTCATTGCTTATCAAGCACCTTCTACGCAAAATAGTAGCGCGAACGGCTCCAACCTGAACGCCAATACCAATGGCAACACTAATGGCAATAATACTAATAGCGCTCAAGACTCTATAGCTGCTGAACCCTTTATGAGCTTAGATGATGAGCAGCTTAGCTTTGTGCGTTTTGCTGATCCTGATCCACGCTACCAAACCAGTCCAAGCTTGCAGCGTGTTGACTATATCTTTGCAGATGAGCGTCTTATCCGTCGACAATACAATAGTATCCAAGGTGGGTCTGATAGCGTCAGCTTAGATACGGTGCTTCTTAACGGTGTTACAGCAGGGCGCTGGCAGGCCTACCTACCTGAGGTGAGTAATAATTTCCCTAGCGCAGATAACCAATTTGGTAATAATGAGAACAATAATAGCGATAACTCTGCTATTGACGAGACGGAGACTATCTTACTTCCTAAAGGGGTAGGGATGAGTTTTACTTATCAAGATATGCCGATTACTTGGCAATGGGCCCTCGCACCACAATCTCTACCAAATAATAGCAATAGCGGTGCTGGTAATGAGAATAACAACGGCAGTAATGAAAATAACTCTGATAACATGACAAATGGTCAATAATAGGAGGCGCTTATGACAATGACAGCAGACTCCCAGCGCGGTGTGGCACTATTGACCATTTTACTTTTGGTTGTCAGTATTACAGTAGTAGCAGGTGCAATGCTTGCTAGTCAGAAAATCGCCATTCGCCGCAGTGGCTTATTGTTTAATCAAGATCAACTACTACAAGACATCGAGGCCGGTCAGCAGTTAGCAATTACCGTTATTCGCGCTGATGATAAGCTGAATGATACCGATAGCGCACAAGATATTTGGGCACAGCCGATGCCGCCTTATACTTTAGGGGTGCATAGCATCACTATGGAGCTACGTGATGAGGCTAGCCGCTTTAACATCAATAATCTCTATCATGATGGCACAGCCGATACCAATGCATTGGAGGTGTTTCAGCGTTTATTGACACAGTTAAATCTAGAGCCTGAAATTGCTATTGCGGTGCTTGATTGGCAAGATGCAGACAACGAAGTCTATAACGATGGCGGTGATGAGAGTGTCTTATATAGCCAGTCAGCAAGTAGCAGCGCCAATAAAACTCTGCCCAATCAGCCATTGGTTAGTATAGACCAGCTCCAAGAAGTACGCGGGGTCAGCGCTGAGACCTTGGCAATCTTACGACCGTATATTACCGCAGTGCCTTACTTTTTACCTATCAATGTCAATACGGCAAGCCATGTATTGCTCGCTGCGCTGATGGATGAGGTGACCCCAAAACAAATGCAAACGCTGACAGATCTGCGTGCACAACAAGTATTAGCATCTGTTGATGATCTATGGCAATTGCCACCGTTTATTAGTATGGGCACTGAAGAGCGTAAAGGAATGGAATCATTATTAGCGGTGGATACTCGAGCATTCAGAGCTCTTATCACCGCCACTGATAGCACCGGTGTAGGTGCAGCACGGCAACGTTTTGCGACAGTATTAATTAGCAAAACGAGCGCTAGCAGCGACGATGATAGTAATGATAATAACAACAATGGCAACAATAACAATGCTAGTGAAAGTAATAATAATGAGGCTAAGACAGTAAAAGTAATCTCACAGCGCTTATGGGCATTCCGTCCTAGCTTTTAATGTCTAATACCATTAAGGAGAAGCAGCTAATGCATTATCAATCATTAAGCTGGGTTTCTTCGCTCGATTTCCAGTTATAAGCACCATAAAATAGCATTTGTGCTTGACGAGTACAATTGTGTAGCATCAGCTGTTTTTTATCTTCAATTTCTGCTGAATCAACTTCATCGTCATGCTCTTCAGAATAAGTCAGCTCTAACCAATCGATAATCCAAGAGAAAAACATATTAACCCCCGCCTCAGCGAGCAATCGGCGGTCATAAGCATTGATATGAGTAAAAGCAGGCTGTAATGCTAGATCTTCTCCTAGTATTTTCCCATGCATCTTTATCAAATCGCTAATAGCTTTACGGACAGCTTCTGAGCCACCAAAGCGTTCACTGACCAAAAATTGCCAATAACGTGGCTGCGCACTAACGGTTTGTAAAAATAGCTGAATACTCTTGGCAATCTGACGATCAAAACTGCGTTTGCGGCCAATCTGTAGGCCATCACGCAACGTAGCAAGCGTACCACCTAATTCTTCAACAACTAATGCCTCGCCCAATGATTCCATACCATCAAAATGGCGATAAAATGCGGTCGGCACCACGCCAACCTCACGAGTTACTTGTCTAAGACTGATAGAGCTAAAAGATTGCCCAGTAATACATAAGTCTAGCACTGCATTAAAAAATGCGCGCCGAGTTTGAAGCTTTTTTTGTTCGCGACTGCTCATAATATTTCAAAATTACCTAATAGATGTTTATCATACTCATTTCAACGCAAAAATACGAATGAAATCCCTAGTTATGATGGATAAGATGGGTATTGGATGGTGAATTTACTAGACCATCGTACCCCAATGACCTTGCAACTCCTGCGCCAACCTATAAGCTTCATGATCGTTCATGCCAGTAATAAAATCTAAAATATTTAGAATGTTATGATAAATATTATCGGATAGTACCCGCCGATGCTCATCAAGATGCGGCTGTAGCAAGCTTAAGAGGCGCTGCTGCTCAAACAATTTTGGTGCGTCCGCAAGTGCTGTCCAAGCCAGTGGCATAAATGCATCAAGGAGACGATGTAAGCATTGATTGGCCATCAGCTCCATACGTACTTTACTGGGATGATTAAATATTTGTTCGCGGGCCAACTGCTTGGCTTGGGTAATGCCATTTTGTACAGTGGGCTCGCAATGATTAAATAAGCTACCTGTGAGTGTGCCAGCAAGCATAGCACTAGAGTTGGCAACAAAGGCATCGGTTACCGTATTAACCAAGCGCATCATGGCCCGAGCACGTAGAGCTGCTAGCTGTTGTCTGACGGAAACTTGCGGTGGCAAAGCGATAGGCAATGCAATGGTATCAGAGCGTTCACCGATCAGCTCATAAAGGATGGCTGCTACATCGCTATAACTCAGCATGTTTAGATGAATACCATCCTCTAAGTCTATCAATGCATAGCAAATATCGTCTGCCGCTTCGAGTAGATAAGCGAGTGGATGACGCGCAAAGCCATCATGCTGCTGCGAGCGCGGCAAATGCAAACAGTCCGCCAATTGCTCCAACTGCGCAGCTTCACTATAAAAGCAGCCAAATTTTTGTACTTTGGTCGTCGATAAGTTTTTGTTAACATCCTCATTCTTCTGGTCGCTGTTTATTGAATTGCTATGCGTTGCTAGCCACGGATACTTCATAAACGCGCCCAAAGTTGCGCAGGTCAGACGCATACCGCCCTTATCTGGATGATGCTCATTACGCGCTAGCAGTCGAAACCCTTGTGCATTACCTTCGTAAGCCAGCAAGTCTAATTGCTCATTGCTGCTCAAACGCTGCAAGATTGCTTGACGATCAGGATGAGTAAACCAATCACGGATAGCATACTCACCAGCGTGACCGAAAGGTGGGTTGCCGATATCATGGGCGAGGCATGCTGCTTGTACAATCACCCCGACATCAGCTGGCGACACGCCTGCTGGTAGTCCGTTATCCAGTTTGTCATGCAATTTTTCTGCTGCCATTATCCCTAGCGAGCGTCCAATACAAGAAACCTCCAGTGAATGAGTCAAGCGTGTATGGATACCCAATTGATTGGTTAGTGGATGAACTTGGGTTTTTTGATTCAGCTGACGAAAAGAATGTGAGAACACCAAGCGATCATAGTCCTTATGAAAGGAGGAGCGAGCACTATCTTGGATAGGTGCTTTTTTTACACTGCCTAAACGCTGTGCGGTAAATAATTGCGCCCAATGATCGGCTGGAGTCTGTGGCTTCTTAAAATGAGCGACCATAATCTATAATCCATTATTTATTATCGTTTTTGAAGTATGCATTGTAAAAATGTGTGATATTTTTCAGCGCTGGTTAAATCAGTATAATAAAAAAAGCCAGCACAAAGGCTGACTTTTGGTTGTTCTATGCTAAGACTATGTAAGCAAGGTATTAAGTAAGCGAAATACTTAAACCATCAGAAGGCTTATACGTTAAAGCGGAAATGCATCACATCGCCATCTTGTACGATATAAGTTTTACCCTCTAGACGTGATTTGCCTGCAGCAGCTGCGCCTTTTTCGCCATTGTATTCAATAAAGTCATCATAAGCGATTACTTCAGCGCGAATAAAACCACGCTCAAAGTCTGTATGAATCACGCCAGCTGCTTGAGGAGCTGTAGCACCTACTTCAACGGTCCAAGCGCGTACTTCTTTAACGCCTGCAGTAAAGTAAGTCTGCATATCAAGCAAATCATAACCACCGCGAATCACTTGATCTAAACCAGCCTCTTCCATATTCATCTCGGCCAGAAAGTCTTTTTTATCATCTTCATCAAGCTGTGCGATTTCAGATTCAATTTGGTTGCATAGAGCGATAACGATAGAATCTTCGCCAGTGGCATAGTTGCGCACGGCATCTAGATAAGGATTGTTCTCAAAACCATCTTCGCTGACATTAGCGATATACATAGTTGGTTTCAAGGTAATTAAACCATAACTTCTAATAAGCTTTTGCTCATCTCTGTCAAGATTGGCGGCGCGCGCGGCTTTACCTTCTGCTAATAATGGTTCGATTTTTTTGAACACATCAAGCATGGCCCCAGCATCTTTATCACCACCTTTGGCTTTTTTGGTTAAGTTAAATACCGCGCGCTCAACGGCTTCGAGATCAGCGAGTGCCAATTCAGTATTGATGGTTTCGATATCATCAATAGGGCTGACGCGACCATCGACGTGTACGACGTTGTCATCATCGAAACAACGTACCACGTGAGCAATCGCATCGGTCTCACGGATATTGGCTAGGAACTGGTTGCCCATGCCTTCGCCTTTTGACGCACCAGCGACCAGACCGGCGATATCGACAAACTCCATCGTCGTTGGCAATACACGTTCAGGATTGACGATGTCAGCCAATTTCTTTAGGCGTGGATCTGGTACTGGCACGATACCAGTGTTGGGATCTTTGGTACAAAATGGAAAGTTTTCAGCGGCGATTCCCGCTTTAGTTAAGGCATTAAATAAAGTGGACTTACCCACGTTTGGTAGGCCGACGATGCCGCAGTTAAAACCCATAGTAGTTTCTCAATATAGTAATAAGACTGAATCCAACTCTTAAGCTAGTTTAGGCTATGGTTTTAGCCCAGCATTTTGCTTTCGCAAAGATTTAAGCTGAGCTAAAACGGTAGCCTATGATAATGATAGCTAGAAAGCTAAGAGTCAGATAGTTAATTGGTTTAATATGAAATAAAAATTGGCGCTATTGTAGCAAAAATTACCTGCCAACGGGCGTATAGATGTGCTAATTTTACTTCAACTCAACCACTCCAATCATGACACCCATCTCTTTTTTATCGTGTTTATCGATACTGGGTGCATATAATGCCGAAGCAATCCCGCCATCTAAAAATAGTGCATTCGGACAGCTTAAGTCATTTTTAAACAGCGATGCAAACTGATAAAACGTCACAGGCTCATTACTATTAACGAGACGTATACTGCCATCACTGCAAACACCTGCACCATTACGAAACTTGATTGAGTTGCTATCAGAGTTAAACTGCGGGTGTATCTCATCGTTGATGACTAGCATCGGCCCTGATTGCGTGGCATACCAAGGCTTAGCTTCGTCATTCTTAATCTGTTCATCTAAAGCGTTGCTTTCGGTAATTTGTACATTGCCAGATTTATCCCACCACATGACCCCATTAGGCAGTAAATGGAAATTGCCACCACCTTCGTTTAGGTTTAAGGCGCGAATCTCTTTACCTTTAATGACTGTATAACCAATCGGCGCGTAACTTTCGTTATACATGCCTGCATTCATAGCAAAATTAAGCGTTTGGTTAGTTGATAATGTCGCTAATAAGTTATCAAAGGTAAGCAATGGCTGCGTATCGCCGGGCTGTTGCCAAAAAAGCTGTAGTGAATAACGTTCGCTATTTAACGCGTCAGCGTTAACGCTACAAACACTATAAGTAAATGGCGTATCTTGCGACTGACATGACCAGTTTTCCGTATCGCTGTCTAACGCATCAGCGCCTATTGGCTGGCAAGCACTGACGCTTAACGCGAGCAGTGCTAATGATAAGGGTAAGGCAAAAACGAAACTTGGCATCAATTACTTATCTTTTGTAATATGGATATAATTTATAGACTTTTATTGCTGAGCACTTTCTAATCGCTAGTAGATGGAAATTCGCGAAAAGTATTGTTGACGTTGCCGATTAACTGTCCACCGCCAGTGATGCTAGCAAAGTTCCCAAGGCTCTGTTCCGTTGATGTGGTGGTTTCTCTACCTTTATCTCGTGAATCTTTATTATAAGCAATTAGGGCATCGTTATTTGCTAAAAAGCTATCAGGATTTGCCATGACCCACATCTGATTAAACACGTCCGCGCGGGCGCTACTATTAAGTAGGGCGCCTCTATCAGTGAAATAAAAGAATTTCGATAAAAGTTTTATCTGCCCGTCATCTAGACGACGCGCAATATGATAAGGCTGCAACTGACTCGGATGTTGTAGACCAACGGCACCGACGATATTAGAAAGTGATTTGAGCGTATTCTTATGAAAGCTTGCGACGCGCTCAGCTTTACTAGGCACATCGAGCGCCTTTTGACGATAGGGGTCTTGGGTCGCAACGCCTGTCGGGCAGGTGTTGGTATGACAAGAGCGCGACTGAATACAGCCAACGGCAAACATAAAGCCACGTGCTGAGTTACACCAATCTGCACCCAGTGCGATTAGGCGAGCAATGTCGAAGCCGGATACGATCTTACCACTGACGCCAAGCTTGATTTTGTCACGGATGCCAGCGCCAACTAAGGTGTTGTGTACCAATAAAAACCCTTCAACCATTGGCATGCCAACGTTATCCATAAATTCAACCGGTGCTGCACCTGTGCCGCCTTCTGCACCATCAATGACGATAAAATCAGGATAGTTATCAGCTTCCATCATGGCTTTGACAATCGCCATAAATTGCCACGGCTGACCGATACATAGCTTAAAGCCGACTGGTTTGCCGCCCGACAAATCGCGTAATTGCTGCCAAAAAGCAACCAACTCACGTGGAGTACTAAATGCCGTATGTGAAGAAGGCGAGACACAATCTTGACCTGTAAGAACTTGGCGCGTATCAGCAATCTCTTGGGTAATTTTCTCCGCTGGTAGCACGCCACCTTTACCAGGTTTTGCGCCTTGAGATAGCTTGATTTCAATCATTTTAACTTGGGGGTCGACCGCTTTTTCGGCAAAGGACTGCGGGTCAAAGTTACCATTATCATCACGGCAACCAAAATAACCCGTACCTAGCTCCCAAATCAAATCACCACCAAATTTACGGTGATAGGGACTAATCGCACCTTCGCCCGTATCATGGGTAAATCCGCCCATCTTAGCGCCTTGATTGAGCGCCATAATGGCATTGGCAGATAAGCTCCCAAAGCTCATCGCCGAGATGTTGAATACTGACATATCATGCGGCTGCTGACAACGTTCGCCACCGACCATGATGCGAAAATCTTGGTTTTCTAGAGGCTGGCTGACCGCCGACTGCAAAAACCATTCTTTACCGGGCGTATATAAATTATCCAACGTACCAAAGGCATTGGTATCACTGACGTTCTTGGCGCGTTGATAAACAAGGGCGCGCTGCTGGCGTGAAAACGGCACTTGCTCTTTATCGTTTTCTAACAAATACTGACGAATCTCAGGACGAAAGTCTTCAAGTACGTAGCGAATATGCCCCGCCACTGGATAGTTTCTCAAGATGGCATGCTTTGACTGTATGACGTCATAAATCCCCAAACATACTCCAAACCCGCCAAGAATAATCAGCCACCAATTCATCAATAATAGCCCTGCTAAAAACAGCAAGACAGCAGCGGCAAAAGTGCTGTAACGTAACAGCACACCGACTAAATAAGGCGAATTGGTTTTGGGTTCTGGGTTTAGATTGGTACGAGATTGGGGCATAACAACGCTCAACAGTAATATGTAAAGATTAAAAAGGCGAAGATGATTGAAAGAGAAAGTAGGTCAAAAGTCCACTCTTTTATCATCATTATCAAACACAGATAACGCGCTCAGATTTATCGCCTACATCATACACATATGATATCACTGCATAACGGTATTTGAGTAACAATGTGCTAATACTAGTATTCTGACATTGATATTATTAGGTGGTTTTAACAGATAACCTGCACCAATGTTTTATCGCCATCAATGGCTTTAAACTTATTATAAATTACAATCTACGCACAGCCTTCTCCCAACCTTAATGCAGACTCAAAGCCGATACTGATGCTGGTCACGACATTATTATCGACTTGATATTTAGTGCCAATTTTTTGCTCACTGCTTTGACCATTATCTTCATACCAATAGTAGAGAATAATATTCTCGTTTGGATTGCCGTAAGGGCTGTCTTCGACTTCAGGTTGTTGTCCTTGATGCTTAGCGTATAGTTGTTCAAGACTGTCACCTACCATAACCCCATAAGCAGATAAGATGTCTGTACTTGATGTACCTATTTCAACCACAGTATCGTCGATGATTATATAACCAGCAGCAGGATGAGCAGTGCTCTGAGCGCCGAAACAGCCGTCTAAATTTTCAGTGTTTTGAGTCAATATCTGTGGGTTAAAGTCAGAACCGAGCTTTATATTGTCGAAGCTGTTTTTAGTAAACGAACCAGAAGGTGTGATATCAGTAGTAGTGCGGTCATCGACCTTAACTTTGGTATCTATATCGGTGATAGTATCTGGCGGTGGCGCACAGCTGGTTAAACCTAAGAGTAGAGCGGTCATCACTACTATCATTCGGTGCGAGCTAGCATATAGAGTCATCGTTATATCCTTATTCACTAACATCAGTTACCAACGTCATATTCTGTAATCACAGTCAGATCCGTAGTGACAGCAATTTGATAGTTATAAGTAGTGTTCTTTGTATTAATACTACCATTAGTATCGCTATTTGACTGAGCGGTAAAGTAATAGCGTAATAGTTAAAAAATGTTGAACACAGGCTCATATTTTTTATCAGTGATTTCTTATATTCTAAGCACCATTTCCAATCCGCTCAGCCAATTTCTGCAACTTAGGCACAATTACCGCCGCATAGTCGTCGCTTTGCCAATTAGCACTCGGAACGCTGGCATTGAGTGAATAGGCATACTGTCCAGTGGCAACATCAAAGACTCCAACGGCTACTGCTAATATGTCACTAGAAAACTCGCCGTCAGACAACGTATAGCTGTGCTTCTTATAATATTCTGCTGACTGATTCAACGCTGTTTGCGCATGGCTATAATCTGTGTCAGATAAATTATTTTGCAAGTGAGAGCTAATGACCGCTTGTCTGGTTGGTAAGCTTGCCGCATAGAACGCACGTCCAATAGCGGTTCGTGCGACGGGTACCGCTGAGCCTACTTGTAGATTCACGGATAGGCGAGCAGGGCTACGGCAGCAAGCTAAGTAGCGCATTTCACCTTCGATTTCTGTCGCCAAGTTTACTGAGACTTCATTTTGAGCAGCAAACTGACGGAGTAATGGCTCGGCAAACGCGACCACATCATGACGACTCCATGCCGTCGCACTTAGTCGTACCGCGCTACTACCCAATTCGTACTGACCGTGTATCGTCGTACGCAAAAACCCAAGCGTAGTTAAGGTATAAATTAAGCGTGTAACAGTCGCCTTTGGCAGTTCTGTCATTTGACATAATTGCTGGTGACTTAGCTGATCTTGATGTTCAAATGCAGCAAGTAGGGTTAAGCCACGGCCAAGGGCAGTGACAAATTGCCGATCATCTTCCTCTTTGCTTCGAATAAGCGTCGCACCCATTCGATCTAGTAAAGGCATAGTTGCTAGTGATTTTCTTATCATTTTTTGACCATATATATTTAAAAGGGTTTACAAGAAGAATAAATTTTGCTTAAATGGTTTATATTATGAAACTAAGTTTCGCACAGCGGAACATGTAAGTCAATTACTAGTTGCATTAACCAAATCAATCATTATCGTCGGTCAGGATGACTGACACCAAGGAGATCCACATGGCAACATCTACTCGCCCAAGTTTTGATTGGGAAGATCCTTTTTTATTACGTGGTCAGTTAACCGATGAAGAGCGTATGGTCAATGACAGCTCACGTCAGTTTTTTCAAAAAGAGCTAATGCCTGGCATTATTGAAGCCAATCGCCATGAGAACTTTGATCGCAACATTATGCGCCAAATGGGCGAGATGGGCTTGCTTGGTGTGACGATCGAGGGTTACGGCTGTGCTGGCTTGTCAAGCGTGGCTTATGGTTTGATTGCTAAAGAAGTTGAAGCAGTAGATTCTGGTTATCGTTCAGCGATGAGTGTGCAGTCAAGTTTGGTTATGCATCCTATCCATGCCTACGGTACTGAAGAGCAAAGAGAGAAGTACCTACCTAAGCTTGCAACTGGCGAGTATGTCGGTTGCTTTGGTCTGACCGAGCCAGACTCAGGTTCAGATCCTGCGTCAATGTCGACTCGTGCGCGCGCTGTCGATGGCGGTTATGAGCTGACTGGTAATAAAATGTGGATTACTAACAGTCCTATCGCTGATGTGTTTGTCGTTTGGGCAAAAGATGATGCAGGCGACATTCGTGGCTTTATCTTAGATAAAGGTATGAAAGGCTTATCAGCACCGAAGATCGAAGGTAAGTTCTCACTTCGTGCTTCAGTCACTGGTGAAATCGTCATGGATAAAGTATTTGTCCCTGAAGCCAATGCTTTCCCAGATATCCGTGGTCTTAAAGGTCCGTTTGGCTGTTTAAACAAAGCCCGTTATGGTATCGCATGGGGTGCAATGGGCGCAGCTGAGTTTTGCTGGAAAGGCGCACGTCAGTACACGCTAGATCGTAAGCAGTTTGGACGTCCACTAGCAGCAACGCAGTTGGTACAGTTAAAGCTTGCTAATATGCAAACTGAGATTGCTCTTGGTTTACAAGCGGCACTACGTGTGGGTCGTTTGATGGACGAAGACAATGCAGCGCCTGAGATGATTTCACTAATTAAGCGTAATAACTGCGGCAAGGCATTAGATATCGCTCGTGTTTCTCGTGATATGCACGGTGGTAATGGTATCTCTGATGAGTTCCATATCATTCGTCATGTTATGAACTTAGAAGCGGTCAATACTTATGAGGGTACGCATGATATCCATGCCCTTATACTAGGTCGTTCGCAGACTGGCATTCAAGCGTTTTATTAATCTAAAGCATTCAATAGTTTTTGATTAAAGTACAACTCAGTATAGATTTTCAACGACTAACGTACGTTACTGTTTAGCCTTTAATATAGCGCTTAACATTAGCGTGCGTTTTTTTATAAGTTAAAATAATGGTATATGAGCAAGCTTAAAATAATAGATATCTCAATGTTTCTAAAAGGTAAGGGAATATCATGAGTACAACATTACAACCTTCTAATGCACAAGACGATGTTGATAATGCACCACGGGCAGCATTACAGGGTATCAAGGTATTAGATTTATCGAGAGTATTGGCAGGTCCATCTTGTACGCAAGTTTTAGCAGATCTTGGCGCAGAAGTTATCAAGGTTGAACGTCCTGGCATCGGCGATGAAACTCGCCACTGGGCCCCGCCAAAATTTAGCGATGACACTTCTGCCTATTATGCGACTATTAACCGTAACAAAAAATCGCTCACCGTTGATATTACTAAGCCTGCAGGACAAGCCATTATCAAGCAGTTAATTGCTGATAGCGATATTGTGGTAGAAAACTTTAAGGTTGGCGGTCTTAAAAAGTACGGCTTAGATTACGATAGCCTGAAACAAGACAATCCGCGCCTGATTTATGCTTCATTGACAGGTTTTGGACAGACCGGACCGGATGCCAAGCGTCCAGGTTATGATTATATTATTCAAGGCTTATCAGGGCTAATGAGTATCACTGGTCCTAGTGACGGTGAACCGCATAAGGTTGGCGTCGCAGTTGTCGATTTATTTGCAGGCTTGCAGCTCACGATTGGTATCCAAGCGGCACTATTAGCGCGTCAACATAACGGACTTGGGCAGCACGTTGATGTGGCGCTACTCGATAGTGCGCTGGCCATGTTAGCCAATGTCGGTATGAATCATTTAGCGTCAGGAACTGTACCGCCAAGACTGGGTAACCAGCATCCTAATATCGTGCCTTATCAAGTGTTTGCAGGTCAGAGTGAAGAGCATTTCATTTTAGCATGTGGTAATGACAGTCAATTTGCCAAACTTTGTGAAGTGCTAGGAGTCGATTGGCATACCGATATTCGTTTTATGACCAATCCTGCACGAGTGGCAGAGCGTGAATTGCTATGCGATGAGCTGGCTAAGAAATTTGCTGAGCATCCGCGTGCGTATTGGTTGGAGGTTTTAGATCAGGTAGGTATTCCGTGCGGTGCTATTCATAATATCGCTGAAGCCTTAGCAATGCCGCAAGCACAAGCACGTGAGATGATTGTTGATTTCGCCGCGCAAGGCAGTCCTGTAAAAGCACTTGGTAGTCCTATTAAGCTTTCAGGGTCTCCCGTCACTTATCGTACGCCGCCACCAAAATTAAGCGAGCATACTGACAGCACACTTGCAGATCTTGGTTATGATAGTGAGATGATAGCGAAGCTTAAAGCTGATGGAATTGTTTAGTCAAAATAGTAAACAGGAAGTTTCTGGATACTATTCTGAGGGTTCTGTTTTTTGAGGTATTTTGAATTTAAAAGCTTATAAATCAAGGCCTTTAGGTGAAAGCTGTTGGAACAACTAGGCTGGATGCGAAGGTATAAAGCCTAAGCGCTGTTCAATTTGTTTAGCTAATTCAATAAGGACAGCACTAACTTCGGCACGCTTAGATTCATACTCTACCTGCAAAAAGCTGACCGCCATGCCAGCGACTGCAGTGCCAGATGCGTTGCGAATATAAGTACCCAAGCAATACATACCCTCGCGTAGTTGCCCATCATCCAATGAGATACGACTGCTATGAATAGCGGTCAGCTCGTCAGATAGACTAGCAAAATTATCTACACCATTTGGGGTTATTGGTTTAGGAAAGTCGCCTTCGTATAGTGTCTCGATGGTGTCCATAGATAAGGTGGAGAGCATAGCCTTGCCGGTCGCTGAAAATACCGCTGGTACGCGCACCCCAGCACGGAAGGTAAAACCGAGTGGGGCAGGCGCTTCATGACAGGCCAAAAATACGACCTCGCCTAAGTCTAGCTTGGATAGGGTGACAGTATGTTGTAAGAGCGCCGGATATTGTACGATTAGATCTTTAAATAACTGTATGACCCCCTGCTGCTGCTCATATTTGCCCGCCCAATACATTAAGTATGATCCTAGATGAAAGCGATTCTCAGTATCTTTATAAATGACATGCTTGGTCAGTAGACTTTGTAGAATATTATGAGTTGAGCTACGAGGAAGCTCTAGTTCTTTAGCGATATGTGCTGCTGTTAAAGGCTGAGAGCTGGCCGTAATCAAGTCTAAAATCTGGAAGGTTTTATCTAACGCAGGAACGGCGGTCGAGCTCATAAGTAACCTATAAAAGTAAGTAGAAGTAGAAGGTTATAAAAATAAAGCTTTAAATAGTCAGGAAAATGATAATAGGGGTTGCAAAGTGTATCCTATCATTCTTATAATGATGTCTCATATATAGAATTGATGTTCAGTATATTGAACAACGTAACAGTTATCAATAATTATTTATAGATAGAAAGTCGTATCCAAACGATGCCTTTATTTATTATTACAAACACGCAATCAGCCTAATCGACAAGGAGTGTCAACATGTCACAACTGCCACAGTCTACGCTAAAGCTATCAAACCCAGACCTACTCAAACAGCAGTGCTTCATTAAAGATGGCTGGCATATCGCTAGTGACGAAGCGACTCTTGATGTGAGCAATCCTTTTAGCGGAGACATTATTGGTACCGTGCCAAGCCTGACGACCGATGATATCAACGATGCGGTTGCTGCTTCTCATGAAGCGCAAATCACTTGGGCGGCCAAAACCCCAAAAGAGCGTGCTGAGCTACTACAAAAGTGGGCCGACCTCATCGATGCCAATAAAGAAGATTTGGCTATCATTATGACCGCCGAGCAAGGCAAGCCTTTAAACGAATCACGCGGTGAAGTTGGCTATGCCAATAGCTTTATCCGCTGGTTTGCCGAAGAAGGCAAGCGTGTTTACGGTGATGTTATCCCTGCTAATCAATCACAACTGCGCCATGTCATCCTAAAACAGCCTGTTGGTGTCTGCGCGGCCATCACGCCTTGGAACTTTCCAGCGGCGATGATTACTCGTAAAGCAGCGCCTGCATTAGCGGCAGGCTGTACGATGATTATTAAACCTGCGACCGAAACCCCATTTTCTGCGTTAGCGCTTGGCGCTTTGGCGGAGCAAGCTGGTATTCCGGCAGGCGTTATCCAAGTGGTCACTGGTAAATCATCTGTCATCGGCGACATCCTAACCGGTGATGCTCGCATTCATAAGCTATCGTTCACAGGCTCTACCGAAGTCGGTCGTACTTTGATGGCTCAATGTGCGCCAACTATCAAAAAACTGTCATTAGAGCTAGGTGGTAATGCGCCCTTCATCGTCTTTGATGATGCCGATCTTGAAAAAGCCGCTGAAGGCTTGATTGCTTCTAAATATCGTAACGCTGGTCAAACCTGTGTTTGCGCCAACCGTGTCTATGTTCAAGACAGTATCAAAGATGCATTTTTAGATGTATTCGTCAAAAAAGTGGCTGAGTTGAAAGTGGGTAACGGCTTGGAAGAGGGCGTTGATATTGGCCCTCTGATTAACAAAAAAGCGTTAGAAAAAGTGCAAGCACTACTCAAAGATGCATTAGATAAAGGCGCGACGCTCATTGCTGGAGGCAGCACTAACAGCGCATCGGAGCTGACCTACAATCCAACGGTCATCACTGATCTTAGTAGTGATATGGATATTGCTCACGAAGAAATCTTTGGTCCTATCGCAACTATCTTTACCTTTAAAGATGAAGAAGACGTCATTCGTAAGGCCAACGACACTATCTACGGCTTGGCCGCTTACTTCTATAGTGGCGACTATGCACGCTCATGGCGTGTGACTGAAGGCCTTGAGTACGGCATCATCGGCCATAATACGGGTTTAATTTCTACCGAAGTCGCACCATTTGGTGGCGTCAAGCAATCTGGATTTGGTCGTGAAGGATCAAAATATGGCATCGAAGAATATGTTGTAACCAAATACTGGTGCTCTGATATTAGCTAATAGCCTAGCTAACTGGTTCAATATTTAGTTTTAAGCCTTCAGTTGATCAAATAAGTTGTTCGACTGAAGGTTAATTAGATAAATTACTACTCAATAACCGCCACTTAATAACTGGCACTTATGTTAAAAATAAAGAAAAGGACATTTCTATGACTACTACCAATCAATCATTGTTTGAGCGCCGTAAAGCTGTTTTACCAACAGGGCTTGGGGTTGCGTTTCCTATTTTTGCAGAAAAAGCAAAGAACTCAGAAGTTTGGGACGTTGAAGGCAATCGTTATATCGACTTCGTTGGTGGTATTTCAGTATTGAATACTGGTCACAGCCATCCAAAAATCACTCAGCGTGTGCATGAGCAACTAGATAAGTTCACCCATACTGCGGCGCAAATGATCAACTACGAATGCTACGTGGATCTTGCTGAAAAACTTTGTGAAAAAGCCCCTATCAGCGGTGAGAAAAAAGCTTTCTTCTTAACCACTGGTGCTGAAGCGGTTGAAAACTGTATCAAGATTGCACGTGCTAAGACGCGTCGTCCAGGAGTGATTTCTTTCGTTGGCGGTTGGCATGGTCGCACCTTAATGTGCATGAGCCTAACGGGTAAAGTATTGCCATACAAAAAGAACTTTGGTCCTATGCCAGGTCCTGTGTTTCATGCGCTATTCCCTGCTGAAGAGCTAAATGTTACAGAAGCTCAAGCATTGCATAGCCTTGAGATGATCTTCCAAGCGGATATTGATCCTAGTGAAGTGGCTGCGATGATTATCGAGCCAGTACAAGGCGAGGGTGGCTTCCATCAAGTGACGCCTTCATTTGCTAAATCTTTACGCGACATCTGTGATGAGCACGGCATCGTCCTAATTTTTGATGAAGTACAGTGTGGTTTTGCTAGAACAGGTACTTTATTTGCAAGTGAGCAATTAGGCGTTGAGCCTGATTTGATGACTAGTGCCAAGAGCTTGGCTGGTGGTTATCCTATCTCTGCGGTCATTGGTCGTGCTGATATTATGGATGCTCCGCAAGTAGGCGGCTTGGGTGGTACTTATGCTGGTAACCCACTTGCTTGTGTAGCAGCGTTAGCGGTTATGGAAGTGATTGAAGAAGAAAACTTACTTGAGCGTAGTGTGGAGATTGGCGACAAAATTGAAGCATTCTTAAAGGGCTTAAACCTTAGCAGTATTGGTCATATCCGCCATAAAGGCGCGATGCTAGCTTTTGAGCTAATCGACAGCGAAGGTAAGCCTGATACTGATGCGACGGCTAACCTAAAAGCCAAATCTTTCGAGCAAGGATTATTATTAGCATCTTGTGGAATGCATGGCAACGCCATTCGTGTGATGGTACCGCTAACAGTTGAAGATGAAGTCCTACAAGAAGGTCTTGATATTATTAAGGGTATTCTAACTGCTTAATTTTTATTAAGTCTTAGCTATTTTACATTAGACAATATATTATGCGTTGTAGCACTATTAATTACACTTATTAGTTTAATTAAAATTTAAGATGTCAATGTAGTAGTCAAGGTCTACCTCGACTTCGGAGCATTAGCTCTGAGTATAAGCTCTGCAACGGCGTCTTGTAAATCAAGACGCCGTTGCTGTTTTTGGGATTTGAGAATCTCTAATACTCAAAAACGTTCGTTGGAGACGGTACTCAATAAGTACGTTATTTGAACAGAATAATAGGTAGGTTTAACCTATAAATCAAAGTCAGCTTAACCCTAAAAAGGTTAACACGGATGACACACGGACAAGGAGTAAATTATGTCTGGATTAAAGAAATCGTTGGGGACGTTCGATATTATTGCCCTAGCATTTGGTGCTATGGTAGGTTGGGGCTGGGTCGTCTTAGCTGGTGGCTGGATTTTATCTGCGGGCACATGGGGCGCTATGCTAGCGTTCTTAATTGGCGGTATAGCAGTGATACTGATTGGCGTTACTTACGCTGAGCTGGCATCATCAATGCCGATTACAGGTGGTGAGCATACTTATACCCACCGAGCATTGGGGGTCAATGTCTCTTTTATTTGCTCATGGAGTATTTTGTTTGGTTACTTCTCAGTAGTCGCATTTGAGGCAGTAGCCCTACCAACAGTCGTTGAATACTTTATACCCAATTATAACCAAGGTTACCTATGGACCATTGCCGGTTGGGAAGTTTATGCCACGTGGGTAGGCGTCGGTATGCTAGGGTCGGTCGTTGTAACTTGGCTTAATATTCGTGGTATGGAAGTCAGTGCTTGGTTCCAGAAGACAGCAGTATTAGGTATCTTGTTTGTTGGTACGCTGCTAATTATCGGTGCAATACTATACAATCCTGAGACTTCAAATGCAGTGCAATCGCCAGCCTTTATCGGTGGAGTCGGTGGCATGATGGCGGTTATCGTGATGGTACCGTTTATGTTTGTAGGCTTTGACGTTATTCCGCAAGCGGCAGAAGAGATTGATCTGACACGTCCTAATATTGGTAAGTTTTTGATAGTCTCTATCGTCGTTGCTGTGATGTGGTATGTGGGCATCGCATGGAGCGTTGGTACGACATTGCCACTTTTGCAAGCGGAAAACTCAACGCTTGCTACTGCTGATGCAATGACTAACGCATGGCAAGGCAAATGGGCAGGTATCTTGCTAGTTATTGGCGGTGTACTCGGTATTCTATCTAGCTGGAATGCGTTCCTAATCGGTGGCAGTCGTCTACTATATGCCATGTCAAAAGCGCATATGTTGCCAGCATTCTTAGGTAAATTACATCCAAAATACAACACACCTGTTAATGCGATTTTACTGATTGGTGGTCTTGCAACGCTAGCGCCATTGTTCGGTCGCAAGATGCTGGTGTGGATCGTTGATGCAGGTGGTTTTGGTATTGTTATCGCTTATACCTGTGTTGCTATCTCGTTCTTAGTGCTACGCTACCGCGAGCCTGATATGGTACGCCCGTTTAGAGTACCAGCTGGAAAGCTGGTAGGCATAATCACAATTGTTTTATGTTTTGGCCTACTTATTCTATATATGCCAGGTATGCCTTCGGCGCTTATAGGTGTTGAGTGGTGGATCTTCCTTGGTTGGACAGTGTTAGGTATTGCATTGTATGGCTATGCATCAGTTAAATATCCAGGTCAAAGTGAAGCAATCATGTCAGAAGAATTACGTCAATTGAAGATTGTGAATCAGTTGTGGTTAAAAGACAATCCGCCCAAAAGATAATATTTTAGATAAAATATTATCTTCCAATAAAAAAGCCTAACATTCAATGTTAGGCTTTTTTTCTAAAAAATTAATTCATTAATTACGATTTATCACGAATTAACTTATAGTTTAAAAATTCAGTGATACCAAGGGTACCAAGCTCGCGACCAAAACCTGAGCGTTTGACGCCGCCGAATGGGGTATTGGCTTCAGAACCAGAAGGTGAGTTGATCGTAACCATACCGACTTCCAATTGCTCAGCGATCTCTGCTGCTAATGCTGAGTCTTGAGTCTGAATAGAAGCACCAAGACCAAATGGGACATCGTTGGCAATCTTGATAGCATGTGCAACATCACGCGCCTTGTAGATGACTGCGACAGGACCAAATAGCTCTTGGCTATAGACATCCATTGAATCATCAACGTCTGCAAGTACGGCAGGAGCAAACCAAGCACCGGGCTTGTCTTTGACAATGCCGCCTTCAACCAATACAGTTGCGCCCGCTTTAATAGCACCGTCTAACTGCTCTTGCAAATTCTCCGCTGCACTCTGTGATGACATCGGTCCAATAAACGTTTTCTGATCTAACGGATCAGACAAAGTCATTCCACGTACGGCATCTGTGAAGCCTTTTACAAACTGGTCGTACACGCTTTCGACGATGATTAAGCGTTTAGCAGCATTACAAGCTTGTCCCGTGTTACCAAAGCGACCTTCGATTGCACCTTTAACGGCTTGCTCAATATCAGCATCTGCTGCAACGATAAAGGCATCAGAACCACCAAGCTCTAAAACGACCTTTTTAAGGGCGCCGCCCGCTATTTTGGCAACCGCTTGTCCTGCACGTTCAGAACCCGTCAACGATACACCTTGCACTCTGCTGTCTTCAATAATAGTCGCTGCTTGATCGTTGGTAGCAAAGATATTGTTATAAACGCCATCAGGTAAACCGGCGTCTTTTAGGATCTCAACAACGACTTCTGCGGTATTAGGACACTGCGGCGCATGCTTTAGGATAATGGTATTACCCGCTACCACGTTTGGTGCCACAAAGCGTGCTACCTGATAATGCGGGTAGTTCCATGGCATAATGCCAAATAATACGCCAACTGGTAGCTTTTCTACCGAGGCTGAGCCTTGATCTACATCAATGGTATTTGGTGCTAATAGCTGCTCAGCATTGTCCGCATAATAGCGATAAATTTCAGCAACTAGGCCAATTTCACCCTTTGCTTGGGCAACTGGCTTGCCCATTTCTGTAGCAACCCTATCTGCCAGCTCATCCTGACGATCAATATAGATGTCAGCGACTTTATTTAATATTGCACTACGTTCGCTAAGAGACGTTTTTTGCCAGTCTTGATAAGCCGTATCAGCTTGCTCAATAGCATTCTGAATATCTTGTTCGTTTGCAGTAGGGTAAGTGGCTTCAACTTCGCCAGTAGCTGGGTTGGTTACTTGATATTCGCTCATAAATATTCCTTAGGTTCAAAATCCATTTCTGGTTGTTATTTAAAAAGGTGCTTACTCTGTTAAATTAATTTAAATCTTAGAATAAAGTCTTAAACTAAACAGCCCTTAACAGGTTTGTTGTTAATTAATCACAATTTGGCTGCTGGTTGCTGCTGGGTAATACAATGTATATTACCGCCGCCAAAGACAATCTCTTTCGTCCGTACTCCCACTACCTGATGGCTAGGAAAGACTTTTTCAAGCTGCGCAATTGCTAAACTGTCATTAATATCATCATATTGCGGTACGATAATGGCATCATTACAGATTAAAAAATTGGCATACGAGGCGATGCATACATCACCTGTACGACGTGCTTTAGCATCATCAGACTGCTCAACGTCGTAATGTTCAGGCAAAGTTACGGGGTCTTTAGTACAACAAAGCTTATGAACTTTCAAACGTCTACCTTTAGCATCTGTCATAGCAGATAACTGCTGATATGCTTTTTGCGTAGCGTCAAAAAACGGATGACTAGGATCATCGGTAAATAAGCAAACCACTTCACCGGGGCGCGCAAAACAAGCAATATCATCAATATGGCCTGTGGTCTCTTCAGGATCAATACCGTCATCGATCCATAGCACTTTTTGAGCATTAAGATAAGCTTTAAGCTGGTCTTCAATTTGGCGCTCGGTAAGATGCGGATTACGCCCAGGACTGAGCAGACACATACGCGTAGTCAGTACTGTGCCTTCACCATCGACATGAAACGCACCACCTTCCATCACAAAATCTTCGGTACGGTAGCGTTTGATATCTAAATAATCGCATAGACGCGCCGCTAACTTATCATCATCATCCCAAGGCGCATAAAGACCGTCATAGTCTCCGCCCCATGCATTGAAAGTCCAATCACAGCCGCGTAGCTCACCTGCGTCATTGATTAAAAAGGTTGGAACGATGTCACGCGCCCACGCATCATTACTCGGCATAGAGATGACTTCGATATCATCAGGCAGGCTATCACGACATTGTTGATAGTCATTAAGGTTGACTAAAACTGCGACCTCACAAAAGCGTCTGATAGCCATAGCTACCGCTGCATAAGCTGCTTTAGCAGGTATAGCTTGCTGACGCCAGTTATCCGCTCGATAGGGCCATACCATCCATACTTTCTGTAATGGCTCAAATTCCGCTGGCATATAAAAGCCGTCATCGGACGGAGTTGAGTCTTGAATGAGTTCAGACATATGAGTCACCTTGTTAGCAGTAGTATTTTAAGAAACGATTTTGTATGGCCTATATCAGTCATAGTTTGACATTATTTGCAGTTTAGCCATGGGTAAGTAAAGTGCCATACATAGATGGACGACGATCGCGGAAAACACCCCACTGATGACGATCACTGGCAAGCTTATCCAAATCAAAGGTTGCGCTAATCACTTCAGTTTTATCTGCTGAGGCTTCTTCGATAATCTCACCTCTTCCATCAGTGATAAATGAGCTACCGTAGAACGCCATAACGCTATCAACGCCGTTCTGCGTTATCGTCTCGGAGCCGATACGATTAGACGCCACCACTGGCATTAGGTTGGCTGCTGCATGACCTTGCATACAACGCTGCCAATGGCCTTTTGAGTTGATACCCAATGTTGGCTCATCACCAATCGCTGTCGGGTAAAATAATATCTCAGCACCCATAAGTGCCATACTACGCGCGCATTCAGGGAACCACTGATCCCAGCAGATACCTACACCAATCTTGGCATATTTGGTCTCCCAAACCTTGAATCCAGTATCGCCTGGGGTAAAATAAAACTTTTCGGCGTAAGGAATACCATCTGGTATGTGGGTTTTACGATAAGTGCCCAGTATTTCGCCATCGGCATCAATCACGGTGACACTATTAAAAAAAGTATTACCTGATTTTTCATAAAAGCTAATCGGTAGTACCACTGCTAGCTCTTTGGCCAAGTTTCTAAAGTGTTTGATAGCAGCGTTGTCTGCTACTGAGGTAGCAAGCTTAAAATAATCGAAGTCATGAACTTGGCAAAAGTAGGGGGTCTCAAACAACTCTTGTAGCAAGATAATATTGGCGCCAGCCTTGGCAGCTTTAGTGACTAAATCAGTAGCGATATCAATATTTTGTTGTTTATCCCAGCTACAAGCCATCTGAGTGGTAGCAACGGTTACAGTGCGCATAATCTAATTCCTTTTATAGGCGGATAAGTAATGTCGGACAAAAAGATGATGTTGGACAGTTAATAATGGGCAACTACCAATCAGTAATTGCCCATGGTCTAACGGTTAATAATAACGCTAATCGATACTTAAGCCATCATATAACCTAAGCCTAAGAAGGTTACGACGGACAATACTGCACCAAGCATCGCATAGGGGAACTGCGTAAAGGCATGCTGCATCGGTGAACAGCCAGCTCCTTGTGCTGCTAGTAATGATGAATCACTAAAGAAACAAGCATGGCTACCAAATGAAGAGGCAGATAATAATGCGCCGATCATCAATGGTGTACTAACACCTAATGCTAATGAGATTGGAAATACAATTGGCATTGCTAGAACGTATAGACCCCAGCTTGATGAAGTCGCGAATGTTAAGAAAGCCATGACAGCAAAAATAACTGCTGGGAAAATGATAATAGTCATATAAGGCGTGATGGATTCGATCACATACATGGTCATACCAAGCTCATCATTGATTGCTTTTAGGAAAAAGCCACCAATTACGGTTGAGAGTGGGTATAACATCACTTTAAAGCCTTTAAAGATAGCTTCAACTTGAGTCTCAAAGCTTAAGATACCCTGTACCCAGTATACAAGAACGGTCACAAAACAAGTGAGTAACGCGCCTCTTAATAGATCGATTTCAAAGTAAATAGTTGAAACGATCAATAGAATCATAGGGAAAGCAAAGTTAAGGATATTGGCTTTAAATGATAACTTACGTTTAGCTTTGACGTTTGAAACCAACTGTTCTTCTACAAATGCTTCAGGGACAGGGTTACCCGCCTTTGCGCGTGCTTCTGCTCTTTTCATCGGGCCCCAGTCACCGAATATACCCATTGCGACCAAGAATACGATAAGGAGGGCAAACCAAGCATAAGCCATATAAGGGATAGCACTAATATAAAGTCCTAGACCAGCGCCATCTCCTGCGACGTTATTCTCTTCTAGCAAACCTGCAAAATAGACGGCCCAAGTAGAAATAGGAACAATCACACACATAGGTGCTGCGGTTGAGTCAACGATATAAGCAAGCTTTTCACGTGACACGCCATAAGTGTCAGTTAGTTTTTTGACAGACGTTGAGACTGCTAAACAGTTTAGATAGTCATCAATGAAAACCACAACGCCCAAAGCAAATGTAGCCAATAGTGACTGTCTACGCGACTTGATTATTTTTTGTAGCCATTCGCTAAAGCCGTCTAGACAACCGCTAATCTCGAGCAATTGAATAAGACCACCCATTAGGCCACAAACTAAAACAATCCAGATAATAGTCTCATTACCTAGAACCATAGAAATATTGTCAGCAAAAGGTGAAACCAGATTGAAGGGATTAAGCATCACCAGACCAGCGACACAGCCCGCTATCATCGACTCAAATGGACGTCTAGAGATAATAGCAGTAACTAGTACTAGTAGCGTTGGTAGTAGTGATAGGGCGCCCCATGATTCAGATGCATCACGAGTGGTTGAGAGCCAAACAAAAGCAAGGTAAATAGCTATACCCACTACTAGTGTTAGAAAGACTCGCTTGTTATGATACTGTCCTTCAACAGCATCATTGAGCTTCATATTCATGCTTACACTCCTTGTAAAACCTCATTGTTTTTGTAGAACAAAATTCGTTCTTTAATTAGTTCTTAATAGGAGTGGCGAATCGACTTCCTATCAAGCCCATCACAACACTCCATTGTTATGATGGTGTAATGTAACAACGATCCTCAAAATAAAGCTTTTAAAACTGGACTATTATCTATTAATAAACCCAGCCAGTCTACATTCCAGTACTATCTTTTAGGGCGTACCACCATGATCCCATCATAGAATAAGGAACCCTTAATGCACGGCCACCTGGGAAAGGTATCCACGGAATCTTGGTAAAAGTATCAAACTCTGTGGTCTTCCCATTAATAGCATCAGCTAGTATCTGTCCAAATAAATGTGATCCTGTTATACCATGGCCACTATAGCCATGAGCAAAAAATACTCGGTCATGTAGCTTACCTAGTTGTGGCACACGAGAAAAAGACAAGGCAAAATTACCACTCCATGCATAGTCTATTTTGACATCGCGCAACTCTGGAAAGATTTTATTCATATTAGGTCTGATCTTGGCAGTGATGTCGGCTGGGTCTTGACCACCGTAAACAGTACCGCCACCGAATAACATACGTTTGTCGGCAGAAAGACGGTAGTAGTCAAGAATATAGCGTACATCTTCAACACAGACATCAGTTGGGAGTAGTTGGTCTGCTAGATCTCCTAAAGGTTCGGTAGCGATAATCTGAGTGGATACTGGCATAACACGGTCAGTCAGTTTTGGAATGACTTTATTTAAATAAGCATTGCCGCAAATAACCGCTTGCTTACAAGTAACCGTGCCAAACTCGGTAATAATTTTGATAGAGTCATCAGCATACTCAATATCAACCATGAGCGTATTTTCATAAATGATACCGCCGCCTTGTTCAACAGCAACAGCTTCACCAAGCGCAAGATTTAACGGGTGAAAATGCCCACCCGAGTGATCAATGACTCCGCCTACATAAGCATCTGTTTTTATATGCTCTTGAATAGCATGCTTGTCTAACATCTCTCGATCATGCATACCATGGCTTTCCCACAGTGCATGCGTTTCTTGTAAATCTTTTAATTGACCGTTATTTAAAGCGGCAAAGATATTTTTTTCTTTTAGGTCACAGTCAATATTGTAGTCGCTAATGAAACGGCGAATGATTTTGCCACCGCGAGTCACTAGCTGACCGACAAAGTCTGCATTCTGTTGACCATAAGACTTTTTAATCTTTTGTAGACTAGCGTTGAGTCCGTTGACAATCTGACCGCCATTACGTCCTGATGCGCCCCAGCCAATCTGTGCCCCTTCAAGAACGACGACCTCGTGATCAGTCTCAACAAGATGTAATGCTGTTGATAAGCCACTATAGCCGCCACCAACCACACAAATCTCAGTTTGAATGTCGTTTTTCAAAGCAGGTCTGTCGGGCTTAGGATTACGACTGGCAGCATAATAACTATCAGGGTATTGACCTTTGTCTGAATAATGCGGGATATTGCGCTTGTTATTAGACTGAAGGTTTTGATCCATAGGCGGAGTAGCATTGCTATTTGACATATTAGACATCCTGTAAATAGGTGAGGTATTCAAGGTTAGTGACTTGCTGAGCAAAGCGCTTGGCTTCTTGCTTTTTGACTGCGATTAACAGCTCAATCATCTCGCTTGGGAATAAAGAGTCAATTAAATCGCTGCTTTCAAACTTACGGATGGCTGAGAGCCAATCTAAAGGCAAGGTTTTAAGCTCAGCTTCGTTATAAGTAATGCTGTTAATTGGTTCTGGAGCTTCAAGCTTGTTTTCGATGCCATATAACATGCCTGCTAAAACTGCGCTACAGACTAGATATGGGTTAGCATCTGCACCAGATACACGGTGCTCAATGCGGCGTGCTCTAGAATCGCCACCAGGGATACGAACTGCCGCTGTACGATTCTCATAACCCCATGAAATGTTGTTTGGTGCCAGTGTACCAGGGGTAAAACGGCGATAAGAGTTAACATGTGGGGCAAATAATAAGGTGCAATCTGACATAGTCTTTAGCAGACCTGCGACCGCATGACGTAACATGTCTGAGCCTTCATCTGACCCATCATCAAACACATTATTGCCGTCTTTATCAAGCAAGCTACAGTGGACATGAAAGCCATTGCCCGATTGTAGACCAAAAGGTTTTGCCATAAAGGTGGCAGTTAACTTGCGACGTGCAGCGACAGCTTTAACAACTTGTTTGAACAAAATAGCATCATCAGCTGCTTTTAACGGATCGTCAACGTGTAATAAATTAATCTCAAACTGACCGCAACCGTTCTCAGCTAAAGCTGCATCAACGGGAATATCAAGTTTTTCGCATTGAGCATAGACTTCATCTAAAAATTCATCGAATTGTAGCAAGTCATTGATACTTAAAATTGAGGTTTTATTTAATCTCAAACCGCTTTTTGGACGGATAGGTGGTTTTGGAGTTTCACCTTCAATGTAGTCAACCAGATAAAACTCAAGTTCAGTTGCCATCACTGGCGTGAGTCCAAGCGCTTTGAATTTTTTACTGATGTAATCTAAAACGTGTCTAGCATCACCGTAATAAGGCTCATTGTCTTCGGTATATAGCCAAACGGGTAGCAAGGATGATGGTGCACTAGTGTTAAGAAGTGGATATGCTGCGCGGCCTGTAGGACGGGCAATGGCATCTATATCACCATTACATTGAGATGACTCGATGACATCAGCGCCCCAAATATCGACTCCTAAGATTGACAAAGGTAATCGTATCGCACCGTTTTCTGCTTTTTCCATCTGATTAAAAGGGATGCGCTTACCACGAAGTAAGCCATTAATATCACCTGCTGCAACGTATACATATTCGGTGTTGTTTGCAGATTCGACCATTCCATTGGTTGTCGTCATGTCTATAATTCCTATTAATTTTGATGATTTCTTGGGTTGTTGTTACTACGTTTTTAATAGCTGTCGTTTATAACCTTTTAGTAGAGGTTATAAATGGTTTTAAATAAAACAGTGGCTATAAGTGATGCAAAAGATAAGAGCTGATTTACTTGCTACGAGTCATTATCAACGTTAATTAATTTATTTTTTACAATAATATTAACTACTTAACGTTATTTCATAACCACATTTATCAATTTGTTTAATGTATAAAATGTGTCTTTTGTCTTACGGATGTCCTCCAATATATGACTGAAATTTATATATGTCAATTTTTATTTAAAACTATTGAAAAGTAATTTATTACATTCATATTTATTAATGGATATTAATAATGAAGTTTATAGTTTACATTTTAGGAGTGAATATGTTAAATTTTAGTCCATGAGAAGCTCATACTAGGCTTTTAGGTTTAGATGTCACATTCAGGGAAGACTAACATGCATACTTTCAGACCAATTATCGCTATTGTCTCTTGTCACAAAATGGTTGATGGTCAGCCAGCACAAGCGGTTTATCAAAAATATATCGATGCAGTAAACTTCTATGGCGGTAATCCCATATTGCTGCCAAACACTGCTGCTGATAGTGAAAATTTTGATGCACTGCTAGAAATTGCTGATGGCATATTATTAACTGGCAGCTATAGTAACGTCGCACCGACACGCTATGGAGCAACGCATATTGAAGAAAAGCAAGATTTGGGTCGTGATGATCTCAGTTTTAAGCTGTTGGCATATGCTGATAAAACTGGCACGCCCTTATTAGCGGTTTGCCGAGGTTTACAGGAGATGAATGTCCATTTTGATGGAACGTTGCATCCAGATTGGCGTGACATAGATGGATTTTATGAGCCGCATTTAGAAGACAATACACAACCACTTGAAGTGCAGTATCAGCCGGTACATGACGTTATCATTCAGCCGAAGGGAAGGTTAGCGGCGTTTGGCAAAGAGTGGCATGTTAACTCGCTACACAAGCAAGCTATCAGTGAAGTAGGCGAGCGCTTATTTGTTGAAGCAATGGCCCCTGATGGGCTAGTAGAAGCTATAAGCTTAGTACAACATCCATTTATGATTGGTGTACAATGGCATCCTGAGTTAAATTATGCGCAAGATAACTTGTCCAAATTTCTATTCACGGAATTCATTCAATATGCCAGCAAAAAACTCTCTAGATAATATTACTGATACTGATACTGATACTGATACTGATATCGACGATGAATTGATACCTGACAAAGTGTCGGCAGTGCTCGAAACAGATGAACAACCAGAAGAAGATATTGGCAAAAAGATTAATCAGCTGCGCCTTGCTAAAGGTTACTCACAACGTAAACTAGCAAGGATGGCAGGACTGACCAATACTTCAATTAGTGCTATTGAACGCAATAAAGTTAGTCCAGCAGTCAATACATTAAAAGCAATATTAGAGGTGTTAGGTTCTGATCTCACCACCTTTTTTAGTGATGAATGGAAAGAGCCTAAGGCGAGAGTAGTGGTTACCCCTAAGGATTTGATTGAGCTCAGTGAATCTAATAGTAGAGTTTCACTCAAGCAGGTATATAACTGCAGCACAACAAAGAATCTAGGATTCCTGATTGAGACTTATCAACCGAATAGCTCTACTGAAGAGAAGATCGCTCATGAAGGAGAAGAGATTGGCACGGTCATCGAAGGCAAAATTCTTATCCGCATCGAAGAGACCACGTATTTGCTAAATCAGGGTGATAGCTATGTGATTGATACCATGAAGCCGCATACTTTTATCAATCCTAGCGATACTGTCACTCGTATCGTTAGCGCGCATACACCAACGACTTATTAAATTAGAATCTTAGTAAATCTTGTTTAGTAGTATGTTATAGAGTGATATGTCGATAAATTTCGCTGTCTATTTTTATCGATTATTATCAACTTCCTTCTTATTCGTGTTGTCTGTCTTTTTGATAATTACCTTAGAGTCGCCCATCGCTTTTGGCGACTTTTTTAATAGCTCAACCTTAGTACCATCTGGCCTTTTGTGAATAGATTCGATAACAGGTTTGTTAATAGCTTTCAGATGCTTTTTAGATCTCTTTAATGAGTGAGCCTTCAATAGTGCTTGTTCTTCCGCTTGTAGCTCGTCATATAGACTTTGATAGACCTCAATCGTCTCTTTAATCATCTCACGCATGGTGAATTTATCTGTCATCTCAGGACGAGTGACGCTCTCTAGTTGACTTTTAACGACTTTGCACAGTGCTTGAGCACTGTATTTTTTGACCAATCCTTGCGGGTATAGAGGTTGCAAAATTTCACTAAATGCGGCTTGATCCCAACCTACTACTGGTGTGCCCAAATGAATCGCTTGTAGTGCATTAATACCAATAGATTCAGGCTCATTAGCAAGTGCCATCACGATATTTGCTGCTGATAACCACTCACGCATATCATTACGCTTACTGCCAACATAGGTGATGCGGTCCGCAAGCTCAAGAGCGTGAGTACGTTGCCGAAAATCCTCGTGTGCTACATCGCCATCTCTATGATCTTCGTCCATTATAATCGCGTGAATATTGGGAAATTGTTCCTGCAAATTTCCCAAAATATCAATCAGCCATTCTTGACCATACTCATTACCGATTACCGTTGGGAATACCAGCCACTTTTTATGTTCAAGCTCAGGGTATTCTGCAAAAGTCCGTCGTAACCAGTATACGGATGGGTTATGGCGATACGGATAACGACGCGTATCAACACCGCGGTAAATGCGTTTGATTGCTTTAGAGTCGATATCTTCGCGTTGTAGTCCTTTTCTTAAATAATTCGTCACACTGTCTGATACCGTAATAATGGTATCGACATCGAGTAACGCTTGTGAGTATTTATTAATAGAATAAAAGCCATACATGGTTGAGACTAATTTTGGCCGACGTTTTACGCGTGCGCGACGTAAGGCTAAATGTAATATCCAAGCAGGCGTGCGTGAATGCACATGGATAATATCAGGATTGTATTGTTCAATAAGATGACGTAACGGTGCGACCTGTAATAAGGATAACCACGACTTTTTATACATATGTAGCTGATGGTATATATTGCCATCACGCTCTAAACGTTTGACCAAATCGTTATCATCATTAGCGCTAGAGATAATAATGGAGGTATGTCCATTTTTGACCAAGGCACGCCCAAGATGAAAAATACCGCGTTCGGATTCATCATGCTTTAAAGACGACAGTAAGCGCATAACTTTCATAATAGCGTTGGTCACCAGTTAAAATATCAAGCTGCTATTGTCAGTTAAAAGCGCTAAAAACTCAACCATGAAGGCTAATTAGAGGTTACAAATAATTTTGGCAGTTATCTTTTTATAATAAATGCAATTATAGAATGTTTGATCCAAAGTCAGCGCCGTTTTTGCAGGTGCTCAGCATTAGGCAATACTTGTTTTTCACTTAAATATTTCCAGTAGCGCTGCGGTAAATATTGCTTATGCAGACGCGGGTTTTTACGCTCTTTGATATTGACGTTGGTAAAGTAACCTTGCCAAAATTTCTGATAGCGCTGTTCATCCTCACTATGAATACTGGCAGGATTACGTAGTACGGCATCATCAAGGTCAGTAATAGTCTGCAAGGCTGCAGGACGCGAAGGTGTACTTTGGCTCTTGTCATAATAAATACCATAACCACGGGCCAAATCATAAATCGCCCAGTGTTGGTCTTGATAGCGCTGACGAAAATGCTCACCAATCAATGGCAAAACATTAAAATCAGGCTCAACGCGGGTAAAGTAGATGTCATCATTTGTATGCTCAAAGCGCACAAAGGCTTCCATACGATGCTTCTCACGACCGACAGACTTTACCGTCTGTACCAGCTCCAGCACATCTAAATTACCCAAATCTTCCATAATATGGCGGCTAGGGTAGTCGATAGCATATTTAACTACCTGAAATAAAGTCGTGCCGATATCGTCTTTTTCAGACAAAAATCCCCATAAAATATTGCGCATACCTGAACGACCTAATAGCTTATTCATTTTTATCAGTACGCGTTCGGCTTTATCTTCATCAATACTAACATTAGCTGCTTGAGCTATTAGTGAAGGTACGTAACAGTCCTGAGCGGTCAGTTGTAACGATTCATCGTCTTGTAATCGGTTGGCATATACGTAAAACACGGCGCTTAGCCAACCCTCAAAACTTGGCTCATAAAGCACAATACTGGGCGTTAAGTGACCGATAGCGTACGTTGTGTGTTGCGCAAGTTGCGACATCGTCTATCCTAAGATAACATTTAGAATGTAGTGGCTTATTTTATAAATAATTTTTAACACTATATTTAAAATAATGCCAACTGCCCACTGCGCTGATCTTTAAACTTGGTCTGCGTTTGGGCAAGTACATATTGGCGGAAGTTGTCACGCGTTAAATGCGCAAGGTGCTCGTTTTTACCTGTAGTAGCAATGAAGTATTTGGCACGATTGACCGCTGCGCCCATCTTTTTTAAATGATAAAGCGTTAACTGATTAAACTTGCGTGCCTTCACTATCTTTTTAGCCGTCTTAATACCGATACCTGGAATGCGCACAATCATCTCGTAGCTCGCCGTTTGAATATTGACGGGAAAGTGTTCGCGATGGCGAATAGCCCAAGCCAGTTTTGGATCGCAATCTAAATCTAAAAATGGTGATTCAGGTTCAACAATTTCATGTGCGCCAAAACCATAAAAACGCATCAGCCAATCGGCTTGATATAGGCGGTTTTCACGTACCATCGGTACTGGTGTGCCAATCGCTGGCAGGCGACTATCGGATAGCATTGGTACGTAACCAGAATAGTAAACGCGCTTAAGGTCATACTGTTTATAAAAATGACTCGATAACTGAATCACCTGTAAGTCGGTTTCGTTACTAGCACCGACTATCATCTGGCTGGTTTGACCAGCAGGTACAAACTTAGGGGCTTTTTTATGAGTTTTACGGCTTTCACGAATAGTGATGATTTCTTCTTTTACCGTTTCCATCGGTGCTTTTAATTGCTCGTGCGACTTCTCTGGTGCGAGCAAAGCTAGACCAGACTTGGTGGGAATCTCGATATTAACGCTGAGACGGTCTGCATATAATCCAGCTTCTAACAGTAATTCTTTTGAAGCGCCCGGAATGGTTTTTAAGTGAATATAACCGTTAAAGCGCTCACGGGTACGTAATATCTTAGCGACTTCTACCAAGCGCTCCATCGTATGGTCGCCACTTTTAAAGATACCTGAGCTAAGAAACAGCCCTTCGATATAGTTACGACGATAAAACTGCATGGTTAGATCAACGACTTCCTCGACACTAAAAGCCGCGCGCGGGGTGTCATTGCTTTTGCGGGAGGTGCAGTACGCGCAATCATAGATACAATGATTGGTCAGCAGAATTTTAAGCAAGCTGACACAGCGACCATCTTCGGTATAGCTGTGACAGATACCTGTTGCTGAGGCGTCACCGAGACCACCGCCTTGGTTTTTGCGAGTGCCAGCGGATGAGGAGCAAGAGACATCATACTTAGCGGCATCCGCTAAAATGTTGAGCTTACCTTGCAGTCGTTCATAATTGATGGTTGCCATAAGTGGTAGTTACCAATGAATTAATGAAAGACTATTTTATCAAATTTGTAGTTAAGTCATTGTATTTATAGGATTATTTATAAAACAACACGACAGGTAGTGTCGTACTGCAAATAAATGATATTACTGGTAAAAACTGCTCAAATGATTGTATGAAAAATTAATTAAAAAATTTCACCAACTAAAAAAGGCCTTGCCAACTAGAAAACTAGCCCGCAAGACCTTTTATCAACTTTAGTATTTATTAAGTAATAATACTCTAAAATCTAATTTTTATTGAACCTTGGCGCGTATAACCACGGTTTGTGGAGTATTGGCATCAAGATTGACCAAATTCCATTTTAGACCAGAATAGTTCTCTTGAACCACAACGGTGTTGCCAACTTGTTGAATGGTTTGATAGCTGTCACCGCCAGTAGTAGCGAGCGTCGGTAGTGGGCTATTTAGCGATACTAATTTGACGCCAGTTGGTAATGAAACCATGGCATTAATATCATTCACCGGTTGTGCAGTAGTATTAGTATAAGTGGTGTGATATTCAATGACATCACCGGGTGCAACATGATTAGCAGGCACCGCAAGCTCACGACCATCACTGTTTTTTAGAATTTTCATAATTTTGGTTTGCGCGCCAACGATATCAGGCGTACTAAAAGTCGGTTGTAATTGCAAGGTATCCAAAGATGTCGTTGCAGAGACTATTTGGCTGGTCATCGGTTGGCTGCTAATCACTTGGTTCGTTGCTGTTTGATTGATAACAGGCAGCGATACATTGGTAGCGACAGGCAGCACTTGGGCCACTGTATTTACAGGAGTGGTCAACACACCTGCTCGGGTAACTTGGTTGGTCACCGGTATGGTATTGAGGGGTATGGTATTAACGGGGACTGTAGTGACAGTTGTACTGCCCTGAGTAGTGCCTTGATGAATAGTATAACGTGGCACATTAGAGATTTGAGTGACTGCAAACGGTAGGCCGTCTTGCATCGTAATACTATTAGGCGTGGCAGTGATGGTAGCGGTTTTGCCATCAGAGTACTGCTCAACGACGGTAGTACTACCAGTCGTAGGCTGGCTAATCACAATTTCAGAAGCAGCATTTGCTGTAGAAGTAGCAAGAATACAACCAGTAAGAACACCAATAATAGCAGTGCTAATGCACACCGGTTGAGTTTTGTTAAGTGTTTTTGGCATATTAAGATTGATGGTCATAACAGAGTCCTTTCAGATAATAATAAATGAAGCTAAGATAATTAAATACATAGATATAAAAAACCCTCGTGGGTTGACAATCTAAATCATGTCAACCCACGAGGGTAGGAACCTTAATGGAAACCAGCAATTCGACCGACACCATTTACAAGATACGTATTAATTTAAACCCAAACAATTATGCACTAAAAAAATTATATTAGAAAAGCACAATTGTGTAATTTATAAAATATTAAGTAGCTGTAAGAAGGTTCTATAGTCAATAGCTATAAATATCTATACTAACCGTAGATGATTTTCATCACTTCATACTCAACCACACCTTTTGGTGTTTCAATACGGGCTTCATCACCTTCAAACTTACCGATGAGACCACGAGCGATAGGCGAGTTGACAGAGATTTTGCCTGCTTTAAAGTCAGCCTCGTCATCACCAACGATCTGGTAATGTTTTTCTTCTTCAGTTTCCATGTTTTCAATAACGACGGTCACGCCAAATACTACACGACCTTCTTGTTTTAAAGTCGCAGTATCAATCACTTGTGCTCCACCAAGTTTTGCTTCGATGTCACGAATACGTGCTTCACAAAACCCTTGCTGCTCACGGGCGGCATGGTATTCAGCGTTCTCTTTTAGGTCGCCGTGTTCGCGAGCTTCAGCAATAGAAGCAGTGATGCGCGGACGGTCGATACTTTTTAACTGTTTTAATTCGGCTTCTAAAGCCGCATGTCCTTGCGGAGTCATGGGATAACGTTGCATGTTTTTTTCCTTAAACCAATAACATCACACCACCTCATAAGAGATGGTGTCAGCGTTATTGCAATGAATGTGAATATAAAAAAGGCGGTGTTTGCGTTATGTGATCTTTAGATCGTCAATAATTTATTGGTTTGTTCAGTAGCTCACGATAAGCTTACGTAATAAAAAGCATAGTCGCAGGTAGGCCACTATGCTTTTCAAAATGATTACGACATTAAGGTTACGACTATAATTCTAAACACTGTAATTTTGAACTAAGAAATATGTGTTAAGTCGTCATTACTATTATGCTTAATCTACTGAAGTTATTCAACCAAGTCAATAGACTTTGCTTGCTCATGCAAATCTTGTAGCTTATACACATCAAACGGTAAGTCGATAGCATAAGATTTACAGACTGCATCTGCTGCACCTAAGGTAGTGACATAAAATACTTTACCTTGTAGCGCACTACGGCGAATAGAGAATGAATCCTCTTGCGCCTGTTTGCCTTCGGTCGTATTGATAATAAGGTCGATTTTGCCGTTTTTCAAGGCATCAACGATATGTGGGCGACCTTCAGTGACTTTGTTGATTTTCTTACATTCAATACCGTTATCGCTCAGCACTTTTTGCGTACCAGTGGTAGCGACAATGTTAAAGCCAAAATCGACCAATTGACGAGCGATGGGAGTGACTTGTTCTTTATCGCTATCACGTACTGAGATAAAGACCGTTTTGGTTTCGCCTTCAGTTGGTAAGCCAGGCAAGCGCTCATTGCTACCGATAACCGCTTTATAGAAGGCTTCGCCAAAGGTTTTGCCAACGCCCATGACTTCACCAGTTGATTTCATCTCAGGGCTCAAGATTGGATCGACGCCAGGGAATTTAGCAAATGGGAATACCGCTTCTTTTACGGCATAAAATGCAGGAACAATCTCTTTAGTAAAGCCTTGATCTTTTAGCGAGGTTCCAGCCATACAGCGCGCAGCAATTTGTGCTAATGACGTACCGATACATTTGGAGACAAAAGGCACGGTACGGGCAGCACGAGGGTTGACCTCAAGAATATAAACCGTTTCACCTTTTACCGCGAACTGTACGTTCATCAGACCGATAACGCCAAGCTCTTTTGCCATGGCAACGGTTTGAGCGCGCATCACGTCACATAATTCTTTAGATAGTGAGTAAGGTGGTAATGAACACGCTGAGTCACCAGAGTGGACGCCTGCCTGTTCAATATGCTGCATGATACCGCCAATCACAACGTCAGTACCATCGCAGACACAGTCAACATCGACTTCGATGGCATCATCCAAAAAGCGGTCTAACAATACTGGCGCTTCGTTTGAAGCTTGTACCGCTGTGCGCAAGTAATGTCTGAGCTCGTCTTCGTTATAGACGATTTCCATCGCACGGCCACCTAAGACGTATGATGGGCGCACTACCAATGGATAACCAACGTCTTTTGCTTTAACCAAGCCGTCTTCCAAACTAGTTGCTAGAGCGTTTGAAGGTTGAATTAGGTCTAATTGATGAATCATATGTTGGAAGCGTTCACGATCTTCAGCACGATCAATGGCGTCAGGGCTAGTACCAATGATTTTTACGCCAGCAGATTCTAAAGCGCGGGCAAGTTTCAATGGGGTTTGACCGCCGAATTGTACGATAACGCCATCAGGATTTTCGATACGCACGATTTCAAGCACATCTTCTAAGGTAATTGGTTCAAAATATAGACGGTCTGAGGTGTCATAATCGGTTGAAACTGTTTCAGGGTTACAGTTAACCATGATGGTTTCGTAACCATCTTCGCGCATCGCAAGGGCAGCGTGTACACAGCAATAGTCAAACTCGATACCTTGGCCAATACGGTTAGGACCGCCACCGATCACCATGATTTTCTTGTTATCAGTTGGATTGGCTTCACATTCGCTGTCATACGTTGAGTACATATAAGCGGTGCTAGTGGCAAACTCTGCCGCACAAGTATCGACGCGCTTATAAACGGGGTAAACGTTTAAATCCCAGCGTTTCGTACGTAGCTGCTTTTGTGAGACGCCAAGCAGTTTCGCCAAACGTAAATCTGATAAACCTTTACGTTTAAAGCTACGCAAATTCTGTTCGGTTAGGCCACCAAAGCCTAGAGTTTTAACTTGTGCTTCGGTTTTAACGATGTCTTCGATTTGCACCAAGAACCATGGGTCGATTTTGGTAAAGTTGAATACTTCATCGACGCTCATCCCAACGCGGAAAGCATCTGCGACATAATAGATGCGCTCAGGAGTAGGGATGGTCAAGCGATTGGTAATCTCGCTACGGGCTTTCTCAACGCTGACTTTTGATAAATCAATTTGCTCATCAAAACCATCATTGCCTGTTTCCATGCCGCGCAAGGCTTTTTGCATTGATTCTTGGAAGTTACGGCCAATCGCCATCACTTCGCCGACTGATTTCATCTGCGTCGATAGGATATTGTCCGCTTGCGGGAATTTTTCAAAGTTAAAACGTGGAATCTTAGTAACAACATAATCAAGCGCAGGCTCAAAACTCGCTGGCGTTTTGCCGCCAGTGATGTCGTTTTGCAATTCGTCTAGCGTATAACCAACGGCTAATTTTGCCGCGATTTTCGCAATCGGGAAGCCAGTGGCTTTTGATGCCAATGCTGATGAGCGTGATACGCGCGGGTTCATCTCGATGACGACCATACGACCCGTGTCAGGGTTGATACCGAACTGGACGTTTGAGCCGCCTGTTTCCACACCAATCTCACGCAGTACGGCTAATGAAGCATTACGCATGATTTGGTATTCTTTGTCGGTCAAGGTTTGTGCTGGTGCAACCGTGATCGAATCGCCAGTGTGTACGCCCATTGGGTCAAAGTTTTCAATGGCACAGATGATGATGCAGTTGTCGTTTTTGTCACGAACCACTTCCATCTCATATTCTTTCCAACCGATTAATGATTCATCGATAAGTAATTGATGGTTCGGCGATAAGTCAAAACCGCGCTCACAGATTTCGATAAACTCATCGCGATTATAAGCGATACCGCCGCCTGAACCGCCCATCGTGAATGAGGGACGAATGATACAGGGATAGCCCATTTTCTCTTGGGTCGCAAAAGCTTCTTCCATGGTCTCAGCAGTTTCAGCGCGAGGACATTCAAGGCCGATACGCTTCATCGCTTTATCGAATAAGTTGCGGTCTTCTGCCATCTCAATCGAGTCTTTGGTCGCGCCAATTAGCTCGCAATTGTATTTGGTCAATACGCCGTGTTTATCTAATTCTAAGGCACAGTTTAGAGCGGTCTGTCCGCCCATGGTTGGCAAAATGGCATCAGGACGTTCTTTGGCAATGATTTGCTCAACCGTCTGCCAAGTAATTGGCTCGATATACGTCGCATCCGCCATAGTAGGGTCGGTCATGATGGTCGCAGGGTTTGAGTTGACCAAGATGACGCGGTAGCCTTCTTCTTTTAGCGCTTTACACGCCTGCGCGCCTGAATAGTCAAACTCACATGCTTGGCCGATGACGATAGGGCCTGCGCCAATGATAAGAATGCTTTTTATGTCGGTACGTTTTGGCATAGTTAGGGCTACCTTCGTTTGGGTGATATTTTAAGTAATCTATATTTTAACAATATTTTAAATAATGCTTATCATATTTGGTATGCTGCAGCTTGAACCACCGCTAGTGATTCAAGCTTTATGTTGATTATTTGCTTGCGGTTAATCATGGATAACTTAAGCTTTCACTGCTGCCATCATTTCTGCAAACTTATCAAATAATGGCGCAGCATCATGCGGGCCAGGGCTGGCTTCTGGGTGACCTTGGAAGCTAAAGACGGGCTTATTGGTCAGCTCAATCCCTTGGTTAGTACCATCGAACAATGAACGATGGGTAGATTTAACGTTGTCAGGCAGTGTGTCTTCGTCAACTGCAAAACCATGGTTTTGACTGGTAATCATGACCGTACCAGTGGCTAAATCTTGTACTGGATGGTTAGCACCATGATGTCCAGTTTTCATTTTAATGGTGTTTGCACCGCTGGCAAGACCAATCAGCTGATGACCTAGGCAAATACCAAAAGTTGGAATCTCTGTTTGTTCAATGATATGACGTACCGCGTCGATAGCGTAATCACAGGCAGCAGGGTCACCAGGGCCATTTGATAAGAAAATACCGTCTGGGTTCATCGCGAGCACGTCTGCGATAGGCGTTTGCGCTGGGACAACGGTCACATGACAGCCACGGTCTACTAGCATACGCAAGATATTGGTCTTGCTACCAAAGTCGTAGGCAACAACGTTAAATTTTGCTTCGACATGCGTACCTAAGTGCTTAAAGAAGCCGCCCGTGCCGCTATCATGGCTTCCTGGTATATCACGGTTAAGTAGGGTGTCTGATAAATCCCAGCTGCCCACTGTCCATTCAAACGTCGTCGGCGTACAGCATTCTTTTGCCAAGTCCATGCCTTCAATACCAGCAAATTCTTGCGCCAATTTAATCGCTTGCTGCTCGTCGTCGCTGCTAATCGTTGCGCCGTTAGAGGCCGTCATGATACAACCGTTTTGAGCGCCTTTATCACGTAATAGGCGGGTCAACTGGCGCGTATCAATCTCAGCGATGGCAACGGTATCGTGGTTCTGTAGGTAATCGCTTAATGATTCAGAGTTGCGGAAGTTTGAAGTAACCAGCGTTGCATCACGAATGATAAGGCCTTCTGCCCATACTTGATGTCCATTACCAGACTCAGTATCTTCAGCGTTGGTACCGGTATTGCCAATGTGTGGATAGGTGAGGGTCACTAGCTGGCGCGCGTAGCTTGGGTCGGTCAGGATTTCTTGATACCCTGTCATGGCTGTATTAAAGACCACCTCACCGACACGATGACCTTCACTACCGATACTAACACCGCGAAAAATCGTACCGTCTGCTAGTGCCAAAATTGCTTGTATTTCTGCCGATGAATTCAAGGGTTGCCTCCGCTATTATTTGTGAGTGCCACGATAATGTGATGGTTCAAATATTGACCTATAATCGCTATCTATACTGTTATAACTGCCGTCAAAACCAGAATAAAAAAGGGCTAAAGCCAAAAATTTTCCACAAAAAAGCGAGAAGACATTATTGATGGAAACTACAAAACTCACTAGGTAGTGAATAGGTAACTTGCATCATGTCCGCTCGCTTAGGCACAGATTTTGCGCATTATATACAATATATGCTGATATAGCCAGCCGATTCTCTAGGTTAATGGCTACACTATAAATTTACTACCAAAACGGCTGGATTTTAAGACATAGCTTTGCCACAATGGACGGCATTTAATTATATCTACTAAATAATAAAGTCAACACGTACAACTAAAACAAGGATTCGTTATGATTTATCAATATTTAGACAAAGTGCCTGAGTTTGCTAGTCCTTTCAACGGTTGGGTCGCAGATTCAGCGCGCGTCATCGGTGATGTTTATTTGGGACATCAAGCCAACGTTTGGTTCGGTGCTGTGCTGCGCGGTGACAATGAGCGCATTTATATTGGTGATTACAGCAACGTGCAAGAAAACAGCGTCATTCATACCGATGAAGGCATTGAAGTCAAAATCGGCAATCATGTCACTATTGGTCATTTAGCCATGTTGCATGGCTGCGAAGTGGGTGATAATAGTCTCATTGGTATCGGTGCAGTTATTTTGAATAATGCCAAAATTGGTAAAAATTGCATCATTGGTGCTAAAGCCTTAGTCACTGAAGGCAAAGAGATTCCAGATAATTCGCTCGTGATGGGTGCCCCTGCAAAAGTGGTCAAAACTCTGACTGATGAGCAAGCGGCTATGATAAAAGAGTCTGCTATGCATTATGCGGCGCGTTGCCAGAAGTTTAAAACTGGTCTAAAAGAGATTAAGCAGCCAGAATAAGATAACTTTAACAACACTGAGTTAATAGCGATAAAAAGCATAGTGAGTTCAATATAAAAAAGATACAGCGGGACTGGGATGCTTAGTTTTTAATGTTGGTTTTTGCATCCTCTGTCGGCGTCGGCACAGCAAGCCAGAAAAACTTATACCAGTCGCGCGTCACAACCTAACGTATCCATTTTATTTAGTATTGGCTATATCAACCAATTCAACGATATAAAAACATCTTAACCAACACTTATTTCTAATGAGCAATTTAATATGAGCACCAAAAACATCGACACTGCTTCCGTAGCACGCACCCTAGCGTTATTTGACTTAGACCACACTTTACTCGATGTCGACAGCGATTACCTATGGGGCGAATATATCGTCAAGCACGACCTCGTCGATGAAGCCGAATATCGCACTGCCAACCAAAAGTTTTATCAGGACTATATCGAAGGCACCCTTGATGCAACGGAGTATAATGAATTTGTTGCGCAGTTTTTGAGCAGCTTGCCGATGGATAGACTCCATGAGTTACGAGAAGATTATATTAAAAGTGAAATTGAGCCTCATATCCGTCCAAAGGCGATGGAAGTACTGTGTCAGCATATTGAACAGGGTCATGATGTCGTGATTATTTCTGCGACCAATGACTTTGTGGTGTCTGCTATTGCTAAGCGGTTTGGCATCACAGAGGCCAATGTGCTTGCTACACCGCTTGAAATCAAAGATGAGCGCTATACTGGCAAATTGACTGATAAGCCAAACTTTCAAGCGGGTAAGATTTATCATCTTGATAAATGGCTCGATAAGCAGCAAGTAGCAGGGGTTAAGTTTGAGAAAACTTACGCGTATTCAGACTCCAAAAATGACATACCATTATTAAATTGGGCGGATATTGCTATTTGTGTCTCACCTGATGATGCACTGCATGCGCATGCGCTTGCCCATCGCTGGGCAGTAGAGGATTGGTCGATTTAGGCTGTGTAAAGCTTCTTAATATAAACGCTGTTTAATACAAAGGCAGTAATAATTAGCCAGATATTGTATGTCAATCTCATTTAATATAACGCCATATCAGTAAGATATAATCAATCCATTATAAAATAAATACAGTGTTACTGGGATAAATTTTGCGCAGCCTCTGTCAGCGTAGACACAGCAAGCAAGTAAAATTTATACCAGTGACACGTTATAATGTTTGTACTCTTTTTATTTAAGATTAACTATATTTAATATTAACGAAACAGGAAAACCTATGGAAATCAATCCGTATCAAGAACAAATCAAAGATTTATCTGAGCGTGGGCAGGACTTGCGGAGGTATCTTTGACTTCGATGGTAAGCAAGAACGCTTAGAAGAAGTCAATTTAGAATTAGAAAACCCCGAGCTATGGAATGATCCAGAGCGTGCAACCAAGATTAATAAAGAGAAAAGCCAGCTTGATGGGGTCATTGACGTCGTGGTCTCGCTTGAGACCACCTTAGAAGATGCGTCTGCCATGCTGGAGCTGGCGGTAGAGGCAGAAGACGAATCGTTGCTTGCTGATGTACAAGCCGAGCTCGACGATGCGGAGAAGCGTGTTGCGGACTTAGAGTTCCGTCGCATGTTTAGCGGTGAGATGGATCCGAACAATTGCTACTTGGATATCCAGTCGGGTAGTGGCGGCACGGAAGCGCAAGATTGGGCCGAGATGCTACTGCGCATGTATACGCGCTGGGCAGAGGCGCATGGCTTTAAAGTTGACGTCATTGAAGTGTCTTCTGGTAGCGTCGCTGGTATCAAGTCAGCAACCATTGAGATTAAAGGTGACTATGCGTTTGGTTGGTTACGTACCGAAATTGGTGTGCATCGCTTAGTACGTAAGTCACCATTTGATAGTAATAATGGCCGTCATACCTCATTTGCGGCCGTTTTTGTCTCGCCTGAAATCGATGATAATATCGAGATTGATATCAATCCAGCGGATTTGCGTATTGATACTTATCGCTCATCGGGCGCAGGTGGTCAGCACGTTAACACCACCGATTCTGCCGTACGTATCACCCACGAACCAAGTGGCGTGGTGGTAACTTGCCAGAACGAGCGTAGCCAACATGGTAACAAAGCCACGGCAATGAAAATGCTACGTGCTAAGCTTTATGAGCTTGAGATGCAAAAACGTATGGAAAGCCAGCAAGCGGTTGAAGATGGTAAATCTGATGTCGGTTGGGGCAGTCAAATTCGCTCATATGTACTGGATGACTCACGTATCAAAGACTTGCGTACGGGTGTTGAAACCTTTAACACCGGTGCAGTATTAGACGGTGACCTCGATCAATTTATCGAAGCGAGCCTAAAAGCGGGATTATAAAGATATCTTTTAGGATTTAAATAAACTAGAAATTAAACAAAACTACTTAAGGAAAAGTTATGCTAAGCGTTAATAATTATTTTGATGACAAAGTAACTTCTATTGCTTTTCAGACGGCGACTAAGCCAGCTACTGTCGGTGTCATGAGCATTGGTGAATATGAATTTGGCACTAGCGAATTTGAAATCATGACAGTCGTTAGTGGTGCATTAACTGTCAAGCTACCAGAAAGTGATGAATGGCAAACCTTTAATGCTGGCGAGCAATTTACTATTGAAGCCAATAAGAAGTTTAATGTCAAAGTTGAAGTAGAAACCGCTTATTTATGTACTTATGGTAAATAGTGGCTTTTAGATTAGTATTAGAACGATTAACGCCAAGTGTTTAACGCTTGGCGTTTTTTTATGGGTGTTCAATAAGCTAGATTTTACACAGCATTACACTTTATCTGTGGCAAGTAAACAGCAAAAATAATCACAGTTAATTATGCTAAAACAATAACTTTCAATAGGCGTACTGTTTTATGGCAAAGGCAAACCAGCAAGCAATTACGGAAGATACGCGTCATGATTACGAGCATTTAGCGCGCCGTGCTAATCTGCGCTACGTGAGCGACGATGAACCTGGATTTACACGTAGACGTTGGGGGCGCGGGTTTACTTATCGTGATGCAACTGGCAATACTGTGAAAGATAAAGCGTTGCGCAAGCGTTTTGATGCTTTGGTTATTCCACCGATGTGGTCAGAGGTTTGGATATGCCAAGATGACAAAGGCCACTTGCAGTCGACGGGTCGCGATGACAAAGCACGTAAGCAGTATTTGTATCATCCATCATGGAACAATATCCGTGATCAGGCTAAGTTTGATGCCATGATAGGTTTTGCAGAAGCGCTACCAAACCTACGCGCACAAGTCGAAAAAGATTTAGAAGCTGAGCCATTGTCACGCGCCAATGTATTGGCTGCAGTTGTTAAACTGCTTGAGACGACCTTGATTCGTATTGGTAACAGCCGCTATGCTAAACTCAATAAAAGCTACGGCCTTAGCACTTTAAGAAGCAAACATGTCAGCGAAACAGACAACGGTTTGGCTTTTGATTTTGTCGGTAAAAGTGCGAAAGCGCATCATATAGAATTGCAAGACGAGCGTTTAATTGACATTGTGCAGGCATGTAGTGAGCTGCCCGGTTATCAGATTTTCAAATATTTGGATGAAAATGGCGATAAGCAAGTTATTGATAGTGCAAATATTAATGACTATTTGCGGACGCATACTTGCGGCAACGATTGCGAGAGCAAGATGTATAGCGCAAAGGATTTTCGTACATGGATGGCGAGTGTGCTGGCGGCCAGCTACCTTTATGATGAATTGCAAACGTCAGCAGGTCAGCAAGTGCTGGCGAGTGCACCTGACAGTGATGAGCGTCAGCAATTGGTCACGGATATGGTCAAAGAAGTGGCAAATGATCTGGGCAATACGCCCGCCGTGTGCCGAGCCTCCTATATTCATCCTGTCATTCTCGAGAAGTTTTTAGCGGGAGAGTTTTTTGAGCCTTATAAACAAGCACGTCGTGGACGCACTAAAGAATATCAACGCTGTGAAGAGAAAGCGTTACTTGGGTTTTTAAGTACATTAGAATGAATTTATAGCTATTAGAAAGCTTGCATTTAATCGTAAAAATGATACGTTATGTATTGAAATAAACATAGAAATGCGTTACTAATAGGTTATATTAAATGTAAGAATAAGAGACGGTCTATAGGATATGACCGTTTTACTATTAGAACTAACATATATCCAACTTGACCCGTTGATCTCTATTTATAAATTGCTAAAGGATTAGCTCATGACTATCTCATCTTCAAATATCAATTCATCTCAAAACACTGCTTCCGATAATTCAAATACTCTAACAAGCTATGCCGATTACTATAATAATTTTGACATGGATGCGTTATTAACAGAAATCTTTGGCGAGCATCTGGACGATCGACTTAATGCTTATATGGCCTGCTGTGGCCGTCATGTGCGTGACGGTCGTGCTGATAATATCGCGCTAGTACACGAAGATACTGCAGGCAATGTGACGCGTATGAGTTTTGGTGAATTAGATAAAGCCAGCGCACAGGTGGCCAGTTTACTACAGTCTTATGGCGTGCAAGTCGGTGACCAAGTAGCAACCATGCTACCGCGTACGCCTGAGTTATTAATCATTGTATTGGCAACTTGGCGATTAGGGGCGATATATCAGCCTTTATTTACTGCTTTTGGCTATGATTCAATTAAGTACCGGATGGACAAAGCTAACACTAAAGTAGTTTTCACTAACCAAGAAAATCGTAGCAAGTTCGAAGATTTGGCCGAGCAAACCAAAATGGTTTTAATTGGTAGTACAGCTGATAGTGAGGCTTGGGGCGACGACAATTATAACGAGATGATAGCAACACAGTCGCAAGATATAGAACCAGTCTTGTTAGATACGGATGCGTCATTTTTGCAAATGTTTACCTCAGGGACCGTTGGCAAGTCAAAAGGCGTCAGTGTTCCATTAGCAGCGTTGCCAGCTTTTTATCTATATATGCGCTATGCGATTGATCTACGCGAAAGTGATAATTATTGGAATATGGCAGATCCAGGCTGGGCGTACGGTTTGTATTATGCGATTACCGGACCTCTACTATTAGGTGTCACGACTTATTTTAATGAAGCGGGTTTTGATGCTACCAATACGCGCGACTTTATGGTGCGTCATAAGATTACCAACTTGGCTTCTTCACCAACGGCATTTCGCATGATGAAATCCAGCGGTGTCTTTGAAGAAATTACTGAAAATAACTCTTCAAAATTATCATTGCGCTGTGCCAACTCAGCGGGTGAGACTTTGAATACTGAAGTAGTAAGCTGGATTGAAAGTCACTTAGGTTGCAAAGTCTGTGATCAGTATGGACAGACAGAGACCGGAATGACCTGCTGTGAGCATCATGCGTTAGAGCATGAATGCCCAGTCGGCTCGATGGGTATGGCACTACCAGGGCATACCCTCGTCGTATTGGATGATGATATGCAAGTATTACCTGATGGTGAGCAAGGCCAGCTGGCAGTTGTGGTCAGCCAATCACCAGCGTTTTATTTCCGTGGTTATAGCTGGAACGAAAAACAGGCTTTCTTTGAAGATTATTATCTGACAGGAGATGTGGTCGAACGTCATAGCGATGGCAGCTATTGGTTCTCAGGTCGTGATGATGACATTATTACCACTGCAGGTTACCGCGTCGGTCCAACTGATGTCGAAAACACCGTATTAGAACATGAGGCCGTTGCTGAGTCGGCTGCCGTCGGTGTCCCCGATGAGGTGCGCGGACATAATATCAAATCTTATGTGGTGCTAAAAGATGGCATCGAAGGCAGTGACGAGATTGCCCAGCAAATTAAAGACTTGGTACGTAAGCGTTTATCGACCCATGCTTATCCACGCGAGATTGAGTTTGTTGCAGCATTACCAAAGACGCCAAGTGGTAAGATTCAACGCTTTTTATTACGAAGTCTGACTGCTGAATAAATAAGCTTGATTGTCGATAGTTTTTAATGCTTTCAACTAAAAATTTTCCAACATTTTAACTAAAAATACTAAATCTCAAATGGTTAAGGAATAATCATGCAAATTCAACAACACAGCTTTTTGGTTACCGGTGGTGCATCAGGATTGGGTGAGTCAGTCGTTCGTGCCATCGTTAGTGAAGGCGGCAAAGTCGTCATCGCTGATTTGAATGAGTCAACTGGACAAGCATTGGTCGATGAACTGGGTGACAATGCTCGCTTTGTACGCTGTGATGTTACCAGTGGCGAAGAGGTACAAGCGGCTGTTGATAAGGCCGAAAAAGAGTTTGGCGGTTTGCAAGGTTCAATTAACTGCGCAGGCATCGCTGTCGTACAAAAGCTACTCGATCGCGAAAACAATCCAGCGGACCTTGATGCCTTTAGTCGCGGGGTTAATATCAATCTCGTTGGTTCTTTTAACGTAGCGCGTTTGGTCGCAGCTTCCATAGCTAAACGAGTTGCTAATGACAGTAATACAGAGAGCGCCGCAGAGAAGAACGCTGATAATGGTGTCATTATTAACACTGCTTCTATCGCTGCTTTTGATGGGCAAGTAGGACAGGCAAGCTATGCATCGTCCAAAGCTGGCGTGGTCGGTTTAACTTTGCCATTAGCGCGTGAGCTGGCACGTCATGGTATACGCGTCATGACTATCGCACCTGGGGTGTTTGCGACTCCAATGATGGAGACTATCCCTGAAAAAGCTCGTGAGCAGTTAGAGGCTAGCGTTCCTTATCCTAAGCGTTTGGGCAATCCTGATGAATTTGCCAAATTGGTGACTCAGATTATTGATAATGCCTACTTAAATGGAGAAGTCATTCGCCTAGATGGTGCCATTCGTATGGTCTAACTTATACCAGCTAGTTGGAAAATATCTTTAACAATTGAGTCTTATTCATAAAATTTTCACAAAATTTGGCATAGCGCTTTGATACATTAGGCAGATTCATTATCAGATTGGTACATTGTGATTTAGTTCTCCAATAGCCAATCATAAGGATCAAAGCCTATGTCGTTTTCTCCCATGAATTTCAGCAAACATTGGCTAATTATTTCTATTGGACTTGCGATTGCTGTCGTTAGTATAAGTGCGATAGCTTATATAAAAAAAGCCTCGGTCGATACGGAAGCTCTCTCTCATAACCCCAAAGCCATTCCTAATAAGGTAATTATTGATAAAGTCTTTGTCGATAAATCTGCGCGCGCCTTACAGTTACTCAGCAATAACGAAGTGATTAAATCCTATCGTATTGCGCTAGGAGATAGTCCAGTAGGTCATAAGCAGCAAGAAGGCGATCAGCGTACGCCAGTAGGCATCTATAATTTAGATTATAGGAATGAAAATTCTATCGCCTATCGTTCTATCCATATCAGTTATCCTAATGCCGCTGACAAGGCCCAAGCTGAAGCACTCGGTATTAATCCGGGCGGGGATATTATGATTCATGGGCAAATGAATGGCTTTGGTCATCTAGCGTGGATTAATCAAAAAAGCGACTGGACCGATGGTTGTATCGCTGTCGCCAACGATGAGATGGATGAGATTATGGATACCGTTGCGCTAGGCATTCCGATTGAAATAGTAGAGTGATGAGCACTTTTCTTTTCTGTTGCATTAATAATGAACGTTAATTATAATTTTTCACTCTCAAGCACTAGGGCGTGTCCTCAATTTGAAAGAACCTCTTTACCTATAAAAAGTGAATTGAATATTATTACTAGGTTATAACAACACCGTATATCGTGGTTATAAGACCGTATATCAATTATGTTTTATGTTGCTAGTTTTCTTTTAATGTTTCTATGCTATTGTCTATAATCGCTTATACGAATGTAAGGGGAAAATTGTGTTTGATAAATATACTCACCATGAGTATAGAAATGACATCCAAGGATTAAGAGCGGTAGGCGCCATTATTATTATGGTTTTCCATATATGGTTTAATAAGGTATCAGGCGGGGTTGATGTCTTTTTCGTCGTTTCTGGGTTTTTGATGGCTTCAATTGTATTGAAGGGTTATTTTTTAAACGGCACATTTAGCCCATTTCCTTTTTGGGGAGGGGTGATAAAGAGAGTGGCACCATCAGCATATATCGTGCTTGCAGCCACATTAATTGCTAGCTACTTTATTTCATCTCCAGTCCTTATATATACTGTGCTACATGAGATAATTGCCAGCGCCTTACATCTTGAAAATATACAACTGATCAGACTTTCTGTCGATTATTTATCTTCTGGTAGTCCGCCTAGTCCTGTACAACAGTTTTGGGCGCTATCTATCCAGATGCAGTTTTATGTGGTTTTCCCGCTAATTCTAATTCCTCTAGCTTATATCGCTAAGAAAAAACAAACCTCAGCGCCTTTATTTTTAGGAGTAATTTTCGTCATATTGGCGTCTTTTGCATATGCTACGGTGTTGGTTAAAGACGATCCAGCGATGAGTTACTTTAATCCGTTATCAAGGATTTGGGAGTTTTTCTTTGGATCACTCGCATTTCTTTTAATCTCAAATGCTAAAAAAATAAAATATAGACAAGCATTGGGGGTTGTAGGTATTGCTCTGATTGTTGGTGGAGCTATATTGATTCCTAGAGGGGCAAGTTTTTCAGGTCCTGTATCATTGATTCCGGTACTTGGTGCAGTTTTTATTATCATGTCTGGCGTTGGTGGTAAGGGCGTAGTAAACAACCTATTATCAAATAAATTCTTAGTGTTTTTAGGCGGTATATCTTTTACTATTTACCTTTGGCACTGGCCTATCTTAGTATTTTATAAAGAATATTTTGGTTATGAATCTGTTAGTCTGTTGCAAGGACTAATGATTATGATTGCCTCTACAGTTTTGGCATACTTCACCAGTAAAAAAATAGAATCTCCTTTTAGAAAAATACCAAGAGAAAAAGTACTTGTTAACTTCTCAATCGGAGTCCTGTTTTTCTTACCGGTGATGGTAGCGGCTTTCGCATTTAGACATGAAGTAGTATCTACCACCGAAAGTGCAAAGACAGCGTTGGAAAGTAAGTCTGTTGAACCCTTTAAGGGCGACAGTATCTACGTAGAAGATCAAGCCTTCAAACCAGATCGCGATCGGCTGCTTACGATAAAACAAAGAGTTCCTGCTGCCTATGCTCCTGGCTGTAATCAATCTATGGATGGAGAGGAGGTCACTACTTGCGAATTTGGAGACCTGAGTTCTGATAAAGAAATTGTACTAGCAGGAGGATCTCATGCCGTACAATGGATTACAGCGCTAGATACCATTGGACAAGATAATAATTTTAAAGTTATCAATATGACTAAGGCCGGATGCCCTTTAGGAGCACTTGAAGAGTCGAATGAATCTTGTCAAAAATGGAACGAAGCCGCCATTAAAAAAATTATAGATATAAACCCTTATGCAGTCATTACAAACTCTACTAGAGTGAACTTAGAGAAAGGCGAATTTATTCCTCCATCATATGTTGATAGCTGGAAAGTGCTTGCTGATAACAAAATCGATGTTATCGGTATAAGAGATAATCCACGTTTCGACTTTGATGTACCGGACTGTCTACATAGGAATAGAAACGGGTCAGACGTAGATGCTTGTACCATAGATCGTGCAGATGCTTTACTACCGACTGATCCTACTTTAGATTATCAAGACATTATTACGGGCATTGATATGTCAGATATGTTCTGTACCGCCGAAAAATGTCTGACTACTTTTTCTGAAAAAATAATGTACCGTGATGCTGAACATATCAGCATAGAGTATGCTCATTTTATAAAAGATAAATTTGAGGATAAGCTAAAAGGCGCATTATCCACTCTCAGTTAAATAGAGTTTATAGTCGTATATAAGCAAATCAAGATAGCACCAAAATTAGGAAGTAGGGTAATGGATATACGACAAGTATAACTGTTAGCCTACTTCCTTTTTTGCTTAAAAATATTGTCTTTTGTCTTGAGATTTTGCACTTGAAATATATTCTAAAAATACCAATTAACAGTCAATATTAATATCAATACTAGTGGTAAGGTTTAATCTTTGCAGAGGTTGTAATCAGTCTGTCTTATGTATATACCAGAAAGTCATTATCTATTATTGACACGGTATACTTTTTAGTTGAAATACAATTCAACATACCGCATATATATAACAGTTGAACAAAAGGGTTACACTATAAATCCACTACAAAGACTATTGATAAATACTAATTATAAAAGGTGAGAATATGAGGTTTGAAAAATTTACGCAGAAGCTACAGGCCGCCATTCAAGAGGCGCAAAGTCTAGCACTAGGTCGTGATAATACTGGGATTGATCCGGTGCATTTACTGGCAGTTTTATTACAGGATGAGTCTAACTTGTCTATCTGTCAGCAAGCAGGTGCATCTATTCCAGCATTAAAGAATGGCGTGGCGAAGGCGTTGGACAATCAAGCTAAGATTGCTGAACCTACCGGTGATGTAAATCTAAATCCAAACGCAGTTAAAATTCTAAATTTGGCCGATCGCCAAGCGCAAAAAGCTGGTGATGATTTTATTGCAACAGAATGGGTTATATTGGCACTGGCTGAACAAGGCGAGACCAAAAAAATATTTGAAAGTGCAGGAGTGACTGCTGCTAAGTTAAAAGTAGTAATCGAGCAGCTACGTGGTAATGAGAAGGTAGACAATCAAAACGCTGAAGATCAGCGTGATGCACTGAATAAGTATACGATTAACTTAACTGAGCAAGCAGAACTCGGTAAGCTTGATCCAGTCATTGGCCGTGATGAAGAGATTCGCCGTACCATTCAGGTACTGTCACGTCGTACTAAGAATAACCCAGTACTAATTGGTGAGCCGGGTGTTGGTAAGACTGCTATTGTCGAAGGCTTGGCGCAAAAAATTATCAACGGTGATGTACCAGAAGGTCTACGCCGCAAAGAAGTGCTATCGCTAGATTTAGGTGCATTGATAGCTGGTGCAAAATTCCGTGGCGAGTTTGAAGAGCGTCTCAAAAGTGTGCTTAGTGATTTAGCCAAGCAAGAAGGTAATGTCATCTTATTCATTGATGAGCTGCATACCATGGTTGGGGCGGGTAAATCGGAAGGTGCGATGGATGCAGGTAACATGTTAAAACCTGCGCTGGCACGTGGTGAGCTACATTGCGTCGGTGCCACTACTTTGGATGAGTATCGTCAGTATATCGAAAAGGATGCGGCGCTTGAGCGTCGTTTCCAAAAAGTCTTGGTCGATGAGCCGACAGTTGAAGATACTATTGCTATTCTGCGTGGTCTCAAAGACCGTTATGAGCTGCATCATGGTGTCGTTATTCAAGATAGCGCTATCATTGCGGCTGCGCGTATGAGTCATCGCTATATTACTGATCGTAAACTGCCGGATAAGGCGATTGATCTTATTGACGAAGCAGCCAGTCGTCTGCGGATGGAGATGGACAGTAAGCCTGAGGCATTAGGTAAGCTCGATAGCCGTTTGATTCAGTTAAAAATGCAGCGCGAAGTGTTGAAAAACGAAGAAGATGCGGGTGCGAAAGCAGAGCTCAAAATACTAGATACACAGATTGAAGAAGTTGAAAAAGAGTCTGCTGACCTCAATGAGATTTGGCAGGCTGAAAAGGCTTTAGTTGAAGGTAGTAAACAACATAAAGAAAACTTGGATAAAGCACGTATTCAGCTAGAAAAAGCCTCGCGTGATGGCGATTATGCAGAAATGTCTCGATTACAATATGGTGTGATACCCGAACTTGAAAAACAAATTGCCGAGATTGATTTGGCTGAGCAAAAGGAGCAAGCAGGCGAGCCAATATCCGTCAAATTATTGCGGAATAAAGTAACTGACAATGAGGTTGCTGAAGTAGTCGCAGCGGCAACCGGTATTCCTGTCAGTAAAATGATGCAAGGTGAGCGCGATAAGATGCTGGCGATGGAAGACAAGCTCCACGAACGCGTCATTGGTCAAGATGAAGCAGTTGAGTCGGTTGCCAATGCGGTGCGCCGTAGTCGTGCAGGCTTATCTGACCCGAATCGTCCTTCTGGCTCGTTCTTATTTCTAGGGCCAACAGGTGTAGGTAAGACTGAGCTGACCAAATCTTTGGCAAACTTCTTGTTTGATAGTGAAGATGCGATGGTGCGTATCGACATGAGTGAGTTCATGGAAAAGCACAGTGTCAGTCGCTTGGTAGGTGCGCCTCCTGGTTATGTTGGCTACGAAGAGGGTGGTACATTGACAGAAGCGGTACGTCGCAAGCCTTATAGTGTCGTGCTGTTCGATGAGGTAGAAAAAGCGCACCCTGATGTTTTCAATATTTTATTGCAAGTATTGGATGATGGGCGCTTGACTGACTCGCAAGGTCGCGTAGTAGACTTTAAGAATACCGTTATCATCATGACCAGTAACTTGGGTTCACATAAAATCCAAGAGATGGTTGGCGAAGATTACAAAGACATCAAAGCGGCAGTGATGGATTCAGTTGGCGAGCATTTCCGTCCTGAGTTTGTGAACCGTATTGATGAGATTGTGGTGTTCCATGCGTTGGGTCAAGAACAAATGGCTGGTATTGCTGATATTCAGCTGGAGCGTCTGCGCCATCGCTTGCAAGAGCGTGAGCTAGACATTACGCTCTCTGATGAAGCAATGAGTCAGCTGGTCGCAGTTGGTTATGATCCTGTATACGGTGCGCGTCCGCTCAAACGTGCTATCCAACAAGAGATTGAAAACCCACTATCAATGAAATTGCTGGCAGGTGACTTTGTCGCGGGTGACATCATTAAAGTCGATGTTGGTCTAGATGATAAGCTGACTTTCGATAAACTTAGAATGAGCTAATAAAGTCAATTCAATGATCCTACATTAGGATATTAGTTTGGCAATAAACCAACCCCTTACTTGCAATAGCAGGTAAGGGGTTTTTCTATACAAAAACATAATCTGTACCAGAGCGTGCCTTATGCTTGTTATATTAGAGGAAAGCGGACTTAAAGGAATAATATTATGATAACGACTACTAAGCTTATAAAAGTACCTTTGACCATAATAGCGCTATTATTTAGCGCCTCTGCTTGCTCCAATCCATCCACAGTGAATACTGATACAGCCACTGCGCAATCAGAAGCGTCCGACAGCTCTGCTACCGAGGTAAAAGCCGATGGCGACAAACCTGAATTCACGACTAAGACTCTAACCAGCTTTGATGAGCCATGGGCGATGACAGCGCTACCTAAAAGCGATAATGAGTCACGTAAACTACTAGTGACTCAAAAAGCAGGTGAGCTGTTTATTGTCGATACCGCAACAGGGAACAAGACAAAAGTAAACGATGTACCCAAGGTCGCTTATGGTGGGCAGGGGGGACTCGGTGATTTAATTCTTGCGCCAGACTTTGCTACTACCAACATGGTATATCTTAGCTACGTTGAAGCAGGAAGTGGCGTAGATAGCAATCAATTTGGGGCTAAGGTTATCAAAGCCAAACTTGCAGGATTAGATACTGATGCGCCAAGCTTGCAAGAGATTACGCCAATTTGGCAGCAAACGCCAAAAGTTAAAGGTCAAGGTCATTATAGCCATCGTTTACTATTCTCTCCTGATGGACAGTACTTATATATCAGCTCAGGTGAACGTCAGAAAAAAGACCCTGCACAAGATATGACGGTCAATTTGGGCAAGATAATACGGCTAAACGCTGATGGCTCTGTACCAAAAGACAATCCATTTGTAGGCAATGCTAACGATATCGCCTCGCAGTTTTGGACGATAGGTCATCGTAACGTACTCGGTATGACGTTTGATGATAGTGGTAGACTCTGGGCGCACGAGATGGGTCCAAAAGGCGGTGATGAATTTAACCTGATTAAAAAAGGTAGCAATTATGGTTGGCCTATCGTCTCTAATGGGCGTAACTATTCAGGCACTGATATTCCTGATCATAATACTCGTCATGAATTTGAAGCGCCTAAAATCACTTGGACACCAGTGATATCACCGTCTTCTATGAGTATATATTCTTCTGGTACTCAAAACGATTTTCCAGCATGGCAAAGCAGTGCACTTATCAGTGGTCTATCATCCAAAGCATTAATAGTGGTAAGTTTGGATGAAAATGACGCAGCTCATGAACGTTACCGTTATGATATGGGTGAGCGTATTCGTAGCGTGCTGGCAGTAGATGGAGAAGTATGGCTACTAGAAGATGGTGATAATGGTAAGTTGCTAAAATTGCTACCTAAATAGGGTGATTGCATTAGACAGCATTGATAGATGACTTGATTAATTATCCTACATCTCAACCTCACATTTGTACGAAATGTGAGGTTTTTTAACATTTGACTATTAAGAATATTGAGTAAAAATATTGGTTTTTTTAAATCAATTTGGATTAGAGCGAGCGGTTTATCTAACGATACATTGGCATTAAGACAAACTTAGTAGTAGTTAAACAGAGAGATAACAGTAGTATTTTTATTGAGTTTTATTTTGTAATTAATTGATAATTAAGGATTAGTTTGTTAAGGTGACATTCCTTAGATTACGAGATTTTAACCCATGAACGAAGTAAAAGTAGAAAGATTGGGTCCATTCCCAAGGGTTAATAAGCCTGTTTTTATTACCTCAGGTGTTTTAATTGTTGGTTTCATTATTTTTGGTGCTTTTTTTACTGAAACTGCATCCGCACTTTTTAGTTTTTTACAAAGTTTTATTGCTGATAAGTTTGGCTGGCTGTTCATTATATTAATGAACGTGGCATTAGTCTTTTGTATCTATCTAGCAGCGAGTCGCTACGGTGACATTCGTTTAGGTAAACAGACAGAGCGACCACAATATAGCCTTGTCTCTTGGATAGGTATGCTGTTCTCAGCAGGTATTGGTATTGGGCTGGTATACTGGGGCACAGCGGAGCCTTTGTACCATTTCATGGCACCACCAATGGGTGAAGCAGAAACGGTAGAAGCTGCCAAACAAGCGATGAATATCTCATTTGTACATTGGGGATTGCATGCTTGGGCAATTTATACCATCGTGGCGCTCTCCTTAGCTTATTTTCATTTTCGCCGTGGTCTGCCTCTATCAATTCGCTCAACACTGTATCCATTATTGGGTCAAAGAATTTACGGCGGTTGGGGACATACTGTCGATATTTTGGCGGTATTTGGTACGATGTTTGGCGTCGTAACTTCGCTAGGTTTGGGGGTTATGCAGATCAACTCAGGCCTTGAGGGTTTGTTTGGCATACCAAACAGCTTACCTGTACAGTTTCTCATTATTGCCTTTGTGACTGCCTTAGCCTGCGTATCTCTTATGTTGGGTCTTGATAAAGGTATCAAGCGCTTAAGTGATATCAATATGGGCCTTACTGGTGTGCTGTTAGCCTTTATAGTGATTTTAGGTCCAACATTATTTATTTTTGATAGTTTTATTGAAAATATTGGCAACTATCTAATGTCAGTCATTCCATTAGGTTTTTGGGGTGAGGCTTACAGTAATACCGATTGGCAGTCGTCATGGACAATTTTCTATTGGGCATGGTGGGTAAGTTGGGCGCCATTTGTAGGTGTATTTATTGCCCGTATTAGCCGTGGTCGTACCATCCGTGAGTTTGTATTGGGTGTACTATTAATTCCAATGACCATTTTATTCTTCTGGTTTACTGCCTTCGGTGGCGTTGCTATTCATATGGAGCTGTTGGCAGCTCTTGATCCAGCCTTGGTTAGTCCAGGATTGGTCGAAGCCGTACAAGCAGATACTGGTAGCGCAATCTTTAAATTGGTCGAGTACTATCCACTTACCAAACCTATTACTTTGTTAATCGTCATTATGATTGTACTTTGGTTTGTGACCTCATCAGACTCCGCAAGCTTTGTTATCGATATGTTGACGGCTGGTGGTGATACCAATCCACCAAAGATTCAGCGTTTATTTTGGGCAACGATGGAGGGTCTGATTGCGGCTATATTATTAGCAGCAGGTGGCTTAGGTGCACTGCAAGCAGCAGCTATTGTGGCAGGGCTACCGTTTGCCTTAGTGATATTTGTAATGATGTATGCACTTTTACGTGGTCTGGGTCGAGATCGTTTGATACTTTATCGCGCTCAACAACAATTTATTACTGATGAATCTGCGGATCATAACTCAGCCAATGAATTTATTGATGAAAAACTGCTAAAGGGACCACCTAAAATTGTAAAAGGTGACTAATTTTTAGTGTTTAAGTTCTAGTGATTAAGTTCTATAAGAAAGCCCAACTCTGTATGAGTTGGGCTTTTTTTGAGAGCGAGTTTGTAATGATAAAGGCTTAACGATATATGTACTCTGAAGGTAGCTGTTTAATCATTCATATTTAAAATCAATACGTTACTTAAGCAAAAAATAAACTATAACTTAAATCAATAACTCCTTTTTTATTGCAAACTTTTTTTACAATAAAATCCCATTAAATTGATAATTGGGTAACATCTTGTTATGGTAGCAACCCCTTAGATTTTGGAAAGCATAATGAGCGAACTCAAAATTGGCCGTTTAGGGCCTTTTCCACGAGTAAACAAACCTGTATTTATTGCTTCAGCAGTACTGATCTTAGGTTTTATTATATTTGGTGCTTTGTTTCAAGAGCTGGCAAGCACTCTATTTAGTACCATGCAGACTTTTATTACCCAACGTTTTGGCTGGCTATTTGTCATACTGATGAACGTTGCCGTATTTTTATGTTTGTATTTAATATTTAGTAAATATGGTGATATCCGTTTAGGTCATCAAACCGAAACGCCGCAATACAGTTTGCCCTCTTGGATTGGCATGTTGTTTTCAGCCGGTATTGGTATTGGCATTATGTATTGGGGTACAGCTGAGCCTGTTTATCACTTTATGTCACCGCCATTGGGCGAAGCGGAAACAGTAGAAGCTGCAAAACAAGCGATGAATATCTCCTTTTTACATTATGGGATTCACGCTTGGGCAATTTATGCTGTGGTTGCATTGTCATTAGCCTATTTTCATTTTCGCCGTGGCTTACCGCTCGCTATTCGTTCTAGCCTATATCCGATATTAGGTCAGAAAATTTATGGCAAATGGGGACATACTGTTGATACGTTGGCAGTATTTGGTACGATGTTTGGTGTGGTGACCACGTTAGGTTTTGGCGTGTTGCAGATTAACTCTGGATTAGAAGGGTTGTTTGGACTGCCTAATACAGTAACGATGCAAGTTATCTTAATCGCTTTGATTACTATGCTTGCGTGTGGCTCATTAATGATGGGTTTAGATAAAGGTATCAAGCGCTTAAGTGATACTAATATTATTTTGACATTTGTGTTGTTGGGCTTTGCCTTTATCATGGGTCCTACTCAATACATCATGGATAGTTTGGTAGAAAATACTGGTAACTATCTACAAAACCTTGTCCAGCTTGGTTTTTGGAGTGAGGCTTATAGCAAAGGTGATTGGCAGTCATCATGGACGATATTTTACTGGGCATGGTGGGTCAGTTGGTCACCATTTGTAGGCGTATTCATCGCCCGCATTAGCCGTGGTCGTACTATCCGTGAATTTTTGCTAGGTGTTTTATTTGTACCTATGATTATTCTGTTTTTCTGGTTCACGACCTTTGGTGGTGTGGCAGTAAATATGGAATTAATTGGTAACCCTGGATTTATCGAAGTAGTACAGAATGATTATGGTAGTGCTATCTTTAAGTTGATGGAGTTCTATCCATTGACCAAAGCGACTACGATGTTGATTGTCATTATGATTGTACTATGGTTTGTGACTTCATCAGATTCAGCCAGTTTTGTCATCGATATGTTGACGTCTGGCGGTGAAACCAACCCACCTAAAATTCAGCGTTTATTTTGGGCTATTCTGCAGGGTTTGGTTGCAGCTATCTTGTTGGCGGCTGGTGGCTTAGGTGCTCTACAGGCGGCAGCTATCGTCGCTGGATTTCCATTCGCTATCGTTGTCTTCGTCATGCTATACGCTATGTTGCGAGGGTTTAGTCGTGATGAGCTGATACTGTATCGAGCAGAACAACGATTTATCACTGATGAGTCAGTTCAGCACAATACGGCTAATGAATTCACTGATGAAGAGTTTTTAGAAGGCCCACCTGAAGTTGCCAAAGGTGACTAAAAAACAGCGTTAAATCTATGGTTGATAAAAGAAACCCCAGTCTCTTCGTAGACTGGGGTTTTACTTATTAAGATAGTTAATAAAGTAACGAACGTAAAAAAGCTATTCCAAAGAAGTACTTATAAACAAAAAATAATCCCAAAATTTTTAGGTTCGTTTCTTATATTAGAGTTAAGCATAACGACTTTATATTTGATAATTGATTGATATCTTGATATTGTGACGCTATTTTGTCTCTAGGAAGCTCTATGGATCATGTCAAAGTTGGCAGAGTGGGCCCTTTTCCACGGGTAAGTAAACCGGTTTTTTTAACCTCGGTAATTTTGATTACCTTGTTTATTATCTTTGGCGCTTTTTTTAATGAACAAGCAGAAATAGTATTTGGCCAAGCAAAAGAATTTGTTTCTTTGCGCTTTGGCTGGTTCTTTATTGTGGTTATTAATGCCACCGTGATGATGAGTATCTATATGATATTTAGTCGTTACGGCGATATCAGGCTTGGTCATCAGACAGAAAAACCTGAATACAAATTGCTTTCTTGGATTGGCATGCTGTTCTCCGCCGGTATCGGTATCGGACTACTGTACTGGGGAACGGCTGAGCCGCTTTATCACTATATGGCACCGCCACTTGGTAAGGGAGAGACTGTCGCATCTGCTAAGCTTGCGATGAACATCTCATTCTTGCATTATGGTTTCCATGTGTGGGCATTGTATGGCATGGTCGCTTTGGCTTTGGCTTACTTTCACTATCGCCGTGGTTTGCCACTAGCTATTCGCTCAACGCTATATCCCATATTAGGTAAAAAGATATACGGTGGTTGGGGTCATACGGTCGATACACTAGCGGTATTTGGTACAATGTTTGGGGTAGTGACTACCTTAGGTCTTGGGGTGTTACAGATTAACTCTGGTCTTGAGAGTGTATTCGGTATCCCTAACAATATTACCGTGCAGATTATCTTGATTGCATTTATCACTGTGCTGGCAGGATTGTCCTTGTTTATGGGACTAGATAAAGGTATCAAGCGCTTAAGCGATATCAATATCTTTCTGACTATTGTGCTATTGAGCTTTGTGATTATTTTGGGCCCTACGCAGTTTATTTTTAATAGCTTTGTAGAAAACATTGGTAATTATCTACATCAAGTGATTCCTTTAGGTACGTGGACAGAGTCTTATGAAGGTCAAGAAAACTGGCAGTCATCGTGGACTATTTTCTATTGGGCATGGTGGATTAGCTGGTCACCATTCGTTGGGGTATTCGTGGCCCGTATCTCTCGTGGTCGTACCATTCGTGAGTTCACGTTAGGGGTGTTATTAATCCCTATTACGATTTTGTTCTTATGGTTTACTGCTTTTGGTGGCTCAGCGGTACATATGGAGCTAATGGCTGCGGCTGATCCTAATATGGCAAGTCCTGGGCTGGTTGAGGCCGTTAGGGCAGATACTGGTAGTGCTATCTTTAAGCTGATGGAGTCTTATCCACTGACGACCGTATTCAACTTGCTGATTGTGCTGATGATTGTGCTTTGGTTCGTCACCTCATCGGATTCTGCAAGCTTTGTTATTGATATGCTGACCTCCGGTGGCGATACTGATCCACCAAAGATTCAGCGTCTATTCTGGGCAGGAACTGAAGGCGTCATTGCTGCAGTGCTATTAGCAGCAGGCGGGTTAGGGGCATTGCAGGCAGCTTCTATCGTGTCAGGTTTTCCCTTCGCTGTTGTGATACTAGTAATGATGTATTCTCTATTACGGGGTTTGAGTCGAGATCACTTGATCCTTTATCGTCAGCAGCAGTGGTTTACGACTGAAGAGTCAGCAGAGCATAACTCAGCAAACGAGTTCCGCGATGAAGATCTGTTAGAGGGTCCGCCTGATATCGTTGTAAAACCTAACAAGTAAAAACCTAGTAAGTAAATAGACAGAATATCTTTAAAAAGCAATATTGATAAAAACCCCAACTGATATCAAGTTGGGGTTTTTTATTATTAGGATATTAAATGTTTTTGGTTCGAGCTATTGAAAGATTAGATACATTTGCCTGGTACATAACCTATTGCTGCAGTGGTGCCACAGGCTGAGCAGGCATTACCCGCCGTACGATAACTCACTACCGAACCAACTTTAGTAGTAACGCAAACAGGGTCATATTGCATAGTACACATGTTTTGCTCTGGGTTGTGAGGCGGGCACTTAGTAAACAAATTATCACTGGGTGCTGGTTGATTAGTGGCTGGTGTGTGAATCGGAGTGGTATCAGGCTCGGTACCACTCGGTATATTACTACAGCCTGCTAACGTCATTGCTACGGATATTCCTAGTAACGACAAGCATGAACGCCAAGATGTCCAAAAATTATTGTTAAACATAAGATGTCCTTATCTATTAGAGTCACGATTTATGAAGGTCGCAATTTATGAAAACTATAACGTCCTATTGTAGGGGATGAGCTAATAATCGGTTGCGTAGCAGACTCTTCTGCTATATCTGCTTTTATAAGTCAATGATAGCCTAAGCTCGAAGAGCTTGAATTTCTTTTAATATCAATCTAATTGTAGTCAGTCATCTGTTAAAAAGATAGCCAATAAAAAACCCCAGTCTATGAATAGGCTGAGGTTTTGTTTTAAGACTGAATAATAAAGCACTTATTTAGCCGGTTTATCATCTTGATTAAGCTGAACATATTTATCGAAGTTCTGTGCATAATCGGTTAAATTGTCACTCAGCATCTGACGGTACTGCTTAACGTAAAACTCTACGATATCGTCTTTTTCTTTTGCAAAGTCATCACCCTTTATGAAGCCAATAGAGGCAACCGAAGCGCTATAACGAGCTGCAGCATAAAGTAGTGAAGCACCGACTTGCCCTGAATGAGCATCAGGACCTAATTGGCTATTCGCGATACCAATGATAGCATCGGCACGCTGATAAAACGCCTGCATTTCAGGGGTGATTTCAGCCATTGCTTCAGCATTGTCGTTTACGTTAGCGTTAACATTGTTATCGATATTGTCTTGAGACATAAGCTACTCCTATTGAGTGTATTTGAATATAGATTTATAGACCTGCATCTGCTTTTAAAATCTCAGCTTTGTCTGTTTTTTCCCAAGTAAAGGCAGTTTCAGAACCTTCGCGACCAAAGTGTCCAAAGGTCGCCGTTCGTTGATACATAGGCTGGAGTAAGTTGAGCATTTGCGTAATGCCATAAGGACGCAGGTCAAAATGAGTGCGAATCAGGCGAATGATTTCTTCAGAGCTGATTTTACTCGTACCAAAAGTATTAACCGAAATAGAGGTTGGTTCAGCGACCCCAATTGCATAGCTAACTTGCACTTCACAGCGCTCAGCCAATCCAGCTGCGACGATGTTTTTAGCGACATAACGTACCGCATAGGCAGCGCTACGGTCAACTTTTGAGGGATCTTTACCACTGAATGCGCCGCCACCATGACGAGCCATACCACCGTAAGTGTCGACAATGATTTTACGTCCGGTTAAGCCTGCATCACCAACGGGACCACCAATGACAAACTTGCCAGTTGGGTTGATGTGGTAGCGAGTACCAGCATGTAACAGATCGGCTGGCAGTACTTCTTTAATGATAGATTCCATAATCGCTTCTTGCAGATCTTTCTGCGAGATGCTTGGATCATGCTGAGTAGAGAGCACCACTGCATCAATCGCAGTTGGGCGATTGCCATCATATCTTAATGTCACTTGCGCTTTGGCATCTGGACGTAACCAAGGTAGATCGCCTGCACGGCGCAGCTCAGATTGGCGCTCCATAAGACGATGTGCAAACTCGATAGGGGCAGGCATTAAGACTTCTGTCTCATTACTAGCATAGCCAAACATCAATCCTTGGTCACCAGCGCCTTGTTCTTCTGGGCTACTGCGATCAACGCCCTGAGCAATCTCAGGTGATTGTTTGCCAAGCATATTAATAACCGCGCAAGTCTCGCCATCAAAGCCAAGATCTGAATGATGATAGCCGATACCGTTGACTGTATCACGTACGATGCGTTCTACGTCGATGTTAGCAGTAGTTGTCACTTCGCCTGCTAGTATGACTGCACCAGTTTTAACCAGCGTTTCACACGCTACACGTGCTTGTAGGTCTTCACGTAAGATGGCATCAAGGATAGCGTCTGAGATTTGGTCAGCCATTTTATCAGGGTGGCCTTCGCTTACGGATTCAGATGTAAATAAGTTGTATTCACGCATAGTTGGATCGCTTAATTGCAAGGACTGTTATTAATAAAATCAGTCATAATTGAATGTTAACGGAAAATAAGAGGCAAAAGTGAATCAAAAAATTAGCACATTTTACCGTGAATCGAGTTAAAACTCTAGTGTCAGCTATTGTTGCTAACAATCGTAGAAATCATCAAGCTGGCTATCTTCTTGCCAGCGATACTCTGTATAGTTAGCGATTTGTCGCACAGTAGCAATATCATGTCTATCAGCAATAAAACCAAGCGTCATATCCATTCCAGCACTGACGCCCGAGGAAGTATAGAACTTGCCGTCTACTACCCAGCGTGCTTGCTGTATCCAATTAACTTTGTCTGACTGCTTAATAACCCATTGCCAAGAAAGCTTATTAGAAGTGGCGCGCTTACCATCCAAGATATTAGCCTTGGCTAATAACGCACTGCCAGTACAGACGCTGAGCACCCAGTCGGCGTTATCAGAGAGTTTGGTAAGAGTCTGCAAAAACTGGCTGTCCTCGATTACTTGACGCGTACCTTTACCGCCGACAATTAATAAAATATTAGTTTGATGCTCTAACTCTGCTACTGCAACAGTTTGCAACGCGACACCATGATGATTATGAATAATACCACCTGCTATAGAAGCAAATTGGATACGATAATGCTCAGGTAGGCAGCCGAACATCTCTATTGGTCCAAACAGGTCTAGCGTCTCAAAATTATCAAATACTAGGGCAGTGAGCGTTTGCATTATTTTTCCTCAAGTTGAGACAGCTATAATCAGATAGCTATTAAGGTAGCTATAAAAGGTCGTGCTAACTGTATAGAATTTTTAAATCTCTACAAACGCTGCTTTATCTTTAAACATGCATTCTTCATAGACTGGACAGGCACCGCATTTGGGGGTGCGCGCTTGACAAGTATAGCGCCCATGCAAAATTAGATAGTGATGAGCGTCAACTAAGAGATCTTCTGGAATACGCTCGACCAAATTTTTTTCTACGATTAATACGTTCTTACCAGTGGCCAGCCCCGTGCGATTGCCTACACGGAAGATATGCGTATCAACAGCCATTGTTGGTTGTCCAAAGGCAGTGTTCAAGACCACATTAGCGGTTTTGCGTCCGACCCCAGCGAGCGACTCTAAGTCTTTACGGTTATCGGGTACGATGCTATCAAACTTTTCTATTAAGTCGCGACAGGTTTTGATTACATTTTTGGCTTTGGCATTATATAAGCCAATATTTTTGATATAGGATTTCAGCCCTTCTTCACCCAATGCCAATATAGCCTCAGGGGTGTTCGCGACTGGATACAGCTGCTGAGTGGCAATGTTGACGCTCACATCAGTCGCTTGTGCCGAGAGTATTACTGCAATAAGCAGCTCAAAGTTACTACTATAGTTTAATTCAGTGACAGGCTCGTCAATAGTAGCAGCCAGCTTTTCAAAGAACGGTCGCACGTCACGATTGGGCATGCGTCTTGATGGTGGCGTATTGGCAGTTTTATGTTTAACAGTTTTACTCATGGTATTCAGGTAATCATTTCAGCTGTTGATGTTAGTGAGAGCAGATATTGAGTTAGGTTGAATTAAATAGTGGTGCGTTTTCTAAACACTATATCTGAGACAGTTGTGCTTGTAGTGTGGCTAATTCAGCACTTTTTTCTGGATTAGGACGGACGCTTAGCTGTTTTTCTAGCTTTTTAATTTTACTACGTAGTTTGGCGGCAGCAATAGTATCTTTTGCTTGTTGCTCATTGATGTCAATAGTTTGGGTGCTGGCATTATTCAGCTTGGCTTCTACCATACTCACGACAGGTCTGCTATTGCTGCTATCTGCTAGCTGTTCAGTGACCCGTCTAAGGTGAGTATGATAACGCTGGCGTAGCTCGTTTTGCTCTTGAACGCGCTCAGCGGCTGACAGTTCACGCTCAATAGGAACAAGATCAATGCAATCAACAGGGCAAGGCGCAATGCATAGCTCACAACCTGTACATAGGTCGGTAAAAATCGTATGCATATGCTTGCCCGTACCGACGATGGCATCGACTGGGCAGGCTGGGATACATTTTGTGCAACCAATACAATCATCTTCCCGAATAATAGCACGTACTTCATGCGGACGTTCGGTCACAGGGTCTATCGACCACTTTGATGGTACGGCAATCAGCCCTCCATGATCATTACTGGATGCTATACTTTCTGAGAAAACATTATCTAAAGTGACATTATCTGCGCTCAAAATAAAGGCAATCGCATCACTGACAGGTTGACCACCAGGCACACACTTATTATACGGCTCACCGTCTACAACGATAGCAGTGGCGTAGGGTAAACAACCATCTGGATGCTCGCAGAGACCACATTGAGTCTGAGGCAGGCACGAATCGACATATGCAATCCGCTGTTGTATATCAGCAGATTGCGTCTCTAAGGTTAACGTATCAAATAGTATAGGCAGATTCGTTAAACGGGCATGGGTAAGGGAATGGACATTACTGGGCATTTAATTCATGGCCTTAAAACTGGCTTAAAAAATTGGAGATAAATAATAGTCGGTGTAAAAAGTTATATATAGCGGAAAACTATACTTTAAACGCTAACATATCATATAAAGCTAAAGTATTATGCCTTGCTCATGAGCAATCTGTGCGATTAAATCGTAAGCAATACTGCCTTTAAAAGGTATCTTCGGTAAGTTTGAGATATCAAAAAAGTCAGCGTGTGATAACTCATCTTCTTGTATGACTATCTCGCCGCTTGCATAAGAGGCTCGAAATCCTAACATCAAATTAGAGGGAAATGGCCATGGCTGACTACTAACATAGCGAATATCAGTCAAACGAATACCGACTTCCTCTTCTACTTCACGCACTACCGCATGCTCCAAGCTTTCACCTACTTCTACAAAGCCTGCAATCAGTCCATATAGTAGCTGCGTGCTTGGCTGACCATAGCGATGGTGATGCGCTAATAGTATTTGCATCTCACCTGTTTGCGGGTTTGGGCGGGTAATTGCTGTAATGACACAAGGCTGCACACGTGGATATTGACGCAAACGGCAGACTGGACAGACCATCGCTCGCTCACCGAATTTAGCAGTGGTCACTGATGCACTGCAACGACTACAAAACTGAGTATCTGCCTGCCAGCGCAGCAATTGAATAGCTTGGCTCAGCTGCGTGGAGAGGGCAGCAGGAAGTTGTGTTATAAGCTGTCGATAAGTGATGAAATCAACGTTTTCAGTATGTTCGGATGATGAAAGTAACGTGGCTAACTCATGAGAGTTTTTAGTCAACTCAGGGGTAGCAATGCCATGAGTTTGTGCATAATGATAAGTGATAGCATTGTTAACTGGTACATCATCATTGTTTGTAGGCTCCTGATTGGTAGCAAATGCTTGCGACTCATCAGGCTTCCAATGGCTTGCTGCTAAGCTTGCCAGCAACTTAACACGTCCGACTTGATACATATCATCTGATAAGTCTTCTTCCGCTACGCCTTGCTCAACTATATTATTTTCAATAGCTGAAAGGGAGACTTGTAAGGGCCACCAGCCCTTTGCTGTATAGCGGCAGAGTATCGTTTCATTATCAAGTACAAACGCGGTGGTCATAAATGGCTATCCAAAGCAGCAATAAGCTTGCTTAAAAGTTGTTTATATTAATCTTATTTAAGCGGCAATTAATTGACTTAGACTATGTTGACCGGCATCAAGTGACTGTTTGCTTACAGGGTGATTATTCTCAAAACCCTCTAAGCGATAGTCTACTGCCATTAACACATCAGCAATATGAGCAAGCGTACGATCATCTATATTTCGACCACTTGCAAGGCGCTCTTGCATATTAGTAGTCAATTGGCTAAGCATATTGGCAGCGGTAGGTAATTGTAAAAAACGGACTGCCCCAGCGACTTGGTGCATCATATCAGGTATGTTCTGAATATTGAGTAGGTCGCGCTTGTCATCTGCTAAATAGTCGTTAATCGCTTGCTCTGCACTCGATATCGCCATACGGCTTTCTTGTACTAAAGTGTTGTAGGCAGTATCAATTTGGTGTAGCGAGATATGTTGACTATGCGCAGATAGATGAATGGCACCTGGGGTATGCATTTTTGCCATAGCAATTGAAGCGTTCTCTGCATGCATAAGTGCTAATAATAGACTATCGAATTCTTCAGGTGTTGGGGTCTGCCAAGTCAATACGGCATCTGCTGCAGTTTTTAATGACGCTGCAGCATCCGTTAAGCATAATAACCGTAATACTGAGCTAAGTTCTGTGAGGTCAGCGGCTATTGAGCTCACTTGCAGAGCAGTAGAGCTAAGCGTATCACCACGTGCATAACTATCGACTTTTTCTTTAATTGTGCTAATTTGATTTTGAATAATATCGTTTAGAGTATCAGTAATGGCGCGGTTTGGACCAAATAAGAAGCGTTGCATTTGTTCGCGTTGTGGCGAATCTATCTGATTGCTCGCATATTGGATGCGTAGCTTTTGCGCTTGTTCGTTATCACGCTGGCAGGCAAAACTCACTAAGTCAGCAAAACGTGCATCCATCACTGGAAGGTAGCTATGGAACTGCTGTTCTAAGTAAATAAGGGTATGCTTTTGACTAAGGCTCAATGGCAAAATAGTTTGGATATCTGTAACAGCGGCGGTTGCTGCTTGCCAAAATAGGCTACTAGTATGCGCGGCAATCATCGCACAGGCAGCACTCATAGCATCAAGCTTCTGCTGATCATCTGCTGTTAGTGGGGCATTTTGTTGGGTAAGTACCACACTCAGACCACTACGGTAAGCATTGGTCAGTAACTTACTATCCAGATTTAACTCACTTAATGGCTGAAAGTTTTGTTCAGGATTAGCGATAATCACGCTGCTGCTACCAAAATCGGAGAAGTAACTGGCATCGATTGCATCTTGCTGACTATAAGCATGCAGTTTATTAATGATTGGCAGTAGCAGTGTAGGCTCTACCGTCTCAGTTAATAGTACGAATTCAATATAGCGATCAAGGGTCATGATTGCTTCTGATAAATCCATAATCAGCGCTGTATCATTATTATTGCTATCATCATGAAGCTGTTGTAAGCCTTGTGCGATAGCGGCGCTCAATAATTGGCCACCAGCCAATGCAATTAGCTCAAAAATACGAGACAGTTGGGTCAAGACGCTGATGGAATCTAATAATAAAGGTGCTTGCTCTTTATCGTCGTTGAATTCACTCAGATGGTTTTCAGTATCTTTGAGAATAACAGTGATTTCATTATGAAGCAGATGCAACGAAGGTAGTTTAAAGTTAGTAATACTAAGGGTAGGGGTGGTTAACGTTGTTTGCTCAGATTGGCTCATAGTTATTTTTCCATAAATAAAGTATTGGTAGAGTCGACTCTAACAGCAGATATTGATTTATAAAAGTTGGTACTTTAATATATTGTTAGACTTTTCAATGTATTACACTAAGTTAAGTCAACTTAGTTATGCACTTTAATGTGTTTTACCACTGCGATAGTCTGGTTTTTAAATCAGGATAATCTTCTGCTAAACCTGCAAACCAATTTTGATTGGCTTGGTTATCTACGGTTGACTCTAGCAATAAAGATGCCAAATTAGCAAAATTAGCATGAGCGGTATGCCCGCCATCTGCTTGGCTGTCCTCTTCGATCGCTAGCGTCACCTGTCCACCGGTCATTGCCAGATAAACTTCCGCTAAAATCTCCGAATCTAGTAATGCTCCGTGAAAAGTACGATCTTGTTTACCAACATCTAATCGGCGAACCAAAGCATCCAAGGTATTCTTTTGCCCAGGATATTGCTGCTTTGCCATTACTAATGAGTCGGTGACTTGAACACGTTCCGCAAAGTCTGTCATACCAACTTTGCTAAATTCCATATTTAAAAAGTTCATATCAAACGTGGCGTTGTGAGCGATGATTTCTGCACCATCCATGAACTCATATAGCGACTGAGCAACCTGATCAAAGGTAGGTTTATCTGTCAAAAAGGCCTCAGAGATACCATGAATACGGATGACTTCTTCATCCATGCCGCGCTGCGGGTTGATATAAACGTGCAGCTTTTCACCGGTGAATTTACGACCGATCATCTCAACGATACCGACTTCAATGATTCGATCGCCTTTTAGTGGATCAAGTCCCGTAGTCTCCGTATCCATAATCAGCTGGCGATTAGGTTCATGCCGATGGATAGGCTTGGGTAACAAAGGACGAAAGTGTGGGTTCGCACGACTGGTATCGCCATCGAATTTTGGTAATTCTGCAGATGCGTCTAGTGTATTGCTGTCTGCCGTCGTCTCGTTTACTGTCATGTCATCTGATATCATGGCATTGGTACTCATAGGATGTGTAGCATTATTCGGTTTGCTGCTGACTTGAATAGGAATTGAATCATCATTATCTGGCGTTTCATCTAAATCGCTTTCATCTAATAACTCTTCATCGAAATCTTCATCCATCATGTTAAAGCCTAATGGATCGTCATTTAGCCAGTCATTAGCGGCTATTTTATCTTTTTTTTTAGCAATATCAGTGTTAATAGGGGCAGGACTATATACAGAGTTAGATGCAGATAGATGCTCGCTACTAGAGGTCACGCCTAGATTGGCCAGCTCATCAGCTTTTTCGTTGCCTGCGTGCCCAGCATGACCTTTAACCCAATGCCAATCAACGTCGCGTGCTTGACGAAGCTCATCCAATTGTTGCCATAAGTCTTGATTGGCAACAGGCTTTTTGCTGGCAGTTTTCCAGCCACGTTTTTTCCAATTGGCAATCCATTCGGTAATGCCGTTTTTAACGTAGCTGGAGTCAGTCCAAATCTCAAGCTTCAAGTCGCGTGGACTGTACTCTAGGGCTTTTATTGCGCCCATTAGCTCCATACGATTATTGGTGGTTTCTTTATCACCACCGTACAAATCTTGCGTACGTCCATCACTAAAGATAAGGTGGGCGCCCCAACCACCAGCGCCAGGATTACCTTTACAAGCACCATCAGTATAAGCGACGGTAGTATTTGCTTTCACTGCTAGCGGATCAGCCGCATTTTGCTGACTTGCGCCAAAAACGTTTGCAGTTGTGCCAACAGATGCACTAGAAGTATGGAACGATAGAGCAGGGTTGTCTGACATAAAAATCTAATAGCCTAATAGATAGTTAACGTACGATAAACAGATATATTGTTCGCCTCGCAAGCTCATTTCTGTAGAGCCTCTGCACTATTTATTTATATCTATACTATCGAGCTTGACTATAGTGTAACTGAAAGTGTAACTGGAATTAATGCGCTTGATTATAGCAAATCCATTAGCAACATGCGCCATCGCTAAGCACAAAACTGTAAAACTAAATATCAAAACAGAAAGGGGATTGTTTTCTGTTAAAATGAGCCTGATGAGAGCACAGCTTTTCAGGTGAAGCTGATTTTCACATGCCTCAGTCCCTTTTAACGCAGGATGACATTATCATGCTCAAGCGCTCAGACGTTATTTGCAAAAGACTTACCTTGTTAGCAGTTAGCGGTATCACTTGTAGTGCGCTATTGCTAGCAGGTTGTAACGATAGCAGTACGACCGTGGTGAAAGATACGGCGAAGACCGAAACGGATTTATCTATATTTGAAGGTTGCTATACGGTTAGCAATGACGAGCCTGCACAGATTAAGGTCAGTCAGCAAGCAGGCAAGTGGGTCATGCAGATGAAAGAGCCGGCAAGCGCCAAGCGTGTTTGGGACACTGCCGAGCCGTTAGAAGTGCTTGATAATAGCGAGATACCCAAGTTTTTCTCTATCGATCCTGACAATGTCGATGCAGTTATTGGACGTCCTGATAGAGTACTGGTCATGGCGCATGTCAAACCTGTTTATGCCAATATCGATCCACTGCTTGATAGTGAGTATTTGTCTTACATTTATAAAGGCGCCAATACCATTTATCGGGTAGAGTGTGATGAGGTCAATACTGATATATTGGCCAATCCACATGCCAATATTATTATTGATAACGTTGGGCCGAGTACTGAAAGTCTTTGATAGAAAACAGTATTTATTATAGGTTTATTGGACAGCAATATGTTCTGCCAGTCATTTAGTAATAGAGTCAGATAATATGAATTTTTTGAGTTATGTCGTGTTAGGTGGATTGTCCTATGCAGCTGGTTGGGCGATACGCATGTACGTGCTCGACAAGCAACCTGCACCAGAGCAACCTTATAATTTAAAGCATCCTGCTATCCTAGGATATTTAGGCGCATTTTTCATTATTATGCTCATTATTTCATGGTTGATTGGACGCTATTTACTTGGGCACGTCACCATTGATTTACCGTTTATTATCATTAACAGTATCGTTGCGACCTTTGTTTATTCATTCGGTCTGAACCCAGAAAAAGCGCGTTATGATGTGCCTGATTGATTGCTAGTTATCATTTACTAATGATGGTTTACTAATTTTGAGCTTAATACGCACAAAAACACGGTCAATGATGAACTCATTGACCGTGTTTTTGTGCGATTAAAGACATCATTAATCACTATTTCAATAATAGGGATTTTTTCTTAGCCTTTGCATTTTTACTTTCAGTATCAGAAGCTTTATCTTCAGACTTTGCATCATCTTTAGACGTTGACTGCTCGTTTTTCCAAGTTTTATATTTGTTTAAGTCTTTCTCCATCAGTCTTAAGCAAAATCCTAGTACCAAGGCATCATCAACTTGACCAATAAAAGGTATAAAATCTGGAATAATATCAATAGGGTTTAGTACGTACAACAACCCAACCACTGCCGCTGAAACGGTTTTGTAAGGTATATTGCGATAATTGCCTTGGTAATAGTCTTTTACCAAACTCATAAGCAACATCAAGTCTTTAGCGTAACGCTCAAGACCACGATCATTGTTCACTTGATCCTTTATTCTGTCTTCTTTGCTTAAGATGAGTTTGATACTTTCTAAAAGAGACTTATCATCTTTTTCTTTATCAGCCATAGTAGCGTTCCTTTCATTATTAGTGAATCATTCATTACTATTTACTATAACAAGAGTAATGGTAAGTACCAAACGTGGTTGTTTAACAATTTGTTATAGTTGTAACAAACAAGAGTTATGGGGTTATGCAACCATTGTCATTATTGAAGATGAAAAACTGTGATGTCTATATCAAACTACGATGCTTGTATAAAGTTAATGTTAAAAACGTTGATAATTAAATCATTATTCTAAAATCGTTATTCTAAAATAAGTTTTAAGGTAATAGTTCAGTATGCGTACAACAAATCCGACTCTTTTACAACAAGCTGATATAACCACCGCGACTAATAAGGAACTCAATCGTCGCCAATTCTTACGTCGACTAGGGGTGAGTACAGGTGCTGGACTACTTGCAACTCAAGGTATCGCTCAAAGCTTGATGGTCAAAACGAACGATAAAAATGCCAGCATGCAGTTGACCAAAGATGATCTGCCAACGGCGCTGCCAGATGTTAATCAGTCAATAGCGTCCAAATCACGTTGTATCAATCCTACTATTGAGACACGTCTATTTGCCAGCTCCAACGTTGGCGGTAGTAACGAGCGTAACCAATTGGCATTAGAGCGTATGGCTTGCGCAGGTTTTGAAGTGCAGAATCCTACTATTACTGAGCGACAATATTTGCGCTTTGCGGGAACGGACACGCAGCGAGCCAGTGATCTGCAAAACATCGCGACTGGGGCGATTGCTGCACCCAAGCTGCTCATGGGTGTACGCGGTGGCTATGGCGCAATGCGTCTGCTGCCATTGATCGACTGGCAAACGCTGGGACGCATTATGAAAGAGCGGGGCACGATATTGACAGGCTTTAGTGACGTCACTGCCATTCAATGTGCACTGCTGGCGAAAGGGCAAATGAGTTCGCTCGCTGGCCCCATGCTCTATAGCGAATTTGGTAAAACGACCCCTGATGAGATTAGCTGTAGGCAGTTTGCAGAAGCGCTTACTAACCCTAATTTGAGCATTACTGTTCAAAATGCCGATTTGACCAGTAAGAAATTACCAGCGATTCTAGCGACTGATAAGACTCAAACAGTCACGGGAACGATTTGGGGCGGTAATCTGAGTGTGGTATCAGCGCTGGCAGGTAGCGAGTATTTGCCGCGCATTGATGGCGGTATTGTATTTTTAGAAGATGTGGGTGAGCAGGCTTATCGTATTGAGCGCATGCTTTATGATTTATATTTGGCAGGTGTGTTCAAGCGTCAGCAAGCAATTGTGTTTGGCTCACTGTCTGGCACGGGTGAAGATAGCTACGATAAGCGTTACGATGTGGCGATGGTCATTCGCCAGTTGCATAAGCTGACTGGATTACCTATCTATAATGGCATGAGCTTTGGGCATATCAGTAAAAAACATAGCTTTCCACTGGGTGCGACCTGTCAGATTACACCAGCCAGTAATGCAACAGTCGGCTATACATTGAGCTTTACGGACTATCCGACTATTGAGGCAAATAAAATCAATGTCGAAGGATTGTGGCAGGGGTAATGTAGGTTAATTAAAATACTTTAAGCTATTGAATTAACAATAAAATTACGGAAGATATGATTAATATCTGCCAAGATTGATTCTTAATCGTTCTACCATGAATAAGGATTTATCATAATGTTAACCTATAAAAAAACGAAATTATCATTACCTTCCATTCATTATAATTCTAGCTGCAGCTGCAAGAAATGTGGATGTACGAGTCCTTCCACTTGTGAAAAATGTGACATGTGCTCAAAGTGTTGCCAATGTGACCAAACTTAATAAAACCAAGCTTAACAAACAGCTGCTAATTAATAGTTACTTAAAAGAAGCCTTCTAAATTTTTCTAGAAGGCTTCTTTTTTGGTTCTGATATATCGATGCGCGTTTAATACATTGGTCTCAGTAATTTTGATAGTACCTTCCTCATTATTGGATCGTGACTTATCAAGTGGTTAAGCATTATTCCCATAATAATTTTGTGCATAGCAAATGTGCTTATAAGCATGGTTATTGAAGGTTTCATGGTTATTGAAGGCGCGAATATTAACTTTAATGAAGATGGTTCACTGATGTTCATTATGGACTCAGGGTGGATTGAACAAACGCTATATGCAGTAGCGAAAGCCACTGGTCAAAAGATGCCTGGCTATATCAAACCCAACGCCAATAATGACTTTAGTGAGAAAGCCAGTAATAATCCTACGGTTTAACAGTGAGTTTATGTTATTTTAAAATCAATTCAGACAAACTCAAAGGTTTGTCTGAATTGATAATTCTTATTATTCATAGCCGTAGCAGGTGCTTGGCATTCAAGGATACTTTAAATAAGAATAATCTTACTTTTAAATAAATACAGGGAATGTATTATGTTAGGAAAAATGATGTATCAGCCATTGCTGATTAGTAGCCTTATCGAGCATGCTGCTCGCTATCATGGCGACACCGCTGTGTTGTCTAAAGAAGTCGATGGACAAATCACCCATAGTGACTGGCTTACCATCTCTAACAATTCAAAACGTTTGGCAAATGCATTAGCATCTCTAGGTTTAAAATCATCAGAGCGTATAGCTACATTGGCTTGGAATAACCGTCGCCATCTAGAAGCTTGGTATGCTATTTCAGGCAGTGGCATGATTTGCCATACCATCAATCCGCGTTTGTTTCCTGAGCAGCTCAGCTACATTATTAATGATGCTGACGATCGAGTATTATTTTTTGATGTGACCTTCCTACCATTGATTCTAGCGATTAAAGATCAAATCGATAATATTAAGCATTTCATCTGTTTGGGCGCTCGAGAAGATAAAGTACTAGAACAACTGCCTGAGGTTTTGTTCTTTGATGAATTACTAGCAGATCATTCTACTGATTTTGAATGGCCTCAATTTGATGAAACGACGGCCAGCTCCTTATGCTATACCTCGGGCACGACAGGCAACCCCAAAGGAATTTTATACACTCATCGTTCCTCTGTGCTTCATGCCATTGCATTATCCATGCCTGACATCTCAGCACTATCCGCAAAAGACGTTTTGCTACCTGTAGTGCCTATGTTCCATGTCAATGCATGGGGTACGCCCTATGCTGCTGCCCTGACAGGTTGCTCTTTGATATTACCTGGCCCTAATCTGGATGGTGACAGCTTAGTGTCTTTGATTGATGATTATAAGGTCACTGTTGCTTTAGGTGTGCCTACGATTTGGCAAAGCTTGCTAACGGCTGCCAAAGCTCGTGGCAGTAAACTTGAGAGCATGACTCGAACCATTGTCGGTGGCGCTGCTTGTCCGCCATCGGTGATCAAAACCTTTAGAGAGGATTTTGATTGCGATGCGATACACGGTTGGGGTATGACGGAGACCAGTCCGCTTGGCACAATGAATCAGATCAAAGCCAAGCACAAATCGCTTAGCAAGGACGAGATTAACGAATTGCGCAAATCTCAAGGTCGTCCACCTTACGGCGTTGAGATACGGCTTATGGACACCGATCAACCACTGGAGCCAGTTGAAGAGGATGGGGTATCTCAGGGACGTCTACAAATTCGGGGTCACTGGATTATTAACGACTATTACAATCATAATTCTGACGCTATTACTGAAGACGGTTGGTTTGATACCGGTGATATAGCCACCATCGATTCAGATGGCTATATGAATATTCGTGATCGCTCAAAAGACTTGATTAAATCTGGCGGCGAATGGATATCTTCAGTGGAGCTTGAGAATATTGCCGCCGCGCATCCACAGATAAAAATGGCAGCTGCCATTGCTGCAGCCCATAAAAATTGGGGCGAACGCCCAGTGTTGATTGTGGTTAAAGAGCAAGATTCAGAACTGACTGAGGCACAAGTGCTTGCATTTTACGAAGAGAAAATTGCCAGTTGGCAAATACCTGATAAAGTTATTTTTGTAGAAAGTATCTTGTTAAATGGGGCGGGGAAAATGGTGAAAAAGGATTTACGTGATGAATATGGCGATGTGCTGCTGAGTGCCTGATATTATATTTGAAAATGAGTACCACACCTTACTTAAAGGATACTAGAAACAAACAGCATCCTAAATTGGTACTGATATCTTCCATGACTGGATTAATGGGGTGCTACGGATACGCAGGATATTGTGCTTCCAAGTTTGATGTTGTTGGTTTAGCAGATGTACTTGGGATAGATAGAACAGGACAGAATATCAGACATAAAAAAACCACAAATCATTATGATTTGCGGTTTTTCGTACTACTGTAATGGTACCCGGAGCCGGACTTGAACCGGCACGCTATTGCTAGCGAGGGATTTTAAATCCCTTGTGTCTACCAATTTCACCACCCGGGCAAAACTTGTAATATCTATTCAGTAAGCTTTCTACTTCTTAGATAAGTGGTCGCATTATAAACGGTTATGCTAATAATGCAAGCCAAAATTAACATAAAGTTAATAAATAATTGGAGGCTGGAGTCGGAATCGAACCGGCGTTAACGGAGTTGCAGTCCGCTGCATGACCACTCTGCCATCCAGCCAATCAAGGAGGACTATATTAGCAAAAATATTTTAAATTACAAGACATTTTTTAACCAAACTGATTTTAATTCATTTAATGATGGTGTTTTACAAGATTTGGCTGAGTATGTAGGCGTAAAATCATTAAGCCCCACCTATTATTACGCCTGACCTATAAAGTTATTGCTGATCTTATTTGATGACTATAAAAAAGCCACACCGTTCGTACTGAGTGTGGCCTTTCGTTGATGATATCACTATCAAGACTAAGCTTAATGATGACAATTATTTGAAATTAGATAGCTAAACGTTAAGTTTAGACGATATCTTTGTTATTACGGCGTGATTTTTTCAGATCGCGATAAGTTGCAGTACAGATCAGTACGAGCACTGCAAGGGTAATCACGGGCCAAATTAAAATATATAAGCCGTATATAAATGTGTTGTCCATAATAGCTCCTTAAAGTAATTATTAAGTCATGTATTTAAGCGTCTGTTACCGGTTTTACCTTTGTTTTAGGCTTGTCATAATCGCCGACTCGCTGTTTGATTAGATCAAAGTCAAAGTGCTCATTGCCCATCAGGCTAATCGCTACACAGACCACAGTACTCACACCGTAAGCCGTCAATGAAGCGACCAATACCATATATTGACGCAGGAAGCCTGTCGCATATATAAGCATCAATACAAGCGTAATAACGGCAGCACCCATACCCATCTTGCGGCCTAAGAAACCAAAGACCATAAGACCGATCACTACTGCACCGCCGACACTTGCCATCACTTCAAAGAAGAGCGCAGTCACGCCAGTAATCGGTATTAGCTCAAAGCGCGCAATACAGAAGAAAATAAGCGCGACAATGACAGAGGTGGTGAAGGCAACATTGGTCACGCGATTCCAGAATACACTGGCAATCACAGGGAATACTATCGCACCCCATAGCGCCCCAACGAAGACGAGCATCACGAGGATATCGAGCTTAAAGCTGGCAAAGATAAGTCCTGCTGCCGTTGCGACAATCATCGTCGAACGACCAACAAGCATCATTGTTTTAGGCTTTACGCGACCTTTAGCGATATTCTTTGCGTAAATATCGGCCATCATGATGGTCGATAACGCTGATAAATCAGAATCCGCAGTCGAGGACAATGCGCCAATAACCAAAATAAAGAACAGTGCAATAAATACTGGATGCAGATACATACTAACCATCTGCGGAATTAAGTTATTCATGTTGCCATCTAATGGCTCAACACCAACGGTTAGCGCCATAAGTCCAATCATACCCAGACCAATGACAATACCGGCATAACCAACAGTGGCAGTAATAAAGGTCGCTTTAATCTTAGTCTTATCAATTGCAAATAGCCGCTGAGTAATCGTTTGATTACCAATGGCATAAGCTAACACTGCTACAAAATAAGGCGCACCTTGCTGAAAAAACGCTTCAGATGAAAATATATCTTGCTGCTGTAAAGTCAGGTTTGATAATCCGCTGACCATTGCCTCGGGCCCACCCATTGAAAATAGTATCGCAGGAATAATAACGACACCAATCGCCATTAACGCGATTAATTGGGCAAAATCAGTAAAGACCGATGCTCGAAACCCTGAGGTTAAAGTGTAGCTTAGGACACCGACACCAGCGATCATTACACCTGTCTGAAAGGACAATGGTGACAATACTGATACTAATGCACCGGCTGCCGTGAAGTTGACCATCAAGCTAATTAAGCTGCCCATAAGGTTAGATATGGCTAAAATTAATTGGCTTGATGCGCCATGACGGGCATTAATAAGCTCGCCTAAAGTGTGTCCATTGGGCGCCAGTTCACGAAAGCGCATACCAAAGGGGTAGATGAACAAAATCATTAATGCGCCCCAAAAGCCATAATGTAGTGGCCCTGATATGCCATATTTATAGCCGGATGTAGCAGCGGCATAAAACGATGCCGCCCAAATCCACGTGGCGGTCATACTTGCCGCGCCCATCCCGAAGCCAACACCGTGGCCTGCAACCATAAATCCTGTGGTAGATTCTTTGTCTTTCTTAATCAACAAAGACAGCAGATACGTACCACCATAAAACGCCACCAATAATAAAATGATGGTAAGTGCCGAAAATTGGAACAATGACTCAGTTTTCAAATTCATACCTCGCAATTGTTTTAGATAAAAAAAAGTTGGTACTATAATTTATAGTCCCAACTATGATGAATTTAATAAGCAGCCCAACAACATTCGTGCTATTGATACATAGGGCCGTTGCTTTATTAACAGTCGGTCAGCAGAACATACTACGAAAGCGTTATATACGAAGAGTAGAGGCGTAACTCATGACTTGCGTCTGATAATGGAATCACGCTAATAGCGTATCAACTTGCATTTCTTAGTAGTTACTACGAATAAGTATTTATTAGATAAGCACTTATTATTTGTGATAGGCAAGTTGGTAGCATAGAAATACTAACCAATTGCATGTGATACATAGAAAATAGTAGAGTTGTTATTTAGCGTAACGTACGTTTTACATGCATATGCATCTTAGTATTGATAAATAAAACTACATCTAAGTTAAGGATAAGTAACATTTGCGTGTCAACAGAGTAACACTATTGAGTATTAAATCCCAAATTTTCGAGAGATTTAATAATTAAAAGTCGATAATTAACTGTTTTCAATCGCTAATATTAATAGGGTTTACATTAGTTTTTTTATAAAAAAATCTTTAGATTTTGCATTAATTTTGACCTAAGTTATGTTGGTGGCTGGGCTTTTGGTCGCAAAATAGGTACAATGCCCAGCTTAATACAGTCGCTATTTTTTGATATGTTTATCAGCATGATTATCACCTCGATATTGTATAAAGCGTGAGACACATATGCTTACAGTTTGCGAGCGCTAATCTACGGTTACCAAGCAAAATAGTGGCCGACGCTGCTATCATCTTCCTTATCGCTTTATCTATTGGAGTTACTATGTCAAATGCCTCGCCAACTGAAACGACGATGACGTCTGATCACGAGTCTGCCATATTATTAGACGGCAAAGCACTTGCTAAACAAATAGAGCAAGAACTGCGTACTCGTGTCGATGCTATTAAAGATAAGACTGGACGTACACCAAGCTTAGCGACGATATTGGTCGGTGATGATCCTGCTTCTGCCACTTACGTGCGTATGAAAGGCAATGCCTGTAAGCGTGTCGGTATGGACTCTATCCGAGTAGAGATGCCAAGTGTGACTACGACAGCTCAGCTTATGGCTAAGATAGACGAGCTCAATAGCAACCCAGATGTACATGGCATCTTACTGCAACATCCTGTACCTAGCCATATTGATGAGCGTGCATGTTTTGAGCAGATAGATCTTGCGAAGGATGTGGATGGGGTGACATGTCTTGGCTTTGGACGTATGAGTATGCAAGAGTCAGCCTATGGCTCATGTACACCGCAAGGTATCATGCACTTGTTAAGCCATTATGATATTGAGCTTGCAGGCAAAGAAGCGGTGGTAGTAGGGCGTAGTGCTATCTTGGGTAAGCCGATGGCGATGATGCTATTGAATGCCAACTGTACGGTGACTATTTGCCATTCAAAGACAGAAAATCTAGCTGCTCATATTAATCGTGCTGATATTGTCGTTGGCGCAGTAGGCGTGCCTGAGCTGATCAAAGCGGAATGGATAAAGAAGGGTGCTGTTGTAATTGATGCAGGCTTTCATCCCACTGACAATGGCGGCGTAGGGGATATCGAGATGCACGGCGTAGAGAATATTGCTAGTGCTTATACGCCAGTACCGGGTGGTGTTGGTCCGATGACTATCAATACGCTCATCCGTCAAACAGTCGATGCTGCTGAAAAGTCAGCTGGTTTAGTATCAGCTGATGCGTGAATCTTCCGAGCCACAACCGTCATTAAGCAAAGATCCTGAACCTAAAATGGCGAAGACGAATGTAGATATTCATGAGCGTCTGCAATATATCGGTAGAGAGTTTGTTGATATTTGCCACTACATTATCCTATTTTTAATCAGTGTGGTGGTAGTTTGGACGGCTGGTAAAGAGTTCTTGGTGATTGTGCAAAAAGGCTCAGCAGATTTAAAAGATATCTTGATGCTGTTTATCTATCTTGAACTACTGGCGATGATTGGTATTTATTTTAAGACTCATCGTCTGCCAGTACAGTTTTTGATATTTATTGCCATTACCGCGCTGTCACGACATTTGGTCGTTGATGTACAGGCGGTATCAGACTATTTTCATCTATGGTTATTGGCGACTATTTCTGTCGCTATCATGGTTTTAAGTGCCTCTGTTGTTATCCTTACTTGGACGGCAAAAATGTTTGGTCGTCCTGAAGATTATTTAGATGATCATCAGAGCACCAGTACCGAGCATCACTTGCCTAGTGTTGAGAGTGCAAAAAATCGTCGTAAATAGTCATTGATAGATGATTCATCAATAAAAAAAGGCTAACCTCGTTAGCCCTTTTTTATGCTTAAAATTCTTGTGCCTGCCATTCGTGTACTTGGCAGTGCAAGCTATAACCATTTTAATCTTTTAAAGTTATAGTATAGATAACTACATAATGACAGGATAAATAGCATAATTATTAAATAAGAGTACTGCCAGTGTAGCTCAGGCATAAAGTCAAAGTTCATCCCATATATACCAGCGATTGCCGTTGGTACTGCCAAAATACCTGCCCATGCAGCAAGCTTACGTACGACCTCGTTCTGTCCCATATTGACCATAGCTAAATAGGTGTTCATCACTACATTAAGCATCTCGTTCAGACCGTTGATGGCATCTAAAGAGTGTAATAAATGGTCATTAACGTCGCGGAAATAGGGTTTAGCCGCTTGAGAAAATGCTGAAACTAAATCGCTTTTTTTATGATTAATAAAGAAGCTACAGATATCTTGTACTGGCAAAATAACTGCACGCATATGGACCAGTTGCGACTTAAGCTCATATAGGTTTTTTAGGGTGCTTTTATTAAATTCATAGGTAAATACATAGCGTTCTTGCTCACGCAAATAACTGCCTAAGCGATCAGTGACCGGCATATAGTTATCAACGATAAAATCGAGGACAGCATGGAGTACAAATATGGGTCCCATCCGTAGCTTTTCAGGCCGACGGTTACAGTGTTCACGTACCGGCGCATAAGAATTAGAAGGGCCGTTACGAATGGTAATCAGATAGTTTTTGCCCATGAATATTGCTGTAGTGCCGTAGCGAATAATATTGTTTTCAAGTTTAGCCGTACGTAGCACTACAAAGATCATATCGTTATCGTAGTTTTCGACTTTGGCGCGCTGATGGTCTGCAAAGGCATCTTCAATCGCCAACTCATGCAAGTCAAAGGCATTTTGGACTTTTACCATGGTTTCTAAGCTTGGATCATAAAGACCAAGCCAAATAAACTGACCACTGTTACTCAGGGATTTATTGACATCATTAAGTGCTACCTGATCAAGCTGCTCGCCCGTTTTACGAGAATAGGCATAGCAATTGACTACCTCGTCAGCACTAGATAAATCTATATCCTCATAGCGTTCAGAGTCAGGATCGTAAACAGTCATCGTCTCGATAGTATCTTCGGCAGTCGCATCGACATCACCGTAGATATAGCTGTCATAACTATTTAGATAAGGATGCTCGTCGCTGACATCAGAATAAATACGGCTGACATTAGAGTCAGGTGTGATACGAGTATTCGTCCTGACTAGTAGGTCGTCATTGCGGTTCATACGCCCTCCCTTAATATCGTCATAAGAACCCAGTGGAAAATTAACAATAAAGACTATACTTATAAAAAAGACTATATTTATAAAACGCTTATAACAATATCTTGATTAAAGAATGTCTAGAATATGACGTAACGACGTAAATTAGTCAGCCTAAACAAACTTAATCAGTCTCAATAGATAATGTTGAATTTATAGTGCGTAGCGTTTTAAGGTTTCAATATCGACTAGGGTCAATAGACTTTCATGACAGCCTTCTAGTTTTAATTTTGGCGCGATATCAAAATCTAATGCCTCAACCCAACGTAGCGCACAGATACACCAGTAATCACCAGGTTTTAGGCCAGGAAAATTATACTCTGGTAGAGGCGTAATCAAGTCATTGCCCCGACTCGAGGAAAAGTTAAGAAATTCACTGGTCATCTTGGCACAAACAGTATGCTGACCGACATCATGATTGCCAGTATGACAAAATCCATTACGATAGTAGCCAGTAATAGGGTCAAAGCAGCAGCTGGCGAGGGCAGTACCTAATACATTGGTTTGATTAATAGCAGGGTTAGGATGGTAGTCAGATGACATAAGGTCTCCGAAATTAAGTGGTTTTATAGGGGTTGGTAAATTGCTTTTCTGCAATGAGTGGCTTGTGCAGTTGGTTATTTATTGCAAACATACTTTATAAAGTGGCCTTTTATTGATAACCAATTATATATAGTGTATTGCCAAATCGTAGTGATGCTATCAGTGGCTGTTATTCATGAATAAAATGTAATATTACAATGCTTACTGACAGCATCGAACATGCACTAGTGTAACATGAGTCTATCAAGAAGACGTCAATCAAATAACCCGTATAGTGACGTGTAGAGCATAGATGATAACTTTCGCTTACTATTTATCAGTAGCGGAAACCATAAAAAACGACGACTATAGCTTAGAGTAAATGGCATCGAGACTACCAGATATTTATGACCATTCAGAACACATTGATTTGAATTGTGACTAGGCGAACCCTAGCTGCTATGATAAACTAAAACATAAAGTGCCCTGATGATTTATCATATTTTATTAGCGCACAAAGATACTCGTCTTATCATCCTAACTAATACTTATTACTCACCCTTTTTGCGGTTACCTAGTTTGTTTATAAATAATTGGGTCAATGATGTTGCGCGTTAAAAAACTGTCAAAAATTTACAGTATTCATCGTTGATATGTTCGTAAATATAACCTTATCATGCCGCGTTTTTTGGTAAGCGATACGCCAAACAAGGATTTATTGTGTCTGCCAGTTCTGATTCAGCTGTACCCGTCCAATCACGCCCTGAAAATAATGCCACTACTCAGCATGCTGATAACAGTAGCGTACCCAATCATCTACCTTATCTAAGTAATTTTACTGCAGAAGTCGCCAATAGCTGGCTGCTACCTGACGGTGTGGTTGATGTGTTATTTGAGGATGCACAAAAGCAAGAAGTGCTTCGCCATCAACTAACCCAGCAGCTCATCACTCATGGCTATCAGCTCGTATGTCCGCCGATGATTGAGTTCACTGAGTCACTACTTAGTGATGCATCAGAAGATCTGAAGCGCCAGACGTTTAAGATTATCGACCAGCTCACAGGTCGTTTGATGGGAGTACGTGCGGATATCACGCCGCAGATTTTGCGTATTGATGCGCATCATGGTGGCAACGGTATTGCGCGTTATTGTTATGCAGGCGATGTCATCCATACGTTGCCGTCAGGACTGTTTGGGTCGCGTACGCCGTTACAACTGGGTGCTGAGATATTTGGTTGTGCATCACTCAGTGCAGATTTTGAGCTGATAGACGTTCTGTTTACGATGATTAATGATTTAAACATGAGTGCAGCCTTGCATATTGATTTGGGTCATGTAGCCATATTTAAACGTTTAGCCGTATTAGCAGATCTGCCAGAGAATGATACCAAGCAGCTGATGCACCTATATGCAAATAAGAATTTGCCAGAGCTCAAGCGCGTCTGCCAAGCACTGCCAATGGGTAGTGACTTTTATGCATTAGCGCGCTTTGGTCATGATATGACACAGCTATTGGCTAAGCTTTCAGATACCGCTCAACAAGATGTTGATATTGCTACGGCGGTCGATGAGCTTCAACGCTTAAAAACGCATCTGCAAGAGCAATGGAATTGCGATGTCAGTATCGATGTCACTGAACTTTCAGGCTATCATTATCATACAGGTATCGTATTCAACGGCTACATCAATAGTGAAACCCAACCATTAGTACGCGGTGGGCGTTTTGATGGTATGCAGAGCGGTGATCACTTAACAGGTAGCCAGCTGCGCGAAGCCACTGGCTTTAGTATGGATGTCAGCCGCTTATTAGCACATGTTCAACTAGACGCTCCGATGGTCGTTATCGTTGATTATGATACCGTCAGTAATACGGGCAGCGCACAAAAACAGACATTACAACAGCAAGTTGATAGCTTGCGCCAGCAGGGTTATCGCGTGACTGTACCGCTAGATGCGCACGATTGTCCTCAGGGTATCACGCATCGCTTAAGCATCGTTAATAACCAATGGCAATTAACCGCTATTTAATTAAGCTGTTCGTCAAAAAATAATTTTATCAAAAGATAATGTTGTCAAAAAAAGCACTACTTTTCGCTTAGTTTTTTAAATTGTTACCGTATAGCTGTTCGATAATAGACAGGCTATGCATCTAATAAATCATTGTAAGGATTAATCATGGGTCAGAATGTCGTAGTTTTAGGTAGCCAATGGGGCGATGAAGGTAAGGGTAAAATCGTTGATTTACTTACTGAAAAAGCCTCAGCAGTAGCGCGTTTTCAAGGTGGCCACAATGCAGGTCATACCTTGGTTGTCGATGGCAAAACCACTATCTTGCACTTGATTCCATCAGGTATCCTACGCGAAGGTGTCACTTGCTTTATTGGTAATGGCGTAGTGCTAGCACCTGATGCTTTGCTAAAAGAGATGAAAGAGCTTGAGAGTAATGGCGTACCTGTACGTGAACGTCTGCGTATCTCACCGAATTGCCCACTAATCATGCCTTACCATGTGGCTCTAGATCAAGCTCGTGAAGCCAAGCGCGGCACGGGTAAAATCGGTACTACTGGTCGTGGTATCGGTCCTGCTTACGAAGATAAAGTGGCACGTCGTGCTATTAAGCTTGCTGACTTATTCCGTGATGACCTAAAAGAGAAACTACGTAACTTAATCGAATATCATAACTTCCAATTGACTCAATATTATAAAGTTGATGCGATTGATTTTGATGAGACGTTCAAGCTTTGCCAAGAGTGGAAAGAAGAGATTAGAGGTATGGTTACTGATGTGACCGAAGACCTTAATCAATTGCGTTTGGCTGGCAAAAACTTAATGTTTGAAGGTGCACAAGGTACGCTACTTGATATCGACCATGGTACTTATCCGTTCGTGACCAGCTCAAGCGTCACGGCAGGCGGCGTATCTACTGGTACGGGTATCGGTCCATTATATTTAGATTATGTGCTTGGTATCACTAAAGCCTACACCACACGTGTTGGTAGCGGTCCGTTCCCAACCGAACTTTTTGATGATGTTGGTGCCCACTTAGCCAAAGTTGGTCATGAGTTTGGCGCAACCACTGGTCGTGCGCGTCGCTGTGGTTGGTTCGATGCAGAAGCGCTACGCCGTGCTGTCGTACTGAACTCTATGTCGGGTATCTGCTTGACCAAGCTTGACGTATTAGATGGTCTTGAAGAGTTACTAATCGGTGTGGGTTATAACTTACCTGAGACTGAATGTGCAGGCGCGCATGATGCTGAGTTTTATGAGTCAGTGACGCCAAAGTATGAGACCTTGGAAGGCTGGAGCGAATCTACCGTTGGTATCACTAACTATGACGACTTACCAGAGAACGCTAAAAAATACATCAAGCGTATCGAAGCATTGATTGATTGTCCTATCGATATCATCTCAACCGGTCCTGACCGCGAAGAGACTATCGTATTACGTGACCCGTATGATGCGTAAGTGAAGAGACTGAATTATCGAACAATAAAACCCTGATGCATAAGTGTTGGGGTTTTTTATTTATAAGAAATTAAAGATATAGGTAAATTTTTGGCACACCATGCAAGTGTTAACGTTTAATGAATGCTAAGTTTACGTTTAAGTAAGCTGCATTCATCAATTGCCCCTATCATTTATAGCGTCAATCATTATAATAGTCAGCAATCCTGTGTTGACGCTTGTGTTTTTGTATTGATAAACCATGAGTAATCTAAGTCAGACCAAGTCAACGTTGTGATCAAAGAATAAATTAATTGCGATTTCATTTTTATTTAACTTATCATTTATTAGGAGCTTTTCATGGCTAACGAACGTACTTTATCTATCATCAAACCTGACGCTGTTGCTGGCAACCACATCGGCGCTATCTATGACCGTTTTGAACAAGCTGGTCTAAAAATTGTTGCTGCTAAAATGATGCAACTTGATGATGAAAAAGCAGGCGGTTTCTACGCTGAGCATGCTGAGCGTCCATTTTACAATGACCTAAAATCTTTCATGATGTCAGGTCCAGTATTGGTATCAGTACTAGAAGGCGAAAATGCTATCGCTAAACATCGTGAAATCATGGGTGCAACTAACCCAAAAGATGCAGACAAAGGCACTATCCGTGCTGATTTTGCTAGCAGCATCGATGAAAACGCGGTTCATGGTTCAGATTCAGCCGAATCAGCTAAGCGTGAAATCAGCTATTTTTTCAATGATAATGAAGTTTGTGCACGTACGCGTTAATATAGTAAACCAACTATAAACTGCTACGTTGTCAGACTCGCTTAATGTACTAAATGTACGATTTTCTCTCGTCTTTCTAGTGTCAGTCTTATATTAGATTCACTATAGCTGTGATTGTTAAGCTGTAAGCTATTAACAACGAGCAGTATTAATTAGTAGTGTAGCAAAGCGGCTTATACTCAATAGGGTATAAGCCGTTTCATCTATTATCAATAATTTAGATATTTTATTAACTGCGCTGTTATTTATCGAAGCATTATTAAGCTTATCGGTTGTTTTTATTGAAATTTATCGCTATGTCCCTCATTATTGATACTTAATCATTTAATTAGCGTTATCAATCCCTTATCAGCACATTGTCGCTATAGATAATTATTTGCATTCTATATAGGACAGGTTTTGCGCTCATAACGGATTGCTCAATGCATCATTTAATTGTAAAACTACGCTCATGGCTTATGCCAAAAGGTTACCTATTATGTCAACGATTCAAACACCCACTCAGCACGTGCCCAACAAGCTTACTGGTAGCATTAAGCTAGTAGATGAAGCGCAGGCAAGAACCAATTTATTGGGAATGACGCAAGCCCAACTTGCTGATTACTTTAAGAGCATCGGTGAAAAGCCTTTCCGTGCCACTCAAGTGGTTAAGTGGATATATCAGCAAGGTGTTACTGACTTTGAGCAGATGACCAATCTGAGTAAATCATTGCGCGATAAGCTGTCTATGCATGCCTGTGTGACCCCGCCAAAAGTTATTCATCGTCAATATAGTGATGATGGTACGCGTAAATGGGTCTTTGAAGTGACAGGTGGCTCATTGGTTGAGACGGTGCTAATTCCAGCAGATGATAGCAAGGTAAATGGCCGCAAGACTTTATGTGTATCTTCACAAGTGGGCTGCGCACTTGACTGTAGCTTTTGTAGTACCGGTAAACAGGGCTTTGAGCGTGATTTAAGCGCTGCTGAGATTATCGGACAGCTATGGGTGGCCAATGCTTCTTATATGACTGATGACAATGATAGTTTAGAAAATGTTGACCATAGCTTGTGGGAAAACAACGTGACCAATGTAGTTATGATGGGTATGGGTGAGCCATTATTAAATTATAAACCAGTGGTTAGCTCAATGGAGCTAATGCTCAGCGACCACGCCTATGGTTTGTCAAAACGTCGGGTGACTTTGTCAACCTCAGGCGTGGTGCCTAAAATGTACCAGCTAGCACAAGATATCGACGTAGCACTAGCTATCTCGTTACATGCGCCAAATGATGAGCTGCGTAATGAGCTTGTGCCAATCAATAAAAAGTATCCTTTGAGTGAGCTAATCGCTGCTGCAAAAAACTATGTTTATGATGTTAATCCGCGTCATAAAAAACACGTGACCATCGAATACGTCATGTTAGATGGTGTTAACGATAGCAATGAGCACGCTGAGCAAATGGTTAAGCTATTAGAAGGCTTGCCAAGTAAGATTAACCTTATTCCGTTCAATCCGTTCCCGCATGCGCCTTATGATAAATCTAGTAATAACCGCATTCATGCTTTTAGCAATATTCTTAGCGAAGCAGGCTTTGTCTGTACTATTCGCCAGACGCGTGGTGATGATATTGATGCGGCCTGCGGTCAGTTAGTGGGACAAGTGGCAGATCGAACCAGACGTTCGGCAGCATGGCAGCAAAGTATTAAAGATCGCGGTATTAAAGACGATGCAACTGTTTGATAAATAGCAGATATATGGCGAATGAAGGCTTAACCGCAGATAAGGGCTAAGCTTTCTTTTCATTTTATAGATCGCATTAGATAGCCTTCATAACAATAAAAATGTAGTCATAGTAACTAAATTGTACTTAAGGGGTCTAAATCCATTAAACTAATGGCTGTTTGAAACCCTAGTGCTAAACTCACAGTACTGAAACTTAGTTTTATGATGGCGGCTATGATGATTTCTAAATACTCTTGTCAACTCAAGACTCAGCGCAAAATTCCTTTAACAATGAATGAGTCCGCAACAGTGATCACGTATCAAGAAACACTTCATACTGCGCTTAGCAGACCAAAATGTCTGCTAGTTGCTAGTGCCATTATGGCGTTATTGCTAACAGGTTGCCAAAGTACGCCAACAGATGGTTTGAGTGGCAATACCCGTTATCAAACTTCAACGCAGCCAAGTGATAACCGCAACCTTGATAAGCAAGAGATTGCTCGCGTGCGTACTTCACTTGCCGCACAATATATTCGTAAAAATGAGCTTGATACTGCTCAGCGTCAACTTGAAAAAGCTTTTGCTGCTGATAGCCGATATGCGCCAGCCTATGATATGATGGGCGTTTTGTTGCAGCAAGAAGGCAGCCGCCTTAACCTTGAAAAAGCCGATCAATACTTCAAAAAAGCGATTGCGCTTGATAAAGATTTTGATCAAGTGCGTAATAACTATGGCGTATATCTATCACAGATGAAGCGTTATACTGAGGCCGCAGAACAGTTTGAGATTGCAGGTGCAGCACTTGGTTATGAAGGGCGTATTGGCGCACTTGAGAACCTAGGACGTACTTACTTACAGCTTAATAACAATCCAGCCGCAGCCAAAGCATTTTTACGTGCCTTAGATGGTAATCGTAATAGCTTGATTGCTCATATTGAGCTGGTTGACTTATTGCTTGAGCAGCAACGTGTGCAGCAAGCACAAAGACTCTATGATGAGACTTTATTGCTTGTGCAAGGCCAAGGTATTAGCCCGCGTTTGTTATTGCAAGGCATCAAACTTGCTGCCGCTCAAAATGACAGAACCACGCGCCAACAATTGGCACAGCAGCTGCTATCCGCTTATCCATTAAGTGATGAAGCAAAACAACTTAAGACTTGGCTTAACAATCCAGAGGCACCATGGAAATGAACAACCCATCATCAAATCATCAATCTAACGCTCAGGGATCATTTGGTGCCATGTTGCAGCAAGCCCGTAAAGCTAAGCAAATTAGTTTAAAAGAAGTAGCAAGTGAGTTGTTCATCTTAGAGCGTCATCTGCAAGCGCTAGAAGACGAAAACTTTGCCGCTTTACCACAGGTGACTTTTGCACGTGGATTTGCAATCAACTATGCAAAATTTTTAGATCTAGACCCTACAAAAATTGCGACAAGTTTTGATGCTTCTTATCCAAATGAGCTTAAAGCTCGATCGGTAAATAATATTGATACTCCATTGCGCCCAATGGGAACATTGCAGCGTGATAGTCGTAGCCGTATTCGCTTTAACCCATTACTTATTCTTGCAGTAATAGGTCTTATTATCTTAGCGGTATTTTTATTCCGCATGGTGACCAATGCCAGCCAAGATAACCGCACGCCTGTGACGGAAGTTGAGGACTTATCTGCATCGGAACAAGCGCAAGGGGCAGCGGTTAATAGCCAGTTCGATAGTACTGGTCTAGATGATGTCGGGGCGTCAGGTTCAGCACTTAATTTAGATAGTGCTAATGATATGAGTAAAGTCTCATTAGACGTTGACATCACAGATGATGCTAATGTAACCATTACTGATGCGTCTGGGAACAGTCTCATGACAGGTAGCCAAGCTCGTGGCAATTATAAGCTGCTAGGTACACCGCCATTCAATATTCAAATTGATAATACTGATAATGTAAGCTTATTACTTAATCAAGAATCTGTTGCGTTAAATGAATATGCCACTAACAAGCAAGCAAGTTTTGCACTGTCGCCTTAATAGGTGACTTACTATCAGTTTTTAGCGCTATTATTAGTTTTTTATAACAAGTTTATTAAAAGTTTAGACTGCTAATACTCTCTTATCTTTTGCTCTGATTGAAGGATTTTATATGTCAACGTCATCGCCTATTACTCGCCGTCCTACCAAAAAGATTTATGTCGGTGATGTCGCGATTGGCGGCGATGCACCGATTAGTGTGCAAAGCATGACCAATACTGACACTTGTGATGTAGCAGCGACAGTCGCACAGATTGAGCGCTGTGTTGAGGCAGGCGCCGATTTTATGCGGGTATCTACTCCGACAATGGAGACGGTCGAAGCATTTGGTAAGATTCGCAAGCTAGTTAGCGTACCATTGGTCGCTGATGTGCATTTTGATCATAAGATTGCACTTGCGGTTGCTGAAGCTGGCGCAGATTGTCTGCGTATCAATCCGGGTAATATCGGTAGTGATGCTAAAGTGCGCGAAGTGGTAGCCTGTGCTAAGCATCATAATATTCCTATTCGTATTGGGGTCAATGCAGGTTCTTTAGAGAAAGATATTCAGCGCAAATATACTGAACCAACTGGTGCGGCGATGCTTGAATCTGCCATGCGTCATATTGACATATTAGAGCGTTTAAACTTCGACCAATATAAAGTATCAGTCAAAGCGAGCAATGTGTTTTTAACTTTAGATGCTTATCGCTTAATATCAGCACAAATTGATAATCCGCTACATTTGGGTGTGACTGAAGCTGGTGTATACCGTACTGGCGCAGTCAAATCTGCTATTGCGCTTGGTGGTTTATTATTAGACGGCATTGGCGATACTATTCGTATCTCCTTGGCAGCAGAGCCAGAAGAAGAGATTAAAATCGGCTTTGATATCTTAAAGTCGCTTAATATTCGCTCGAATGGCGTAAACTTTATTGCTTGTCCAAGCTGCTCACGTCAAGAGTTTGATGTGATTAGAGTAATGACTGCTTTAGAAGCGCGTTTAGAAGATGTACGCGAGCCGATGAATTTGTCAGTAATTGGCTGTAAAGTGAATGGTCCAGGAGAGGCAAAAGAGTCTGATATTGGTATCGTCGGCGCATCACCAAAGTCATTAGTATACCGCATGGGTCAAAAGAGCCATCTTATCGATACCGACAATCTCGTTGATGAAATAGAAAGCATGGTACGCGCTCATGCAAGAGAGCTTGAGAAATCGCGTGAGAATGAGATTATTAGAGTAAAGTAAGGCGAAGCGTAAAATACTTACTATTGTAAATGGCGGTAAATAGTAACGACAAGAATAACAATAAAGACAATTGTTGTAATATTTAAGGATATAACCGAATCATGATCAAAGCTATTAAAGGTTTTAATGATATTCTGCCGGAACAGGCAGCAAAATGGCTTCAACTAGAAGCAGTGTTGGCAAACGTACTGGCTCGATACGGTTACGAGAATATTCGCTTACCTATCGTTGAACAGACTGATTTATTTGCTCGTGCTATTGGCGGTGCTACGGATATCGTCGAAAAAGAGATGTATAGCTTTGCTGATAAGTCCGAGCCACCAACACCTTTGACCTTGCGCCCAGAAGGTACAGCGGGTGCAGTACGTGCAGTCATTGAACACAATTTGCTGCGCGGTGATACACCAAAGCTTTGGTATATCGGTCCTATGTTTCGCTATGAGCGCCCGCAAAAGGGACGCTACCGTCAGTTTCATCAGATAGGGGTGGAGAGCTTTGGCAGTGCGTTACCAGATGCTGATGCTGAGCTGATTGCGATGACACAGCTGATGTGGCAAGAGCTGGGTCTTAAAGATGAGATGCGCTTGCAGCTAAATAGTTTGGGTGAGATTGATGAGCGTTACGCTTATCGCGATGCTCTGGTTGCTTATTTAACAGACAAGCAAGATCAGCTTGATGATGATAGTAAGCGCCGCTTGACCACCAATCCGCTACGAATTTTAGATAGTAAAGAAGCAAGCACACAGGCGCTGCTCACTGACGCACCCAAACTTGCTGATTTTTTGGGAGCTGAGAGTAAAGCGCACTTTGAGCAGGTTCAAGCTTATCTGACGACGCTAGGCATAGGTTACGAAATTAATCCGCATTTAGTACGCGGTCTCGATTACTATAACAAAACAGTTTTTGAATGGGTGACTGATAAGCTTGGTAGTCAAGCGACTGTCTGTGCAGGTGGACGTTATGACGGCTTAGTCGGTCAGCTAAAATCAATAGATGCTCGTGATGACAAGGATAATAAAAAACCTGTTAAATCTGAACCTGCTGTTGGTTTTGCGATGGGGCTTGAGCGCTTATTGCTACTCATTGATGCTGTTAACCCTATGCCACCTACATCAGCATGCGATGTTTTTGTCGTTGCGCATCCAGAAGTATATAGCTCGGGTCTCAGTTATGCACAAGACTTACGCCATAGCCGTCCAGATTTACGAGTTAAGATGGCGAGTGCGACCAGTATGAAAGCACAAATGAAAAAGGCTGATAAGTCAGGTGCAGCATTGACTGTTATTATTGCGCAGCAGGAGCTTGACGATAATACGATTAGCATTAAAAATATGCAGACCGGTGATCAGCAATCAGTGGCACAGGATTGGCTGGCAATAACAGAGAATTTTACGCGTCTGTAATAGTTTCAATAATAAAGTGCAGCGATGTAATAGACAACCACTTGCTGTTATGCAATTAGATTTTAGCAACTAGATTTTATCAGGTAAATAACCATGGCTCAGAATACCCAGTCGCCAAATACAGACAACTCGATGCAAGCGCTTAAGCAATATGGTAGCTATATCTTCACAGCTATATTATTAGCATTAGCAGGCTATTTTGGCTGGACATACTGGCAAGATAACCATGCACGGGTAGATACCGTTGCCGCTGATCATTATGCTGATATTCAAAGGCTCAATGAAGAAGTTAGTCTAGCAGCACAAAATCCAGATTTAGAGGCTGAGGCATTGACTGCACTTGCTGCTAGTCGTACCCAGCTCAATAAAGATATCGATGCACTAGTTAGCACGCATGGGGACTCAGTCTATGCTTGGCAAGCATTAATGATTAAAGCTCGTCAGCAGGTCGATAGCGATGATTTTACTGGTGCTACCGAAACTTTGAAAAAAGCTCTAGCAATAGATTTGGGTGATGCAGGCTTAAGTGCTATTACGCGCTTGCGTTATGCAGAGACGCTATTATCTGCAGGTGATGCAGATGCAGCTTTAGCAGAAGCTAATAATGATATGCCAAGCTCCTTTGAGGCCAGCCAACAAGAGTTGCTAGGTGATATTTACTTAGCAAAAAATGATGAAGATGCTGCTATCAAAGCTTATACTAATTCTTGGAATCTCATCAGTAAACGTCAAGAAACTCGAGCAGTATTGGCATTAAAGATGGAGAGTCTTGGTATTGTTCCTGAGCCAATTAGCGAGCCAGCTAGTCTTATTCAAGCAGCTGCTATACCTGAGACAGCAACACAAAATCCTAATGTTAACGTTAATGATAGCGTTAACAATAGTAACGTTTCTGACCAAGCAGCGCAGTAAATCAGCAGTATAATAAATAGTAATGTATATTACAGACAATTATGGTGCTATTTATTCGCAGCTTCTCAATTTATAGCCCGTTTATCGATAGTTAATTTATTCGTAGTGAGAACATACAATGACCCGATCTATTCGCTTCAGCAAAACGATAAAAAATAAGACTATAAAGTCGACTGTCATGAATGTGGCAGTCTTGGCGCTGATGACGACTGCTGTCGTTGGGTGTAACCGTGGTATCAAGCCAGTGGTACATGATCCAGTCAAACTGGTGCAAATTGCACAACCTGTTAGTGTGCTTCAGCCTGTATTTAGCGTTGATGTTGGTAATAAAAAAGCCAGTAAAAAAGACCCTCTTGCTCTACAAGTTGGCTATAGCAATGCACAGATTGTCACGGCATCACGTGGTGGTGAGGTGACAGGTTTTGATAGTACTGGTCAGCGTTTATGGTCAATGAATGTTGGCAATCAAATCACGGGCGGTGTGGCACTAGATCCATTAAGTCAAACTGCTATTGTTAGTACACGTAATGGTTTAGTAATGGCGTTCGATAGCGCTACGGGTGCTAAGCGCTGGGAGCATCAATTATCGGGTTCTGTGCTCACGCCTGCACTGATTAGTAATAACCGTGTGGTATTATCTGCTAATGATGGCTTTTTACATGGCTTATCTTTACAGACTGGTCAATCGATATGGCAGTTTGCGACTCAAGTCCCAGCTATTAGTGTCCGCGGTAGCGCAGCGCCAACCTTATTAGATGACAAAACGGCATTACTGGCTACTGCTGATGGCCGCCTGCACGCTATCACGACCGATAGTGGTTTACCACAGTGGTCAAGACGTGTCGGTGTAGGTACTGGTAGTAGTGAAGTTGAACGTATGAGCGATGTCGATGGCATGCCTATCGTTGATAATAATCAGTTATATGCAATTAGCTATAGTGGTCAGTTGCTTGGGATTGATTTAACGTCACGTCAGGTCATGTTTGTTAACGAACTTGCTAGCCTAAAAGCACTTGCTGTGAATAACAAACAAGTCATTGCAACCAGCTTAGAAGGTAAGGTCGTTGCATATGATCGTATTAATGGTAACGTGTTGTGGGAAAGTGAGGCACTTGCTTATCGCGATTTGACCAACCCTGTCATGATTGGAAACTATATCGCTGTTGGTGACCTTGAAGGGGTAGTGCATTTATTTAATCCTGTAACTGGTGATATTGTTAGTCGAGTACAGACTAAAGGTGCGTTAACTAACTTGCAAGTACAGGGTAGTCGTTTAATGACTCAAAGTGTCTCTGGTCAAGTAGCAATATGGCAGTTAGCACGTTAAATACTTAAATCTATTGTTGTTTTAACTTATTGTTTGTAACTTATTAGATTGCGTTACTCGGTTATTTTTCTTAGTAAGAGTATCTAATAATAGCTTTATATAATTTAAACGCTGCCTTGTCAGCGTTTAATGCCTTGTATAGACAGTACGTTTCGCGTAATCTATGCGCCCTTATATAGGTGCAGTTATTTATAACTAGCGGACTGTCTCATACGATTAATGCATTATCTATCCAATCACAGACTGTTATCCCTTATTATTATTTTTTATCTTTATCATTCATTTAAGTTTGCGGTAATATGACACGTATTTGTTGTCATTATTGTCCGTCATTGAGAGTAACGCATGAGTATCAAGCCCGTGGTCGCCCTAATTGGCCGTCCCAATGTAGGTAAATCTACTTTATTTAACCAATTTACCAAGAGTCGTCAGGCTTTGGTTGCCGACCTATCAGGTCTGACTCGTGATCGCCAGTATGGTGATGCTGCCTATGAAGGCAAGTCATTTATCGTTGTGGACACTGGTGGTATCGGTGAAGCAGACGATGGAAGAGGTGATATTGATGACTATATGTCTGAGCAGTCACATACCGCGATCCATGAAGCTGACATTATTGTCTTTGTAGTTGATGCGCGCGTAGGCATGATTGGTGCCGATGCAGAAATCGGTAAGTTCTTGCATAGCTTAGGCAAGCCTGTATATGTTGTCGCCAATAAAGTCGATGGCGCTCATGATGCTGCGCCTGCAGAATTTTATGCACTAGGATTGGGTGAACCTTATCCAATGGCTGCCAGCCATGGTCGCGGTGTCGGCAATCTTTTAGAAGTAATTACTGCTGATATGCCTGAAGACGTAGATGCTGGAGAGCCAGATGGTCTAAAGCTCGCTATTATTGGTCGTCCAAATGTAGGTAAATCTACGCTTGTGAATCGTCTATTAGGTGAGGATCGGGTCGTTGTGTTCGATATGCCTGGTACCACGCGAGATAGTATCTATATTCCTTATAAGCGCGATGGTAAAAACTACGTATTGATTGATACTGCTGGTGTACGTCGCCGTGGCCGTATTGATGAAAAAGTAGAAAAATTCTCTGTTATTAAAACCTTACAAGCTATCGAAGACTCTAACGTTACTGTCATCGTTATCGATGCGCAAGAAGGTATCGTGGATCAAGATCTGCATATGATTGGTTATGCACTTGATGCAGGCCGAGCATTAGTAGTCGCCATTAATAAGTGGGATGGTTTAACTCATGATCAAAGAGACTATATAAAAATTGAGATGGATCGTCGTTTTAATTTCATACCGTATGTAAAAGTGCATTTGATATCAGCATTGCATGGTACGGGTGTGGGTAATCTTTATCCATCCATTTTACGTGCTTATCAGTCTTCTATGTTTGAAGTGTCTACCAATCGTTTGACGCAGATTTTAGAAGATGCTGTTACTGCGAACCCGCCACCAACCGTTGCAGGCCGCCGTATTAAACTGCGTTATGCTCATATTGGTGGCCATAATCCACCGGTAATTGTTATTCATGGTAATCAAACTGGCTCATTACCTAAGAGTTATCAGCGCTACCTCGAAAACCAATTCCGTGAAGTGTTTAAACTTGAAGGTACACCGCTTAACGTGGTCTTTAAGCTCAACGAAAATCCATATGCTAATAAGAGTGATACGCCAACCAAGGCTAAAGCACAACAATTGCTTCAGCGCCAGCGTAATCGCAAGCAAAAGTATTCAAAGAATAATAAAAGCACTGATAAAAAACGATAAGAAATATGTTTAGAGACCTCTGCAATAGAGGTCTTTAGGCCAAATAAATTGAGAAGATGGTACTAGTATAAGTACTTTCTATCCTTACCACGCATCCTAAAACAAACGATCCATACACTTATGAGGTACTATAAGTAATAGCCGCCATGAGTTGATTGATTAACATGAGTACAAGTCTTCCTACAAACATACCCACGATTATACGTCGTTCCGTATTGCAAGCTATTATTGTGGCAGTTTTGGCAGGCTTCTTATTGTCTTTCGTCTATGCCTTTGTTTATAGCTATCAACAAAAACGTCTCCATGTTCAGCAATTGGGTGAGATGCTTGCAAATAGTGCTTCAATCCCTGATGGTGCTAATCTTGTTGCCAGACAAGTAAGTACATTGTTAGATAGTGACCCGACCCTACAAAGTATTTTATTTTATTCGACTGATGATCCTCTTGATTCCTTGGGTCAAGATGATATCGATAGCGTGAGCAACAATTGGTATAACGCCTTGATTGCTGATACGGTCAGCTTTAACTATCCCGTTACCAGTCGCTACCTTAGTGGCAATAGTATTCAGCGTGCTAACTCTAGTCAACAACTTCCTAGTATATTATCTGTTGAAGCTGAAGATACGACTATGTCAACGACTCAACTGGCAGCTCGTAATACCTTAGTTGGCTATATCAATATTACCTTAGATATCAATAAGCTGCGTTGGTACTGGATACGCATTAATCTGTTATCGTGGTTTGCGACCATTGTTCTGGCTATCTCTATTGTTTGGTTTGTCTTGCGTAAACTTAATTGGCCGACCAAAGATATTATTGAGCTGGCAAAAGTATGCGAAACGGCAGCCAACAACCCTGAGCTTGAACAACTACCAACTATTCAACAGCGTTTTGGATTTGAAGAGCTGATACGCATAAAAAAAGCCTTTATTATTTTATTTGATCGACTAAGAGCCGCACAGCAAGACTACCGCGACCTTGCAGATTTTGAGCAGCAGTTACATAACAAGGATTTGTCTCTTGATATGCAGCGCTCCAATTTTCAAAACATGATTACTCATGAGCTAAAGACGTCACTGAATGCTATTACAGGTGGTTTACAGTTATTGGATAATCAATATCTCAACGATGAACAAAAAGACACCTTAGCCATCATTCATAAAGGAAGTCATCATTTAGAATTAACGCTTGAACAGATTATTCAGCTAAATAGGATAGAAAAAGGCCAGATGATCGTCAGTTTAAGTGAATTTAATCCATTACAAATGATTGCCGACTTGATAGAAAAATTCGAGCCCACAGCTAGACAAAAAGATCTAGAGTTAATTAGCCGTATTCATCACGTAGAATATACCCTTGAAGGGGACGTGACTAAGATTCAGCAAATCTTAACCACTTTGATAGACAATGCGATTAAATTTACTTATACAGGCCAAGTTGTTATTGATTCTCAGCTGACACATTTTAATGAGAGTATTCGCTGGCAAATTAAAGTTATTGATACAGGTATTGGTATTGATAAAACCTACTTAGAAGATATTTTTACTCCATTTTTCCAAGTTGATTCGTCAGATACTCGTGAGCATGAAGGGGTAGGAATAGGGCTGTCAGTTATCAAGCAAATTATCCAACTACTTGGTGCAGAAATTGAAGTTGATAGTGAGCTCGGTACAGGTAGTAAGTTCATTGTTACCATGCCCCTGCGTTATAGAAGTCAGACTCAACACCAGAATCTCTTAAAAGGAATGGATATTGTTTACTACCATCACGATGAAAAGGGCTTTATGGTACAGACATTGAAGCAGCTTGGGGCTAACGTCAAATCCCAGCGTAACGGACAATCAATGATGGATTACATTTTGAAAGCAAAAGTAAATACGATCATGTTTGCAGAAGAGGTATTACCCGAACAGGTCGCTCAATTAGCCAAGTGTATTCGTGAACGGGAAACTACTTGTCGCTCACTATTAATTTATTGGTATCCGCCACATAAAGAGCGTTATGTAGAAAGTTTTGAATACGATTTAAAAGCCGCAGGGGTAGATTACTGTCATAGTACGGTACAAGATCCTAAAGTATTAACTATTTTATTGAAAAAATGGTTAGCCTAGTTATTAACTATTAACTATTAACTATCAAGTTTTGCAGTAACAAGCTTTATATCTAGAATAAGAAAAGACGCTTGATTAGAAGCGTCTTTTTTATGTTTATAAGCTTATCAAAAATAATTGACTGGCCATTATTCTAATAAACTTAGAACAAGTTCTGTGCCCAGCGTACCACATGCTGCCACATCCGGCTCATAAAGCCTGATTGTTCGACATCATTGGTCGCTACGATAGGCACTGAAGCTACTGCTTTACCATCAATTACTGCCAACATTTTACCGATTTGTTGACCCTTTTTAATAGGTGCTTCTATGCTGTCAGGGATATCAACAACAGTAGTGATTTTGTTTTTTTGAGTTTTGCTGGTTAGAATTTGTAGAGTATCGCCTGTTGCCAACTCTACCTCATCTGCCTCTCCAAACCATACTGGTAGCTTGCTAACAAACTGACCAGACGGTGCTTTAGTCACGGTAGTAAAGTGTCCAAAACCCCAGTTAAGCAGCTCTCGCGACTGATCAGCACGCGCTTGCTGGCTTTCTGTACCCATAATGACAGAAATCAGACGCATATCATCACGGTTACTTGAGGCAACCAGACAGTAGCCTGCTGCATCAGTATGACCCGTTTTTAAACCATCTACGGTAGGATCGGTGGCAAGTAAAGCATTACGATTGCCTTGAGTGATACCATTGTAGGTAAACTCTTTTTCAGCATAGATATCATAGTACTCACCGCTATTTTTAATGATAGCGCGCGCAAGCTTTGCCAAATCAAGTGCTGATGCTTGGTGACCTTCATCAGGCATGCCCGTTGCATTCACAAAGTGCGTATTATCCATTCCAAGCTTTTTGGCTTGTTCATTCATTAATATTGCAAATGACGCTTCGCTACCTGCAATATGCTCAGCCATTGCTTTTGATGCGTCATTACCTGACTGAATGATAATACCGCGTAGCATATCGATAACACTGGCGGTTTTGTTCACTGGCACATACATACAAGACTGGCTACTGCTACCGCGACACCACGCGTTTTTGCTCATCAGTACTTGCTCATCTTCGGTCAAGTCGCCTGAGCTTAAACGCTGCTCGATGATATAACTGGTCATCATTTTGGTTAATGAGGCTGGTGGTAGAGGCTGGTTAGCGTTTTTTTGCGCTAGTATTTCACCAGTATTATAGTCCATCAATACATAGGCGGTATTATCCATCTCCGGTGGTTGAATGGCGGCATTTGCCATTACTGCACTTAAAGATAAGCTAACACCAACTACCAGCTGTACGAGCTGTTGTTTTACAAGCTTTACTGTCATAGATTGTTACACCACATCATGAAACCCAATGCGTCTACCGCCAACTATACTGATACAAGCATTTGAAGCTGACGGTGGACATAAAATTAAGGCCTTATCTTAGCAAAATGCTACCCGATGGGGAAACAATAAATACGATAAAATAAGACGTCGACAATGTGGGCAAGAATAGTCTAAAAAACAGTCTACAGCAACAGCTATGATGACTATCATTTAGATTTAATTTGTTAAAAGATGCGAGAAACTATTTAGGATAGTGATGGCTTTACTATACGCAGGTTATATAGAGGTTTTAAACTTGTACAAATGTCTTATAAAGGTTTAATACAAAAAAGCTTGCTACCCTTTACTCTTAGCTTTCAGAGTGAGGGGTAGCAAGCTCAGTTTGGGTTAAAGCGATTATGCAGTGAGTTATTATGTATAAAAAAGCTCTTATAATTGTTTTATTAGTAGCTTACTTATAGCTAAATTACCATTAAAACTTGTTTTTACTAGGTTGGCAGTATGCCAGTCATTAGTACTCTGCGTTCGCTAAGTCTTCACAAAGCGCTTTGTTGTCTTGTTTAGAGAATCCAAGAGTCCAACTACGAATGCTTTGTAGAATTTGACGATAATCTTGCTGCGTTGACAAATACTGTATAGCCGCTTTAGGGTCTTCTAAAGAAGGCATAAGTTCATGTAGCTGTGTATTATAAGACTTGTAAAACCGTTGTTTTTGTCTTTTGTTTAGCATCGGTGGGCAAATCTCAGACAGTACCTGCATAACAGCAATCTCATGTTTAGTAATACTAACACCAGACATATCAAGAGGAATGGTAGAGACATTACCATTAGCTGCATTAGACGTTTGTGCTAACATGGCAACAGAGGCTATCAATCCAACAAGGCCAACTTTTGAGGCTATTTTCGAAACTGTTTTTGTCGTTATAGAAATCATAGCTAATATCGATTGATTCTTCATTCGGTATCACACTCGCTTTGCGTTATTTAATGGTGTTATGGTAATCGGAAAAAAAATAAAAGTCACATAAAATATTGGCTTATGTGTAGATGTCTTGTGACCTGATGGCGATTCGTAGCAACATATCAGTAGTATCTGCCCATAAGTTACATTAGCCTTAATAGATAATTGTCTATTGTTGTTCGTTGTTGCCTATTGTAACGAAAAAATAAGCTAAATGGTGACCAATCAGTATCAGTATATACATCCACAAAGGTGGATTTTGTAATGTTAAAGGAGTCATCAAGCATTTGTAGGTGCAATTGCAACTGATTGATTATACTTGACTTTAAGGTAAGAAGTTAAGCGTTAGTTTATGAATGTCCACTATTAAGTTATAATCGCTTTCAAGGTTATATAGTGATTCTATATATCAAGTGATTCTATACACATAAACTAGCTATTGACTTACTTATCTATGAATAGGTATTCATTAAATATAACTATTATTACGCTGATAACTGTATTTCAAATGACATTGTATTTATACGACGTTTTTATTTTTTACTTTTTTATATCTATATTTATCTGCTGCGCTTTAGCTCACCAAAACTATCTTTTACATCAAAGCATTGCTACATTGTGCTGTCTATATTGATAAGTCATATGAACAGTAGCAATGAAACTATAGTAAGCGAGTAAGCGGCTAGAAAATAATAAGCAGCTAGAAAATAAGATATGATTATATTGAGCTGATATGAAGTTTTTAATTAGTAATGATGATGGGATACATGCGCCAGGATTATTAGCGTTATATCAAGCACTCTCTAAAGTAGGAGAGGTAATGGTCGTTGCACCAAATGCAGAAGAGAGCGGTAGCGCAAGCTCGCTCCATATCTCACAGCCATTATATACCCACGAGCTGCCATCAGGGTTTATTGCCGTTAATGGCTCACCTGCAGATTGTGTTTATCTTGCGTTACATCAGCTTTATTCAGATGTTCAGTTTGACTGTGTGATTACAGGTATTAATTCTGGAGACAATTTAGGGCAAAAGGTATTTTTTTCAGGTACTTTTGGTGCGGCGTTGACTGCCCAACTCTTTGGCGTACCAGCGATTGCAACCTCGTTAGTAGGCGGTAAAATCAAGGGTAACGGAGAGGATAAAATCAGTCATTATCAAATGGCAGCAGAAGAAATCGTTAAACTATTGACTGAAACCCCTATATTGGAAGAAATCACGCGTTTGCCCTATCATGTACTAAACGTCAATATTCCTAATGTAGACACGGTTGAGGCTATTAAGGGACGTAAGGTCACGACTCTAGAACATAGTCTACTGGCAAACCCTGTACATCAGATAGTGGATCCACGTGGCCGTGATGCCTATTGGTTGTGTTTAAAAAACTGCCAAAATCCGCAAACCGAAGAGTATAGCGGCGCTTCTATCGATACGTTTAATGTTGATTCTATAAATGGATATAAGCCTCTAGGTATAAACAGCCTTGAGCTTAAAAATCAATCGATAACAGATAATAACGATAGCGTAGTTGTCTATACTGATGCTCAAGCCGTCGCAGCAGGCTACATTAGCTTATCACCTGTTCGTCTGCATCATACGCCGACTTATGCGCTTGATCGACTCTCGACCTTAGCCTTGTAAGGCGCTCATATATTGATATTTAATATTAGAAGTACTGTTTTTATAAATAGAGTCAAATTCTATAAATAGAGCCATATTATGGTTATAATAGCGGCGGTATAACTCTATAAACTGTAAAGATAACAACACGATAATCGTGAGTAATATAAAGAATAGGAAACCTTGTATGAAAAAGCTTATTTCTGGGTCGCAGCTAGCGACTGCTGCTTTAGTCGGAACTCTAGCGGTTGCGATGACAGGCTGTGCGACTAAGCCTACTTATCAAAATTCTGCACAATCAGGTCCTAAAATCATCACCAATAGCCAAGGTGTACCTAACTATCATCTTGTCAGACGTGGCGATACTGTCAGTCAAATTGCTTCACGTTATCGCTTAAATTATCGTCAAATCGGTGCACTTAACGGTCTCGATAGTAAATATACTATCTATAGTGGTCAATGGCTCAAGCTTTGGCACGGTGAGCAAAGCGCGCCTGTACGTCCTACTAGTAACAACAACTATAACGTTGCTGCTACACCATCGACTCCGCAGCCGCAGTACACACCACCGCCTACGACTGGCTCAACTCCTGCTTATGAGGTAACTGCTAACTCGACAGCAGGGTACGAGTATCCTAGCCGTAACCAAGTAATCCGCAATTTTGATGCCTCATCTGGCAACATGGGCATGTGGTTTGCTGGTAAAGAAGGTGATCCAGTACTTGCTAGCCAAAGTGGAACGGTACTGTATTCTGGCGATGGGCTAACAGAATATGGCAATCTTATTATGATTCGTCATAGTGGCAATTACATTACCGCTTATGCGCACAACAGCCAGCTACTCGTCAAAGAAGGCGAAGCAGTACAGCTCGGTCAACGTATTGCCAGTATGGGTAGCAGCGGCCAGACCAACCAAGTAGCACTGCAATTCCAAGTGCGCTTGAATGGTAATCCTATCGATCCGCGTGCAGTCTTAGGTCGTTAAATATTGCTTAACTTAGGTGTCATTTAGTCTAAGCTGAGTAATAGGAGCTCAAAGCCTATTGCATATCTATAACCTGTCACTACTTTTCATATCGTTGCAAAGCCTTATGAAAAATAGTGACAGGTTTTTTTTATAGGTCATTAAAAGTGACTTAATATATAACCCATCAACGAAGTACCATTTTTAATTCAATAATTTTAAATAGACAGTTTTTACCCAAAATTAAAGGCAATATCCTGCAATGACTACCACGATTTTTGACACGCAAAGCTATAACTATCCGCAGAACTTTATGGAGATTAAGCCTAAGCTTACGCGTCTTGAAAAGGCGATAAAAAAGCTCGAGGCTAACCTAATCGACGCCGATGATGCTGCAAATGCTGCGCTGCTGAAGCAAAGATTGAATAGTGATTTAGGGCTAAAGGTAGACTATGCCAGTGAGCTAAATCCTGACCAATTGTTAGCAGCCACTACTATCGATGGCAAGGTATTGGTCATCGCAGGTGCTGGCTCTGGTAAGACCAAAACGTTGACTTATCGCACCAGCTATTTGTTAGAAAATGGGGTGACACCCAAAAGCATTTTGCTACTAACCTTTACTCGTAAAGCGGCGAATGAGATTAAGAGTCGCGCTAAGACGCTGTTAAATAATACTTTGTCTGATGATGAATTATCAGAAGATATACTACCAACTAGTAAAGCGTTAAATGATATCACCAGTGGAACCTTTCACTCATTCTGCAATATGCTATTGCGTCAGTATTCAGGGCTGCTCGGTATCAACCCACGATTTACTATCTTGGATACAGGCGATAGCGAGGATGCGATCGATTTAATTCATAAAGAAAAAAAGTATCCTGCGCAAACCAAAAGCCAAGCCTTTCCGCGTAAAAAAACCTTACAAAATATCATCTCTACTTCTAGAAATAGACGCATTCATATTCGCGACTTAATCGAAAGTAATTATCCTGATATCGCCGTACATATTCCCATTATCGAGCAATTAGCAGTCGATTTTCATGAGTATAAGCGCGCCAATCATCTTTACGACTTTGACGATATTATTAGCCAAGTAGTACGCCATTTAAAGACCAACGATACCTTTCGCCAAATGCTACAAAATCAATATCGCTACATCATGGTTGATGAATATCAAGACACCAATATCCCGCAAAAGCAGCTGATAGATTTGATTTGTGAGCCTAAATCGGTATCACTGATGGTGGTCGGTGATGACAATCAAAGTATTTATGCTTTTCGCGGCGCAAACTACGAAAATATTCTACTGTTCGGTGAGACCTATCCTGAGGCGAGTCTCATTAAGCTGGAGCAAAACTATCGCAGTACGCCTGCTGTTTTAAATTATATCAATGCCTTGTCCGCACAAATCACCTTGGGGTATCAAAAACAGCTCTATTCAAACGCTACTATAACGGGCGAAAAGCCGATATTTAGCCGCCTGAGTGATGAAACGAAAGAAGCTAAGTTTATTGCCGATAAGATTATCGAGTTAAAGCCAGATCAGGATTACAATGATTTTGCGGTACTGTGCCGTACGTCTTTTCAGTCCAATTATGTACAGTTAGAATTTATGGAGCGTCATATTCCATTTATCGTGGTAGGCGGAATTAAGTTCGTTGAGCGCCGTCATATCAAGGATGTGTTGGCCTTTATTAAAATTCTTTATAACCCCAATGATACGATTGCATGGCACCGAATTTTGACCTTGTTCCAAGGAGTTGGGGCAGTCACTGCGACGCGTTTGACTCAAGCAATTAATGCTGATAATAATTCTTTTGAGCCATTGCTGACGGCAAAGTTTGCCAAAAAAAGTGAGCAACTTGAGCTTTTGTATCATACTCTGACTAAGGCAAGTCAGGAAGAATCAGTCGAGACTATTATTGAGCGTATTTTAGAGTTTTATATTCCTGTCTTAAAAACGATTGAAGAGAACTGGCGTGAGCGCAATGAAGACTTTCGTGTGCTTAAAAACTTAGCAACAGAGTACAGCAGCCTTGATAATTTCTTAGAAAATCTGGCGCTCGATCCACCCAATGACTCAGTGGCGACGACCAGTCAGCCAGAAGAGGATGACAAAGATAAAGTGACGATTTCGACCATTCATAGTGCTAAAGGACTAGAATGGCCAGTGGTGTTTGTCAATTCATTAGTCGATGGTATCACGCCGCATCATCGCTCTTTAGATGACTTTGAGGAATTAGAAGAGGAGCGAAAATTATTCTATGTTGCCTGTAGCCGTGCCAAGACCAGATTGTATCTGACTGCGCCTGATTACTTTGCTAGCTATTCAGGGTATTTTGATAAGCCTTCAAGGTTTATCGCAGAATTGTCTGCCGATGAAGTAGATGTTAAAAGCTCTAGGAAGTCCTTAGAGATGCTGGCGAGTGATGATCCGGTGTGGTGGTGACCGTTAAGGTTATACAGCCACCATTTTTAATATTTTAACTAAGCATTATATGCTTAAGCATCAGCTTCGATATCAATGATTAGTGCATCAACAGTCGTGACGACTCTAGGTTCAACATACGAGCTGCTATATGCTGTGTCGGTAGTGATTGGATAAATCTCTAAACGCTCCAATTCTGCTAATAAGTCTTGTATGACTTCATCTTTACGGGTTACAAAAGTGGAAGCAAAGCAGCGCCAGAATTTCCAGCCAGCACGTTCAAGAATACGCTGACGTTGCATGTCGCTGTCCCATTTGTCAGGTCCATGATATCTATCACCATCGCACTCAATGGCTAGACTGTTGTCGTTTTCACCTTCGACAACCATATCAATTCGATAGGCGCCAGCTTTAACCTGCGGAATAACTCGATAGCCTCTCTCAATGAGAATGTCAAAGACTTCTGTTTCAAAAGGCGACTCACAATTATCACGCAAATCAGCGACCTGTTCTTCATCCTGCATAAATGGTGCTTGAAAGTATTTGATGAGTTCTGCTCGATAATTATCAGCTTGGCTAAGCTCATCCAACTCAATACTACGCACCAGATACATTCTATCGCGCGCCCTCGATGCAGCAACATTCATCCGCTGGGCAAAAGTTTCCCTCGTTTGTGCATGGGCAGCTCCAGGTGCCACTACCAATGACAAAAACATGATATCGCGCTCTTTACCCTGAAAGGTTCTCGCATCACTGCAGGCAATATCAAAAGTGGTCATGAGAGTCTCATCCAATTCTTTATTAAGTATCTCCATAATACTATGCGCTTGCTTATTGCCTAATAATGAGACGACGCCGATGGTTTTACCTTTGTAAGCTGGGTCAGAAACGATGGTTTTGATTTCATCGACAATAAACCTGACTTCTGAAGGGTTGATATTAGAGCCTTCAATGCGATAGCCGTCGGTAACGTATACATCAATCAGTGGTGGATCTAAGCGCTCTGAAGGTTTGGCTTTACGTAACGGTATCAGCTCATGATTATAAAATTCACGTTTTGAGAACTCAATAATAGGCGCAACACTACGAAAGTGCTCTTTTAACATGACGCTGCTATCGGCAAAAACGACTTTGAATAAATCATATATTGAACGATCAGGTGACATCTGTGAGCGGTAAACAGGCACTTGATTGCTGAGATACTGTGCCATCAAATTACGAATTTTTTCGATATCGAGACCAACGCCTTCTGGTGACACTTGCTTATCGTCACCAACGATTAGAACTTTCTTCGCTCTCATGATGGCTGGTAACGCTGTTAAATCAGATTGGGACGCTTCATCAATGATAACCAAGTCAAAACTACCAAACTCTGCTGGCAAGGATTCAGAAACACGATAATGCGGCATAATCCAACAAGGGATAGCCGCACTTGCTCCCGCAGAGGCTTCACGCGCTTCACGGCGATAATAATGCGCGCCTTTGCCTGTCCCTTTACCAATACGCATAATGGCAGAGCGGTATTTCTCTAAAGACGCCCTAACGTTTGGCGTCGCATTCTCAGCGACTTTTAGCCATGCTCTTTTGGTGATTGCTTCTTGATAGAGTCTTGCTAGATCTGACTCTAAGTGGCTACGAGTTTTGGTTAAATCAACCAACTCTTTGCGACCATCTATACTGTCTATAAAGCTCATCAATCGGCTAAGACGCCAAATCTGCTGCCAATTATCAGGCAGCAAGTCATCAGATGACAGTTTATCAGGTGACAACGTATCAAATGACAACGTATCTTGAGAATTAAGACAAGGCTCATGGCGCAATTGATTTGCCCAAAGTGGCGCACCACTGTCGTCGATAAGTTGGGTGACGGCAGTGACCGTCTGTAAGTCTGTTGCAAGATTATTTACTCGTTGTAGTTCATTGAGTAGCTCTTCCCACTCCGTACTTAATGCCTCATCTGACAACGACAAATTACCGATTCTCTGATTTAAAAAGAGCGTTATTTGTCCACTAATGACGCCATTACAGTTAGTAAGCTTATTCAGTAAATTTTCTTTTAGCGTGAGACTTTCTGCCAATTTATGTCTCTTTAAGTGTTTTTTAAGAACGCCCTCAATCTCAACTAAAACATCTTTATTATAAGGTGCAGTAGAAATGATATCCCAGCCCAAGAAAATAGCATGTAACGCTTGTTTAATAATGTGTTGTAGGTTGTTGCTACCGACAATGTCTTCATATAAATGAACGGCTGAATTCAAATTAGATAAGTTATCAGGTGCTACGTCGAATATTGGTAAAGACAAGTCATTTGATAATGCATTCCAACGAATAACTAGCGCCTGAGATTTTTTTCTAAAGTCTATATAGCTAGATATATATTGCCAGTCTTCTACAGTTGAGGGTTGCGAAGAGACAATCGTGATAGCTTCAAGGATCTTCTTCTCAGCAGACTTACCAAAAATCCCAGCGATACCAAATGGTTTCTTGCCTTCGGATAAGTTTTTGACCGCGTCAACAAGCTCTGGATTTTTATCAAAACTATCAGCCATCGTGATAGGTTTAGTTAAATAAATGGTTCTCTCATTAAAAAGTGACTTAATCTCATCGTTGAGTACAGTTAGATGAGCGATGATGTCTTGCTTAGTCTCATCAGCTAAGCTCTGCTGAATATGAGTCGTCCAATCCTGCCCAGCCGTTACAATCTTTTGAAGAAGATCAATTAAACGAGAGGTATTAGAAGCAGCATCGTGAGCCATGCTGATAGTGCTATCGTTTTCGTTTGCTAAGCTTGGTAGCGCTCCTTGCTTTTCAGCCTCCTGCGACTCATTGAGATAACTCAAATCCTTGTGCAGTTGTTTTATGGTATTGATAGAAGGGAAGTCTGCAACAGCAGGTGTTTTTTTATCAAGATAATCCAAATCGCTTCCGAGCTTTATTCTTATTTTTCTTAGTTCAGTCATATCGGCATGAGTAAATCTAGGCTTAAATGTCTCTTCTATGCCTAATGTATCTAGAAAGCTTTCGATAAGCTGCCTGTTTTGAGCAACCTCAGTCGCTGCATCTATGGGCTTGATGGTTTCGCTATCTATAACGATATCATCAAGATTTAACCGCGCCCAAGCCGTAATCTTATTGTCAGTACTGGCCAGTTGCGCATGAATGGTATCGATTTGATTATCAAGCATGACGATTTCTTTTTTGTAGGCATCTCGATTGATACTAGATACTTCACTTGATATTTTTTTAATCGTATATTCGAACTGTTTTAAACCTTCGTTTTCACTGGTCAGTAGACTAACCGCTAGTGGGCGAATGGATTCAGGCAGTTTTTCTTGCAGCACCTTTAATGCAGGATCTTTCATCGACGTGACTAACACGCGTTTACCCAGCGCTAAATAATGACAAATAACGTTGGCAATAGTATGCGTCTTGCCTGTACCAGGAGGGCCTTGAACGACAACGCCGTCATGGACATTTAGTTGCTGTACGATTTGTACTTGTTCAGCATTGAATGCTTTAGGAAAATATAGCTCAGCTGGCGTGCCTGTATAATTTTCACTGCCGCTGACCATAGATAGACCACGATAAGCAGGTAGTATTATTTCTTTATTTTCTGTAGCAGGCTCGGTCAACATTGCTATAAGAGCATTTGGTAAAGGAAGGTCATCGCTATTTTCAAGCTGAATGGCGAATTTATCTAAATCTTGCAAAAATATATTATTGCTTCTAGGACGCGCCATAATGACCCATGTATCAGTGACGATAAGGTGATTTTGCGCCTTAGGTATTTTTCGCTCATCTGCAATGGTATGGTCAGGCCAATAAACGCCGGAAGCATCAAGCAAGGTCACTGCTGATTTTAAAATAGGCTCATAGCTACTTGGCAAAAACGGATTTAGTAAAACATCCTCTGATTCATAAAATTGTTTACTATCTTTTAATAGATTGGCCAAACCTTGATTTTCATCCATGGAGAAAGGTTCAGTATCAAGCGTAGAAGGAGAGGGATTAGGCTTTATAAGTAGAGCCATTGTCTTTTGATCTAAGTCGATTTCAACAGATTGTGTTAGTAATGGATACTTGATTTGCTCGCTATTCTGTCCATTATCAGTATTTTTTCTTACAGCAACACCGACACCCCAAACCAGCTCAAGCGATTCATCAGCTAGGTTGCCTTGTAGAATTTGATTGAGCTTAAATAACTTTGCATATAGAGCAATACTTTGGCGTACAAGCTTCTCTTGCACTAGCCAAGGCTTCCAAATGTTTTTGAGATAATCATTAAATTCATCTTGTAAAGATTCTCTTTCAGGAAAATCCTTTAGGTAAATTTCTATTTCTGATGATTCTTCTATATCTGATAATTCATTTTGATAGCTATCATCAACATCAAATGGTGTGAATGCTTCTTCATAAGCGATAACACCATCATCTATTAGATTTTGTACATAGATTTTTTCTTGCAATAAAGGCTGATCGCCAAATTTTATTGGAAATGTTAACCAATGTGCTAATAGTGAGCTGTTGGGTTTAGGTGCTGAGTTTTCACGCAATCGCTCTAAACGAAGCCAAACGTCATCGGAGGTATCGTCGGTGATGTTCAGACTAATACCTGGCAAACCTATTATTTGTTCTTCAGTACAAGTGAAATCAATGTGTTTAGCAAAATCTTGAGTAGGCGCTTTTTTCATTAAAGCACATTGTTTAATGAATTCAATTTGAGAGGCCAGTCTTTGTGCGTAAATACTCATTTATTAAATCTTCCAAATCATCAAAAATATTAGCGATTACTTCACTGAAAACACAAAGACCAAACTATAGCATAGAAATTAAAATCAAACTTTTATGTCCTAATAAGTGTATCAATAGTTACTAATACTTGACAATATTTCAATAAACCCTATACTTTTCTCATAGGATAGTCTAGTAACTTTTGTTGGTAATCTGTCGGTTTTGCTTTTAATGTCGTAATGATGAGAATCCCTTTTATGCCCTCACAAACTGCCCGTCTACACCAACTCAGCGTTGGCAGTGACATTTTAGCAACTACCTCCCTTTATCCAAGTGCCTTTTTCTGGACAAGTAGCCTCAATCAAAGCTCCTTTAGTCACATACTAATGTTCAGTTATGATTTCTTAGATATCGACGCATGTCTATCTTTAATCAGCACAACTGTCTGTTTAACCACACTATCTGCAGATCGGATGCCTACTTGTCGGACAGGCGTCATTCAGGCAATTCGTTATCAACATTCTGATGGGGCCATGCACTTTTACACCCTCGATATCGTCACCCCTGACTGGCAATTGACCCAGTCCATCCATACCCGCAGCTTTACCCATCAATCCACCCTAGATATCATCACCAGCATCCTTAGCGATTACGACTTTAACTGGCAGCTCTCAGAGCAACTACTCTCATCAGAGCCACTAACCACACAGCTCGCTATGCGTATGCAGTCTGATGTCAGCGATTATGACTTTATTACCGGCTTGCTTGCTGATATTGGGGTCACCACCTATTGGGTATCAGGTGACTCAATAGATGAGCTTGGCTATTGGTCTTTAGTCAGTGCGCTAGACGAGAATGAATTATCACCACTTGACTATAGCTACGAGAAGTCTTCAGTACAGTCTGGTACAGACTCTGTTGACGAGCTACAGATGATCGCCAAGCAGTTAGGCACTCGCACAGTGGTGGTACGCGCCGATGGACTCGCCGCTGATACTATCTATGAAGGCATGGCAGATGACGACTCGCCCTTAGCGTTTGATGACACTGCGGTGCTACTTGGAGCGCCGTCTCGGGTGTATAGCGATGCGTCTGCCACCCGCTTAGCTGAGCAATGGGTACGCGCCAATGGTTGCAATAGAGAATACTATAGCGCCACAGGTGCCATGCGTGGCCTAAGCATCGGTAGCAGGGTTAGCATCAACAACCTACCTTCTATCGGCCATTTATCTACATACTGTACCAGTCTGCAGATGATCGGTATTGAGCCTGATAGTGACAGCGTCTCTTATCATAACCAAGTGTTTATCAGGCAGTGGCTTACGCGCAGCGCAAAGCAAGTAACGCAAACAGCACTTAGCGCCATACCCGAGCATGGCTACGACATCGCTCGAGACACTGGTATCTGGGTAACCGCCACGCTATTAGACTCCGCTATTCCTTACTGTCCCTATCCAAGCCAGCAGTCCTTTGTCAGTCATACCTACACAGGCCTGACCCAAGCTCGTACCGGCGATACCAGCACTTCATCCTCGCCAAGTTACGACTCTAGTGTCACCGATGACGGTCTACAACAAACCATCACCACCCCTGTCTGGGCAGGTATCAGCCCACATGACGATGGGCTAACACCGCCGCTACGCTCATTACAACTGTCCTCGGGTGCCAATCACGGCTGGCAGTTTGCCCCAAGGCTTGGACAATCCGTCCTTTTAAACCACTGGTATGGTGATATCGACAGCCCCGTGATTAGTCGCGCTCTCTATGACGGTATCGGCATGGGCGATAGTGACGACAATGACATCACTGCCCGTGATGCCGGACTATCCAACAGACATAACCTACAAGGCGGATCATCGCCAAGATGGCATGGTGGTGGTCTGGGTCACTCGCAAATCTGTGAGGATGATACTCACAGTGGCTGGATCTCTGGTATCGCTCAGTATGGTTTAACAGCAGACTCTGAGGTTGCACTTCTTTTTGATGACACCCCAAATAAGAGTGGCCTGCAGTGGTCGGTCAACACCGCTAGTCGTGCCAATGCGCAAACCCCAACGACAACAGACAAAGCGACCTTTGCTCCTGATGAGCACATCCTAGAATTAGGCGTGCTCCGTCATCGTTTTAGCAACCATCAATCGACAACCAGCGGACAGGGTATTAACCTTGCCAGTGATCATGGTTTGCAAGCAACAGCAGACAAAGGGGTTCTACTTTCCACCTTTGGTATCCGGCACACACAGTCTGAGCACGAGTCGGCTTGGGTGAATGATGCAGGACAACGGCAGTTAAAACTCGGTGCTGAGCTGAATGAGACGCTAGCAGAGGCTAAGCAAGTGCATCTGCAGTCGACCAAAGCCATGAAGACCGCTAATCAATCGTTAGAGGCCTTTCAAACAGCAGCGCAAGTGATAGACGACACGCTACAAACCGAAGTCCTCGGTGCGCCCGATGTGATGCTAGTCAGTAAAGACAGTATCCTCGCCTCCGCAAGCAATACCTTATGGACAGCAAAGACTATAGTAAGGCAATCAGGCAGCACACAGTCGGATGTAGTGGCAGGCAACTATATGCTTACCGCTGATAGTATTGAGTCCTTAGCGGGTGTGGGTGGTCAAGCTCATTTATCAGGACTACATATCAGTGCCAATACCAAACCTGTGGCGATACAGGCACAAGGTGGTGAGTTGCAATTGCACAGTCAGCAGTCGATGACGATTGGTAGTGAGTCAGGTCAGGTAAATATTTCAAGTCCTAAGCGCATTAAGTTTCAGACCTCTGCAGGAGCGTCACTGACCATTGATGAGAGTGGGATTAAGCTGGTGTGTCTGGGGGTGATTAAGATTCAGGCGGTGAAGAAGAGTTTGGTGATGGGCAGTAAGGTTAATGCACCTGTAATTGCTTTGCCGACTTCGGGATTGTTTAGTAAAGCCTTTAATCTTAAAAAACTCATTCCTCAAGACTTAATAGATCAAGGTATTAGCTACAAGCTTATCAATCATACTAGAGGTACAGAGATTGAAGGTAAGCTTGATAAAGACGGTCAGACATTAAGAGTGTTTGGGGATAAAGCCGAGAAGGTTGAGTTAGAGATTCTTGGCAACGTGAACCACAAAGGAGAGATTAAGGTCACTGATGTATCAGATCAGATAGAGTGCGATAATTGCTCTATTGAAGACCTATCTGAAGATTGTGGTGATAATCATGCACATGATGAAGACGACTTTGGCTGTTAAACCTCTTACAGAGTAAGTTTACAGGATAACCTATGTACTTGTTAAATAAAAACCTATGCTTTTTTTCAATATTCCTCTTTACGACACCATTTATCAGTGTAGCTCAAACCACAAACGAAGAAGATTATCAAAGTTATAGAGATAGCATACCAGTTGTTCAGCTCAAGATGATTCCTAATTCAAAAGAAGAAGTAAACGAATCTTTCAACCAAACTAATGAACCAGACTCAATGAGCTATACCGATAAACTAAATAAAGAACTGGCAATCAATGAAGTTCCTTTTCGGTATGTAGATTATGAGTATGGCGATGGGAAATTCACTACTTATCCATTTGAACTAGTGAACGAGAAATTACCAACGATAGAAGGTAGTAATCCTAATTATGATAAAAGATACGACAAAGCCTTTCAAAAAATGATTTCTAAACTTGTCAGCCCTATCGACTTGGCTCACAAGGAAATTTATGCAATGGGAACACAACGAGAAGGAGTGTACATACAAGATATAAATACTAATAAAAAGTATGTGTTCAACAAGATTTGCTTCGATAGTAAATGTGCTTTAGGGCAAGTATTTTATATCTTTGACCCAAAAAGCTATGATATGACAGGTATACTTTACAACGGTTGCTCATTCATCAAGGACAATATAACTGGGAGCGATATGCGCACCAAACTACTTTTACAAAAATATATCGATGTACAAGACCCTCTAGATTATAGCTATGCTCCTGATGCTTGTAGAAAGCAGTTGTCAATAGCGAAGGAAGAATAATATGAGCTCACTAATAAAACCAGTTCAAGGAGTTACTTATACTCCTGATAGAGTAGGATATATTAGAGCTGTTTCTAGAAAGGAGTCAGGATCTGATTTACGTTATTCTTATACATATACTGGGGATAACCAAGAAGCCATTAAAGTAGATAACCCAACAGCTGTTAGTATACTGAACCCTTGGAATTATGTGGGACTGTTTCAGTTTTCTGAAGAAGCATTACAGGATGTAGGCTGTTATCGCTTTGATGGAACTAAAAATTCAAAAACTCAAGACTGGGGTGGGACTGGGAACTATTGGACTGGTAAATTTGGTGCTACTTCACTTAATGTTTTTAAAAGCAGCGGTACTATCCAGATGAAGGCGATCAATGAATGGATTAATCGCTTATGTAGATACTCAAGGAGTAAGAATTTAAACGAATTCTATGGCGTAACTATTACAGGAGCAAGTGGTTATGAAGATTTTGAAGTAACTGAATCAGGCGTAATAGCTGCTATACATTTAAAAGGTTCAGGAGCTGTTAAAAGTTTTTTAACTACGAATGGTAAAACAAATGAATCCGATGCTAACGGTACTAGTATAGCAAAATACATGAATATGTTCGCTCATTATGATATTCAAACTTGTTGTAAACGAAAAGTATATGTAAAGGTTGTGGATGTCAAAAAGGTTGGTATTCCCAACAAAGAAGTTGAAATCAGCTCTGAGTATAAAGGTAAATTTAATGTAGCTAAAATAGTAGTTACGCATAAAACAGATAAAAAAGGTAATTTACCAATAATAATCAGACATCCAAAAGCAAAAATTCAGTTAAAAATAGATGGTAAATTAGTTGAAACTATAGTCCAAAAATCAGATCAGGTACAAGGGTATGAAGTAGTATACCTAGGTAAACACAACTATTCATCTAAACTATCAGAACATGAAAAATTGGAAGCTACTCAGGAAAGTACTGTTGGAAGCTACTCAGGAAAGTACTGATAGTAACGATATTATCAATAATGATGACTCTACTAGTTCAGATCAACCAAATGAAAGCAGTAATATAGTTGACGAAGTCACCTTCAACATAAAACTAGTCGAAGGCGACACAGGCAAACCACTACCAAATACAATCTACCATCTTGAGTACAAGAATAATATCAAACCTCATAAAACCGACAGCTCAGGTATTGAATCTGGTATAACAGCTGATGTTAATCAATCTATCGGCGTCTATCTTGATGACGACGATGGCAAAAAGCAATCTATCTACAGCATGTCATTTCCCGTTACTGGAAATTTAAACGGACAGACCAAAGTACTCAAAGTACCAGTTGTCTCCTTTAACATTAGGTTTGTCGACAACAACAATCAACCCATACCGCATTACGAGTTCAAAACCCTATATCGTGGCAGACAATCTGCTATAAAAAGAGCAAACAGCCAAGGTATTAGCACTATCAAAGCCCTTGCTGGTCAAAAGCTTACCGTTATCGATGGTCAAGGTAGAGCTAAGACAACCGCAATCGTTACCTATGGCTCCAAACAATGGACTATGATAATAGGTACAAACATCACCGAAGAAGATATTAGCAATGTACCAGATATCTTAAATCAAGAAGCATCGACTACTCCAGAGACAAGTGAACAAGATGACAAGCCAAAACCTCAAACAGAGCAAGACCCTGTCATCAAAATAGAAAAGCCAAAGGTAACAGAGGTTGAAAAAAAGACAGAAACAGGGCCGACGCTTGAGGTTGCCTCAGATGAGGCTAAAATCACCATAAAGTTCGTTGATGAAGGAACAAATAAGCCACTATCGGGGCTTTCATATATTACTCAGTCTACCAAATATGGTAAGAACACTTCTGTGACAGGAAAAGATGGTACTAGAGGTAGAACACATGATTCGCTAGTAGGTGTTGATATAACCATACTGGTGTATGAAGACGGTAAGGAAGTTAAGAAAGATGTCATTACAGCAAGTGCTGATCGAAATGATATTCCTCATGTTTATAAGGCTAAGAAGCCTGATACAACTTGGTGCAATCCGTTAGATAAATGTGTAGTTAGAACTGCTCGTTTATCTTCGAGAAAAGCTGCTACATATGGTCGTGTAAGAAGTGGTGGTACAAGAAACCATCAAGGTATAGATTTTCGTGCAATTCTAGGAGTACCGATCAAAGCTGTTGCTAATGGCAAGGTTACTGTTATTAACGAGTCTTACAAGAGTAAAGAAAACTTTGGAGCATATCTTGTATTAGAATGTGAATTAAATGCCTTACCAGAGCCACAAAAGTCTTATGCTAAGAAAAATGTTAAAGGAAATAAAGTATGGTTTTTTTATGCTCATCTTAGTCAAATAAATACTGAATATAAGAATAAAGATGTAACTGCAGGTACAGTTCTAGGTAAAACTGGAGCTAGCGGTAATGCTAGAGGTATGACCACTATCGCTAGTGGAGCACATTTACATTTCGAAGTTAGGCACGTTTCTACAGGGAGTCCTGGCAGAGGATTGGTAGGCAGGTTTGACCCTTTGCCATTTTTTCCAGAAATTCCTTCAGCCTGATGAACTGAAGTCACTATTGATATCTATTAAATTTTGGATAGTTAAGTATGCAATATAGAATCGCTTTTACAATTTTTTTTACTATATCAGTTAGCGCATGTAATAATAACGCTACTACGCAAAACCCAGATATCCAAACTGCTAAAACTCCAACCGAAAAACCTTATCAGGAAGCTCAAGGTGATGAAGCAAGAATTCAACAACATACAAAAACTCAAGACACCAAATTACAAAATCAACAGAAACCTCCTATTATAAAGGAAGTTAAAGTAGGTGAAATTATTAGTTTGGATAGTATTAAAAGTATATCTAGTTTTGAAAATGAGCTAAAAGAAATATCAGTTGTTGAGGATTGTGGAGGTTTTCTTGCTCAAGAAGAAAGTGAATATGAAAGTATCTTTCAATATGGGAATATGGCAGTAAACGTAATGGACGATCAAGCGGTTGTATCAAAAGTTATTGGGTTTCCTGATAATTTCAAATTCAATTACAAAGGACTTGTGGTTGACAGCAATTTTACGCCCAAAGATTTAGACTATGACGACTTTGAAGTCTTTGAAAATGAACTTAATTCGTCACAAGAAATAATAGATATTGAGTTTACAGATATAGAAACAGTTTACGACACTTTATTTAGTTTACGGGCAAATAATAGTGATGATTTATTTTATTTATACTTTTTAAATAATAAGGCTGTTGCTTTGGAGATTATCATACAGTGTTAATTTCTAAAATAATATTGACATAATTGGTTTAAATCTCTTGTACTTACTCTCTTATTATTATAAATATTACAACGTCAATCTTTTGGTACAAATATAAGTATATACATTTAAGTCTAATTCACGATTTTTCCGATGTTGTTACTCATTGTGCTGCTATATGTATAATTGGCATAGAGTCTGATAGTGACAGCGTCGCCTGCAGCCTCATCAAGCTACGCCTCAAGTGTTACCGATGACGGCTGCATAAAACCCTCACCGACCCCGCTCCTTCGTAGCTTGCAACTGTCCTCAGGCGCCACCCACGGCTGGCAGTTTGCTCCAAGGCTGGGGCAAACTGTCCTGCTCAACCATTGGTATGGTGATAAAGACAGTCCGGTGATTAGCCGCGCCCTCTATGACGGTATCGGCATGGGTGATCTAGATGACAAAGACATCACCACCCGTGACGCCGGACTACCCAACAGACATAACCTACAAGGGGGATCATCGTCAAGATGACATGGCGGCGGTCTGGGACACTCTCAAATCAACGCAAATGACATTCACAGTGGCTGGATCTCTGGTGTCACTCAATATGGAATGACCTCTGATACCGAGGAAGTAATAAGAAAGGCGCAATTAGTTAACTAACTTTATAGTTTGACAGTCTAATTCCATATTAAATGTTCATTTAATGTCCCTATTATTCCTACCAATTTACCTCTTATTAGATGCCTATAACCAAAAGTATCTGACAACGAAAAAATCCGTCAGATATGGGTTTATTAATTGTCAGGTTCGCGTTATTATCACCCCCTATTAAGCAAGACTCTACTACCTATCAGGAAAGGATATTCTATGCGCTATGAGGTTATTGTTATTGTTATTGGTGCTGGTATGGTTGGCACATCGATTGCGTGGCATCTACAAAATAACGGTTCGCAGGTGTTGTTGTTAGATAAAAAACTACCAGGGTCAGAGACCTCATATGGTAATGCTGGCTTGATCCAGCGCGAAGCAATTCATACGCATCCTTTCCCGCGCCAAATTACTGAAATGATTAGAGTATTACCTAATCAAGGTACTGATATTCGCTATCGTATACCAGCAATTTTGCGTTATCATCAAGCGTTATTGCAGTATTGGAAATACTCTGCACCCGCGACTGTTAAGCAGATCGAAGCAGAGTGGCAGACGCTGATTGCGCATTGTACCAGCGAGCATCAGACCATGATTACGGCGTCTGGCGCTGATGAACTTATCACCCGTGATGGTTGGTTACAGCTGCATCGTTCTGAAGACACCTTTAAAGAGGCCATTGCTTCAGCCATCGCTGCGCGTGAGAAAGGGGTTGAGCATAACGTATTGAACGTTGAAGAATTAAAAGTGATGGAGCCTAGCGCTAATTTTGATGGTTTTGTCGGTGCGATTCATTGGTTGAATTCATGGCAAGTATCAAACCCAAGCGCCTTGGTAAAAGCATATGCAAAAAACTTCCAAGATATGCAGGGTACGATTAAAGAAAGCAATGTAAAAGAAATCGTCCAAGATGGTGAAGGCTGGAAAGTCATCACTGATAACGATACTTATTATAGTGACAAGCTGGTCATCGCGGCCGGACCTTGGTCTAATGATTTGATTAGACCGCTTGGCTATAATTTGCCGTTGTTCCCGATGCGTGGCTATCATCAGCACTTTAAAGTGACTGATAAAAATAATATCAATCACAGTATGTTTGATATGGATAAAGGCTTTGTCATGGGGCCAATGCAGCAAGGTATCCGTATTACCACTGGTGCTGAGATGACAACAATGGATGCGCCAAAGAATTTTGGACAGTTGAAGACAGTACTAAAATTTGCTAGAAAAATTCTACCATTAGAAGATGCGGTAGAGAGTGAAGCGTGGGCAGGATCACGTCCTTGTATGCCTGATATGAAGCCGGTCATTGGGCCTGCACATAAACATGAAAAACTATGGTTTGCATTTGGTCACAGTCATCAAGGCTTCACTCTAGGGCCTATGACGGGGCGTATCGTTGAAGAGCTGATACATAACAAGCCTGTCGTGGTTGATGTTGAGCCGTTTAGCGCCCAGCGTTTTTCTAACTAAGATATTGTTTTTAACTGAGTCATCACTGATTCAAATACTTTAATAAATTAAGGATTAAATACGATGAAAAAGCTACATAGCAATCAACGTATGAGTAAAATTGTTGTTCATAACCAGACTGTTTATTTATGCGGTCAAGTGGGCAATGCGGAAGATGATATCAAAGCGCAAACACTGACTTGTTTAGAGAAAATACAAACACTGTTAGAAGAGGTGGGCAGTGATAAATCAAAGTTACTATCAGTGACGGTCTGGATAAAAGATATGTCAGACTTTGCCGCGATGAATGAAGTATGGGATAAATGGTTTGAAGGCATACAGCCACCAGCTCGTGCTTGTGGTGAGTCTGCATTGGCACGTCCTGAGCTATTGGTTGAGATGATAGCCATCGCAGCTGAGTAATTAACTTTACATGATATTTGCATAAAATAAAAAGGAGATGATACTAAAATCGTCTCCTTTTTTATGGGCTTTTATGCGTCAAGTTTTTATAAAACGATAGGTTTATCGAAGGAGTTTTAACGAAAGCGAGCTCACTAAACTAATGTGTTTGCTCAGTTAATAGCCTAAGCATTTGTTTCAAAAAATCAGCCACGTGTTTATGCAGGTTTTCTCGATAGGCCCAGTGATGCTTAACTTCGTAACTTGCTTCATCGGGCAGTAATATTCTCATCAGTCCCATCTCTTCATAGCGCATTGCTAGATCACGAGGCAAGTAGCCAACATGATGACCTGCAAGGATAAGCTGCGCAGTCGCTTCCATTTGATAGGTAGTAGCGCTTAATATTTTTGGGCGAATATGATTGATACTGACATCGGTAATATATCCTCTTTTAATCCATGGGTAGTTTTGTTCTAAAGACTTGAAAGTCAGGCCCTCTGATTCATGAAATAATATATGCTCGCGTCCACAGCAGACTACTTGCTTTTCAATAAAGGCATGTTTAAAAGTTAATAAAGGCGGAAAACTGCCAAAATAGCCCACGCCAATATCACTTTCATTACTCAAAAGCTTGTCGAGCATACTCTCAGGGCTCTGCACATCGATAGAGAAGTGTATCAATGGATTATCACGATAGCTGGCAGCGAGACACTGGCGTAAGGCGTCATAAAAAATCGTTGGCATCTGATCTATCAAACATAAGCGAATATGGCCACCACGAACGGAATCTAATTGACGAATATAATGCAATTGATGTTGGAAGCTGGCAACTGCTTCAGTAAAACTCAAGCACGCCTCGTAGACGGCAATACCATCTTCTGTAAGCTTAAATCCAGCACGGCCACGATGACAGAGTGTCATCTCCAGTCTGTCTTCTAGATGTGCCAAGTGACCGCTAATAACAGAGGGGGTAACGTTTAACCGTGATTGAGCGGCCGTCACACCCTGACACTCTACGATAGCCATAAAGCTACGTAGGGTTTTTATGTCTATTTTTATAAGTTCATCGAGCATTTATATTCACGCTATATAAAAATTAAGTGTATAGGAATAGGAGCATTTTAAAGGTCAGGTAGTTTTCGAACACCTATTAGATATTACTGTTGCTCACTGCACATTAACAAATAAATGGTATTTTTATCAAATGTTTAGATTTTATTATCGTTTTTAAAAGTGATTTTATATTCATTAAACTTCTAATAATAACGGTTAAATCTTCTTTACTACGAGATTTTAGAAGTTTACTTCTGAATTTTACCATGGTCTACGCTGATATATTTAGGTATTGTCAAAGCATATAAAAAATTGCCTATTCTAAACAAACTGAAACAAGGATGTGATTTATGAAATTCAATCAACCACTAAGTGGCAATGATATGCCAAGATTTGGCGGCTTTGCTTCTATGATGCGCCTGCCGACTCAAGCTGATGCTGAAGGGCTGGATGTGGCTTTTGTTGGGGTGCCTCTAGATATCGGTGCATCAAACCGCAGCGGTGCAAGATTAGGTCCTAGACAAATTCGTGATGAATCACGCATGATTCGCCCTTATAATGTTGCCACTCGCGCTGCTCCTTTTGAATCTTTGCAAGTCGCTGACATTGGCGATGTGCCTATCAACACCTTTAACCTGCTAAAAAGCGTCGATATCATCGAAAAGTTCTATACAGAAAAAGTGGTGAATCATGGCGCTATTCCATTAACTTTGGGCGGCGATCATACGATTGCACTGCCTATTTTACGTGCGCTTGCCAAAAAACATGGCCCTGTCGGTATGGTGCATATCGATGCTCATGCTGATATCAATGATGATATGTTTGGCGAAAAAATCGCCCATGGTACACCGTTCCGCCGCGCTGTTGAGGAAAACTTAATCGATGGCAATCGCGTAGTACAGATTGGCTTGCGGGGTACTGGCTATAGTGCCGAAGAGTTCGACTGGTCAACCCAACAAGGCTTTCGTGTTGTGCCTGCTGAAGAGTGCTGGTATAAGTCGCTGACGCCATTGATGGCAGAAGTGCGTGAAAAATTGGGTGATGGTCCTGTTTATTTGAGTTTCGATATTGATGGTATTGATCCAGCATTTGCGCCTGGTACGGGCACTGCTGAAATTGGTGGCTTGACGTCAACTCAAGGTATCGAGATTATTCGTGGTATGCGTGGCCTTGACGTGGTCGGTGGAGATTTAGTAGAAGTGTCACCGCCATATGATCCGTTTGGTAACACCTCTGTATTAGCAGCGAACTTGTTATTCGAGATGTTATGTATCCTGCCAGGCGTACGTTATGACGACAAAGTCAAAGCAGTCTACTAATCGCAACTCAAGATATAGATAATAAATCACCCTTTATGAGAATAAAGGGGATTTTTGCTATGCCGCTGAACGACTTATTTAACTGCTATTGAACTTTTTTAGGATGATCTACTCATGACGCAATCAACGCAAGCGCCTTCTTCATTGCCAATCACTTCGCCTCTGACCTGCGGTGAGCTACTGGTGCAATGGCTAGAGTATTATGGAGTTGAGACCGTATTTGGTATTCCAGGTGTACACACGGTAGAGTTATATCGTGGTCTGCCTAATACCAATATTCGCCACGTGACACCGCGTCACGAGCAAGGTGCAGGTTTTATGGCCGACGGCTATTACCGTGCCTCTGGTAAAGTCGGGGTGTGCTTTATTATTACCGGCCCTGGTATGACCAACATCATGACTGCTATGGCGCAAGCGTTAGCAGATTCTATACCGATGCTAGTAATATCTAGTGTCAATAAAGTTAAAGATACGGGTAGCGGTGAAGGGCACTTGCATGAATTGCACGACCAACAAGGCATGGTGAGCAAGGTTGCGCTCATGAGTAAAACTATCTGGCAACCTGAGTCATTACCTAAGGTCATCGCTGAAGCTTTTGCGTTATTTAATGGGGCGCGTCCAGGACCGGTCCATATCCAGCTGCCTATCGATGTGATTACCGCAGATGCTAGTCATGTCGCTAAGCCATCTGATTTAACCTCTAATTTTAACAGCACCAAAAATTTAAATGACACTGCAAAAAGCCAAGCTGATGATGGTTTAGCACTACCGCAAGTCATGAGACCGCTGCCTAATCCTGCGCAGCTTGATTTGATTGTTGAGCAGCTAAAAAGTGCAAAAAATCCAGTTGTATTGTACGGTGGCGGCTGCGTTGACGTCGATTATGATGCACAAAAACTGGCAGAGCTTATCGATGCACCGACATTTTTGACCATTAATGCCAAAGGTTTATTGCCACCTGGTCATCCTTTGAGTTTGGGTAGCAATCAGTCATTAGACGCCGGTCGCGCCGTGATCGCTGAGGCTGATCTAGTATTGGCGATTGGTACTGAGCTTGGTGAGACCGATTACGACGTCTTCTTTAATGGCGAGTTCCAAATCAACGGCACACTCATTCGTATTGACTGCGATGCCCAGCAGTTGCAGCGTCCTTTTAGAGCGGATATCGCCGTATTATCTGATGCGCAAATGGCTATTAGCGGTCTTTGTACGCGTTTAGAAAGTCATCAGCTTAATCATCAAGCAGCGTCACGAGTAGCTGAGGCAAAGCAGGCGTTAATAGAAGCTATGACGCCAGACTTTGCTGGACAAAATGCACTGCTTCAACTAATTAGAGATGAAGTAAAAGACGTCATCTTCGTTGGTGATTCGACCCAACCGGTCTATAGTGGCAATCTTGGCTTTGAGGCGCTGGCGCCCCGTAAGTGGTTTAACTCATCGACTGGATTTGGCACTTTAGGTTATGGCTTGCCTGCCGCGATTGGCGCAATGATTGGATCAAAGCTTCCTGTCATTAGCCTAATCGGCGATGGTGGTATTCAATTTACCATTGCAGAACTCATCTGCGCGGCTGAGCTTGAGCTACCGTTGATTGTCTTATTATGGAACAACCAAGGTTATGGGGAGATTCGCCGATATATGGAAGAAGGTGGATTACCATTGATTGGGGTGAATATTAAGACACCTAACTTCGAGCCGCTAGCAGCAGGATTTGGCGCTGGCTATCGTAGAATTACCGATAAGCAGCAGCTACTAGATGCATTGCAAACGGACATAAAAGGTAAACAACCTGTCATTTATGAGATTGATGAGGCTGATGATTTTCTTTTTGAAATGGGTAAGACCTTCACCTGCTTTAGTTAATGAGCTGATGCTAGTTATGCAAAAGTCTGGTCGCTCAAGGAAGAACGTCTATGGTGTTAAATTCTAATCGCTCGTCTAGTAAGTTGTCTGAGCTGTTAGATGGCTTATTAGCTGATTTGACGGCTGTTATTGGGGCGACTAATGTACTGACCAAGCCCAGCCAGCAGCAAGCCTATGTGTACGGAGCGATTAAGTCTGTTGCTTCTACTACAGTAGCAGTAGTGACACCAGATTCTTTAATCGCACTATGGCGTGTCATCAACCTTTGCGCGGCGGCAGATGTCATTATTATTGCTCAAGCTGCCAATACCGGACTGACTGGAGGATCAACGCCATACGGTGAGTATGATCGGCCTGTGGTAGTGATTTCGATGCAGTCGCTCAGTGGTATTTATCTACTCAATGATGCGACGGAGGTTATTGCCTTACCAGCTGCGACCCTTCAACAACTGGAGTCTAATCTTGCACCGTTAGGGCGTGAACCACATTCAGTATTAGGCTCTAGCTGTGTTGGTGCTTCGGTCATCGGCGGTATTTGTAATAGTTCTGGTGGGATGTTGGTGCAGCGTGGCCCTGCTTATACTGAGATGGCACTGTTTGCCAGACGCAATGCCTTAGGTGAGTTTGAGTTAATCAATCACTTAGGAGTTGATTTAGGCACGCATCCAGAAGAGATGCTTAATAATTTACAAGCTGGCACGTTCGATAAAGATTTGGCTAGGCCTAATAAAGCATGCGCAAACCATCAGTATCAAACCAAAGTACGCGATTGCGAGGCTAAGACGCCAGCTAGATTCAATAATGATCCTAATGGATTATATGAAGCGTCAGGTTCAGCAGGTAAAGTAATTGTATTTGCTGTAAGAGTAGCGACTTATCCTAAACCTAAGCAAGAGCAAGCGTTTTATATCTCGACCGATGATGCTGATACCTTGACCACGCTGAGACAGCATTGGCTTAAAAGTGAATTACATCTGCCTATTTTGGCAGAATATATGCATAAAGATTACAATGACATCACGCTACGCTACGGCCGTGATACTTGTTTAAGTATGCGCAAGCTGCCTGCTAGTAAGATAGGAGCGCTGTATCGACTACAAGCAAAGATTGGCTATTATCTGGATAAATGGCGACTACCAAAAACTTTGCCAGATCGCGTGCTACAGATGGCATCTACCTTTATGCCAGCATCGTTACCGAAAGTCTTAGCTGAGCAAGCAGTATCATACCGTTATCATTTAATTATAAAAGTAGCGAATATTTGTGCAAGTGACAGTCATATCGCATCTGCTCAAGCATTTTTGCAGTCTCATATGCAGCAGCATCAAGGTGTACTACATACATGCACAGAAGAAGAAGCACAGGCATTATTAGTATTTCGCAGTGCGGCAACGGCTGCTATGTTTCGTTATCACAATCTAAATCATAGTGAATTTGGCGAGCTAGTATCTACAGATATCGCCTTGCCAAGGAACGCTGTAGATTGGGATGAATCGCTACCTCTTAACTTGCAAAGACAAGTAAGCAAAACCTTTTATTTGGGACATTTTTTTTGTTATGTCATGCATCAAGACTACTTATTAAATCCTACTATTGACTCAAAAACGTTCAAGGATGAATTGTTGGCATTTTATGATCAGCGTCATATCGAATATCCCGCTGAACACAATGTGGGTCATGTTTATACCGCTAAGTCTGAATTACATTCGTTTTATAAAAAACTAGACCCGACTAATTCGCTAAATCCGGGAATTGGTCAGACAGCGAAATGGAAAAACTGGCGATTGTCGCCCATCATGGAGGAATTAAATGACGGTTAATATCAATAAGTCGCAGCAGCCTGTTCTAGGCAACAATGCTGTCGATCCAAAAACGCCGCAAGGAGAGCAATGGCGCGCGTCATTGTGGAAATTTTTATTATTTTCAGCGCTTGGTATTGCGCTATTTATCATTCCATTTCAATGGGATGGTAAAGTTACTATTTTACTTGGCGTATTAACCGATGCTTTGCAAGCCATTTTAGGTGGTTATGTCGCTTATATTACACTGGCGATAGTTACGACCTCTTTTATCGGGGCACTGGCAGTAAAAGTGTTGCGACCTGACTTGCATACAGACTCCTTATTAAGAAAACTATTCGATGTCGATTGGTTTTGGCTCGCTGCACGTTTTCTAGGCGCCTTGTTCATTTGGATGATTTTTTTACAGATAGGCCCTGAGTTTATTATCAACCGTAATACTGGCGGCGTTATTTTTGAAGATCTTATTCCAATTCTGATTCCTTTATTTTTCTTTGCCATCTTGTCCTTACCATTTTTGACTGATTTTGGCTTGATGGAGTTTTTGGGAACGTTAGCCAGTAAAGTATTTATCAAACTATTTAAACTCCCAGGACGCTCGGCAGTAGATGCCATGTCCTCTTGGTTTGGTGCGGCTTCCATTGGCCTGCTAGTCACTATGCAAGAGTACGATAAAAGTTATTATAGCCAGCGTGAAGCGGCGATTATTGCCACAACCTTTTCGGTAACTTCAATCGCTTTTACTTACGTCGTCGCCAAGACTATTGGCGTAGACAACAATTTTGTTTTCTTTTATCTGACCATCGCTCTGACGGGTTTTATAGCTGCTATTATTATGCCGCGTATACCACCGTTGTCATTGAAGCCTGATACTTACCATTCTGGCAAATGTATGTTAGATGAAGAAATTCCTGCTCAATATAGTATGCCGCAGTGGGCACTGAACCGTGCTGTGACTCGCGCGCATTCTATGCCAAGCTTGGGTAGCGTGTTTAAGCATAGCGTCAAGAATTTATTTGATATCTATCTTGGACTCATTCCGGTTATTTTTGCTATCGGCACCATTGGTCTTGGCTTAGCAGAGTACACGCCAGTATTTGATTGGCTTGCAACCCCACTGGTGCCAGTGCTTGAGTTATTACAGATTCCAGAAGCCGCAAAGGCTGCTCCTGCTATGATTATGGGCTTTGCTGATATGTATCTACCAGCGTTGGTCGGTAAGAGTATTGAAAGTGAGATGACGCGCTTTATCGTCGGTGCTGCATCTATTACCCAGATTATTTATATGTCTGAAGTTGGTGCACTAATTTTGAAGTCAAATATTAAGCTCAACGTTTTAGAGCTGTTTATGATCTTCATTATTCGCACACTTATTAGCTTAGTGGTTATCACGTCAGTAGCACATTTGCTGTATTAGCAGTCTACTTATAGCATCAATAAAGCCGATTTGATTTAAAGTCAGGTCGGCTTTTTGTTTTCTGCTCTTTGTTAAGCCCTCATATAATCGGTCCTGAAAAAATAAGTGCAAACACTATAACGCGCTACTGGGATAAATCTTTCTTGCTTGCTGTGCCTACGCAGACAGAGGCTGCGCAAAATTTACCCCAGTAGCGCTGTATTTATTTTCTAGTAGATCGACTATACAAAAGTACTATTAAGAAACATTACTAAATCGCCAACCGCGAAAACTTATCTTGATATTCTTTCGGTGTCAGCTCGGTGGCGCGCTTAAACAAACGTGTGAATGACGAGATATCCTCGTAGCCGACTTGCTCGGCCAGCGATTTTATCGTCACATCTCCTGATTCTAATAGACGCTTTGCTTGTTCAATTCTAACCGCTTGAATATACTCAATCGGACGCATCGCGACGCAGGATTGAAAACGTCTATTTAGAGTGCGTGGAGTGATATTGACCATGGCAGCCAAACGGCTGATTTGGATAGGTTGCTTAAAGTTTTCCTCGATAAACTCTTGTACTTGCTTAACCAGCTGGTCTGAATGCGGCTTATGCAAAGTCACATTGGTATAGCTATTTTGATTACCCCGTTTACTATCAATAATCTGGGTTTTCGCCACTTGGGTAGAAATCTCGCGCCCACAAAATCGCTCTATCAATAATAATCCCAAGTCATAAAACGCGCTACCGCCCGCTGCACAAAATATATCGCCCGATTGGTGTGCTAAATCACTTTCCGACTGGTTTTTTGATTGAATCTTTGATTGAGTGACAAACTGGTTCTCTTGCAAATCAACCAGTGGAAAATCTGCCTTAAACTTACTGGCATAGCCCCAATGGGTTGTCGCTACTTTGCCATCGAGCAAGCCCGCCTTTGCTAAAAAGAAAGCCCCGCTACAGTTGCTGGCAATATCCGCTTTAGTATTCGCCAGTCGCTGTAAATGCGGAATTAAATTATTATTTTGACTCAACACTTTATCGATTGAATCGCCAATCGTTGGAATTAATAGTAAGTCGCACTCAATCACGTCTTGAATGTCGCAATGCGCTTGCATAATTAAGCGATTGCTACATCTGATATCGACGCCGCCTAGACTGGCAATCTGTACATTAAACCTTGGCTCAACGCGCTCATCCAAAAAGCGTTGCCAACTGACCCCAGTAAACGAAAACAAATCTAGCGCCCCAGCTAGCACGCTGCCGAGCACACCATCGAAACCAACAATGATGACTTTAAAAGGTTTGGAGTAGGGCAAAATTCAGCTTCCTTTAGGTGTATGAGAATGTATATTTGATGTTTACGTGCAGCTGGTAAAGATTTTCTTGCCTGCTGTGCGCTTCGCCAGACAGAGGCTGCAAAAATCTAGATCAGTTGCACTGGGCGTAATTTGAAATTCCTTAACCATAGCTTATAAAATGTCTTATTTGACCATAATTATGTCATAAATGACAATACGGCAAGACGTTAAATTAGATTAATATCAATTGATTATCAAATTTAATGAGTTAACGAGAATACTATGGCAGCAGATACGCTTATCAACGACTTTGAATTACCATTCCAATTATATGATGTATTGGGAACTGAAAATTTAACCAAACATCCAAAATTTGCAGAACACAGTCGCGAAACATTCGATGCGGTACTCGACACCGCCAATAAAATCGCGACCCAGTTGTTCTTGCCACACAACCATTTAGCAGATAAAAACGAGCCTCAGTTTGACGGCAAAAAAGTTAGCATGATAGACGATGTCAAAGTCGCTTTTGATGCGTTTCGTGAGTCAGGCTTTATCGCGGGCCGTTATAGCTTTGACGATGGTGGCATGCAATTACCCGAAACAGTGATGACAGCTGTGGCAGGCTATTTTATGGCAGCCAATCCATCGACCACCGCTTATCCATTTTTAACCACTGCCGCGATTAATGTTATCTCACATTTCGCCAGTGATGAGATTAAAGATGCCTTTATGCCGCGTATGCTGACCGGTGAATTTACTGGCACCATGGCACTAACTGAGCCACATGCAGGTTCGTCGCTTGCCGACATTAAAACCATTGCAATAAAGCAGGACGACGGCAGCTATCGTGTCAAAGGTAGCAAAATTTATATCTCAGCAGGCGATCACGAACTGTCTGATAACATCGTGCATTTGGTATTGGCCAAAGTGCCGGGCGGTCCTGGTGGCGTCAAAGGCATCTCGTTATTTGCCGTGCCCAAGTATCGACTCAATGACGATTTATCAGTAGGCGAGCGTAATGATGTTCATTTAACTGGTCTTATTCATAAGTTGGGTTATCGAGGTGCGACTTCTACCGCATTAAGCTTTGGTGATGAGGGCGAGTGTTATGGCTATCTTATAGGCGAAGAGCATTTTGGTCTGCGCTACATGTTTAAAATGATGAATGAGGCGCGTATCGCGGTTGGTTTTGGCGCGGCGATGATTGGATATCGCGGTTATCAGTATTCGCTCGATTATGCCAAAGACAGAACGCAGGGCAGAATCGCCCCCAACAACAAGCCCGAAGATGCGGCAACGGCGATTATTCAGCACGGCGACGTAAAGCGTATGCTACTGGCGCAAAAAGCTTATGCTGAGGGCGGCATATCACTGTGCTTATACGGCTCGAACCTGATTGACTGTATCAATACTTGTGAAGACGCCACACTAAAAAACGAGCTTTCAGAGTTGTTAGATTTGCTCACACCAGTACTCAAAGCATGGCCGTCAGAGTATGGTCCAAAGGCCAATGACTTAGGTATTCAAGTATTGGGCGGTGCAGGCTACACACGTGAGTATCAAGCCGAACAGTTTTGGCGTGACAATCGTCTCAATCCCATTCATGAAGGCACAAATGGCGTACAGGCACTAGATTTGTCATTTCGAAAGTTGTGGCAAAACAAAGGGCTTGGTATTCAAGTTCTAAAACGTGAAATTACTCAAGACTTAGAAAACATCAGCACCCCAGAAACCGCCAAACTTGCGGGTAAGTTGATGCCTTATATGGGTCATCTGCATGAAGTGTTGGTGCATTTAAGCAAAATCCTGCAAACGGAAAAAGCCATCACGTTGACTGGTAATGCACAAGCCTTGATGAATATCTTTGCCTCTATCGTGGTCAGTTGGATTTGGATTCGCCAAGCCAGCAAAGCTGAGCAATTATTAAGTGAGACCATGGACAGTAATTCACAAGATACGGAAAAGCAAAACTTCTATCACGGTAAACTGCAAGCAGCAAAATATTTTATCGATTGGGAATTGCCCTTAATCAATCGTGATATCGAGCTGTTAAATAACGACAATGCTGTATGTACCGATATGCAAGCAGAATGGTTCTAACCAATGAGAAGTTAGTCGCATCGTGTTGAAAAAACTTGCACCATATAAAATAAAACTCTTTTAAAGGAATAAAGTATGACGTTAAACACAAATGGAGTTGCATCAGACGTAACTGGTAAACGCATTTTAATCACTGGCGGGGCGTCTGGTATTGGAGCCGCAAGTGCGTTATTGCTAGCCAGTCGCGGGGCCAAAGTAGTGATTGGCGATTTGGCAGAAGAGATGGGCGCAGCCGTTGCTAAGCAAGCACAAGACGCTGGCAATAGTATCGTCTTTAAAAAGGTCGATGTCACCAGCGGTGATGATGTACGTGCGCTATTTGCTTTTGCCATGGAGACGCTTGGTGGTCTTGATGTGGTGATAAATAATGCCGGTATTGATCATAAGCCAGCACCCATGCATGAGCTGAGCGATGATGACTTTGATCGTAATATCGCTGTTAATCTAAAAGGCGTCTGGCATTGTATGCGTGCTGCTGTTACTTGCATGGCGACCAATGGCGGTGGCCATGTGATTAATGTGGCCTCTATCGCAGGCCTGCGCTCTGCGCCACTGCTGACGGCTTATAGCGCTGCTAAGCATGGTGTCATGGGACTAACCAAGTCCGCTGCTCACGAGTATGCGCGCGTCAATATCCGCTTTAATGCGGTATGTCCGAGCTTTATTGATACGCCGATGGTGCGTAATACCATGGCGAAGATGGACGAGCGCGCCCAGCAAGCAACCATCAAAGCCAGCCCACTGCGCCGTTTAGGTGAAGTCGATGAAGTGTCTGGCGCGATTGCTTGGCTGGCGAGTGATGAAAGCAGCTTTATGAATGGTCATGCGTTTACCCTTGATGGTGGTATGTTAGCTTAATGGTTTTATACCAATCCCAAAAATATGATTAGCGGTGTCAAACTCGCTTAGTCTACTAATTGTAGTATTTGCACTCGTCTTCCTTGCTGCTCAAATTTTTGGAGATGGTATTGAGTTTCGCAGAGATGATAAAAATTTAAAAATAATATATTTAAAATATAAGGAATAATGATGAAAGATTTATTTGATTTAACCGGTAAGATTGCTTTAGTTACTGGTGCCAGCCGCGGTATTGGTGAGTCTATCGCTCGTCTATTGGCATCTAGAGGCGCACATGTGATTGTCTCTAGCCGTAAGATTGATGCTTGCCAAGCGGTAGCCGATAGCATCGTCGCTGATGGTCACAAAGCCAGTGCCTTTGCCTGTCATGTGGGCGAGATGGAGCAGATTGATGCGATCTTTGAGCATATCAAAAGCGAATTTGGTCAAATTGATATCTTAGTGAATAACGCCGCAGCAAACCCTTACTATGGGCATATCTTAGATACAGATTTGGCAGCTTTTGATAAAACCGTAGAGGTCAATATTCGCGGTTATTTCTTTATGTCGACAGCGGCGGGAAAAATGATGCGCGAGCAGGGCGGCGGGGTGATTTTAAATACTGCGTCGGTTAATGGCTTGGTCGCGGGTGATAAGCAAGGCATCTATTCAATCACCAAAGCTGCAGTTATTAGCATGACCAAAGCCTTTGCCAAAGAATGTGGCCCATTGAATATTCGCGTCAATGCATTATTGCCGGGTCTAACCGATACTAAGTTTGCCTCAGCATTGACTACCAATGATAAAGTCTTAAAAATGGCACTACATGCGATTCCACTAGGGCGCGTAGCTGACCCTGACGAGATGGCAGGTACGGTATTGTACCTAGTGTCTGATGCGTCAAGTTATACGACAGGCGCGACGGTTGTTGTCGATGGCGGTATGCTTGCTTAGTAATGAATGATTGTTTTTAAAAATACAGGCAGTAATTAAAGTAGAGAAACCGTGTGATGCTAATATCATGCGGTTTTTTTGTATTTGCTTTCTGCTATAAGCTCATATTATCTACACTAAAAAATAAATTCACTTTGAAGTATATTTAATAAAAATAAAAAAATAGAAGGGTCGTTGTCGTGTAATATAACTATTGTGATAGTAAATGATGGCTGTATCAAAAGTGATATATAGTCAATCTTTTATAAAAGAACTACAGCGTTAACCTTGCTTGAAGTATTACATATACATCTGCACTCGGTTTCCTTGATCCTCTTTTAAATTGAATCGTCTATAGAGTATGTACTACGTTTTTTACTATCTATCTGTCACAACCAAGCACGAAATGGAATTCATCACAGAGTTAGCATACGCTATCTCTACGCCTCAATACGATAAGGAAATCGTCTATGATACATTCTCATATCACTATTTATAATAAGCAAAAATCCAATAATAAAATTAACCAAAAGTCCACTACTAGTAGGATGCTGAAGTCAACTCTTACCGCCTTAGTGGCTAGTCTAACGCTTGTATATAGCGCGCAGACATTTGCTCATGGCAGCAAAGTAAATATGGTTCCGATAGAAGAAGCGATGACCACAGCAGGGGCAGATGTCAAATACGATAGCTACGCTAATATGTATACCATTACCAAGAATTCCACACGGGTACAAATCAAACCCAATAGCAAAAAAGCCATGGTTAACGGGAAGTCTCTTGCAATTACGAGTCCCCTAGTCATGAAAGATGGTCAAGCTTTAGTGCCTGATTCGTTAGCAAATGAGATTTTGCAATCAGGTTTAGATCAGACTTTTAAGATAGAGCAAAGCCCGCATCCACTCAATGTTTTAAGTAGTAAGGAGATTGAGCAAACGTTGGCTATTATTAAGAAAGCCAAACCTACCGAGACTAATTTACGGTTTTCTGATATACGCTTAAAACAACCTGATAAAGATGCAGTATGGCGTAATGTCACTGAAAACAAGCCTTACCAGGGTGATCGAGTGGCAACTTTTAGTATTTTGAAAGGCAATACGGTCATTGAAGGCGAGGCAAATTTGAATAAAAATTCCTTGATCAGTTGGAATGCGATAGAAAATACCTTTGGTATGGTGCTGGTAGATGATTTTTTTGCCATACAAGATATTATTCAAAACAGCCCTGAATATAAAGTGGCGCTAAAAAAACACGGTATCGATGATGTGACTAAGGTTGTCGGAACCCCGCTGACCGTTGGATATTTTGGTGATCAGGACAATTTGGATCAGCAGCTGCGCGTCCTCAAAATAGTCTCTTATCTAGATGTGGGCGATGGCAATTATTGGGCGCATCCCATCGAAAATTTGGTAGCAGTTGTTGATCTAGATAAGCAAAAAATTATTAAAATTGAAGAGGGCAGTGTTATTCCGGTACCGATGACTCCGCGCCCGATTGATGGTCGTGATAAAAAAGTCGTCAATAGCAAGCCGTTGAATATTATTGAACCAGAAGGAAAGAATTATACCATCACTGGCCGAGACGTTGAGTGGAACAATTGGAAGTTTCATATTGGTTTAGATAGTCGTACTGGCTTGCAACTCAGTACCGTTACCTTTAACGATAAAGGTGTTGATCGCAAAATCATGTATCAAGGCAATTTAGGCGGTATGGTTGTTCCTTATGGTGATCCTGATATGGGTTGGTACTTTAAATCTTATCTAGATGCCGGTGAATACGGCATGGGAACTTTAACTTCTCCGCTAGAAAAAAATATCGACGCACCAGAAAATGCTGTACTCCTTGACGCTGTTCTTCCAGATTATCAAGGCAAACCTTATACCATTCCGAATGCTATCGCAGTATTTGAGCGTTATGCAGGCCCTGAGTTTAAGCATCAAGAAATGGGACAAAAGAACGTCAGTACTGAGCGCCGTGAGCTGGTAGTACGCTGGATAAGTACAATAGGCAACTATGATTATATTTTTGACTGGGTATTTCAGCCAAACGGAACGATTGGTATTGACGCTGGAGCCACTGGTATCGAGGCCGTCAAAGGTGTCCTTGCAAAAACCATGCATGATCCGACGGCTAAAGAAGACACTCGCTTTGGTACGTTGATTGATCATAATATCGTCGGCACAACTCATCAGCATATCTATAATTTCCGCTTGGATATGGATGTCGATGGCGAAACTAATCATATTAAACGCATAGATCCAGTTGTAGCTGACAATACACGAGGCGGCCCGCGTACCAGTACCATGGAGACTCGCGAAACTACAGTGGTGACAGAGATGGCAGCCAAAGAAAATTTTGATCCCGCTTCTGTGCGTCTAATCAGTAATGCTAGCAAAGAGAACCGTATGGGAAATCCGGTATCTTATCAAATGATTCCGTTTGCAGGCGGCACTCATCCTATTGCAAAAGGAGCCAACTTTGCAGATGATGAGTGGATATACAATCGTCTTAATTTTATGGATAAGCAGATTTGGGTGACCAATTATGATGCAAATGAGTTATATCCAGAAGGCAAATACCCTAATCGCTCTAACAAAGATACAGGCTTAGGGCAGTTTACGAAAAACAATGAAAACATCCACAATAAAGATTTGGTAGTGTGGCTAACGACAGGTACAACCCATATTGCACGAGCTGAGGAATGGCCTATCATGCCGACAGAATGGGTAAATGTCCTATTGAAGCCATGGAATTTCTTTGACGAGACACCTTCGTTAAACATGAATCAGAGTGAAAGCGAGAGCAAATAAGCATCTGTAAAATATGAGATTATTAATGTGGCAGTTATATTGTCGCACTAATATCAATTATTGCTGATCAGACTGACGCTCTAGCTCATTTGATTTTATGGCTCGGTTTCAGTATTTTCATTTAATCCTATAGGTAATAATCCTAATAATAAGAGTTAAGAAAATGAGAGAATTTAATCTAATTATCAACGGTAATAGCGTTGGCACTGCTGACTATTTTGATGTTATCAATCCAGCTGACAAATCTATCATTGCTCGCTGTCCAAAAGCGAGTGTCGAGCAGTTGAATGATGCAGTAGCTGCTGCTAAAGCAGCGTTCCCTGCTTGGTCGGCATTGACTTATGAGCAGCGCCGAGACCAGTTAATGCAGCTTGCTGATGCTGTCGAAGACCATGGTGAGGAGCTGATGACGCTACTGACCAAAGAGCAAGGTAAGCCTACTAAAGGCTTTGCTGATCTAGGCGCAGGCTTTGAGTTGGGCGGTACATTGGCTTGGATACGTGCTACAGCCAGCATGGATTTAGAATCAGAAACCATTCAGGATAATGATATAGCGCGTATAGAACTGCATCGCAAGCCGCTTGGGGTTGTAGGTTCGATTACTCCGTGGAATTACCCATTATTGATAGGTATTTGGCACATTATTCCTGCTCTCTTGACAGGTAATACGGTCGTCATGAAACCCTCCGAGATGACTCCATTGACCGTATTGCGTTTTGGTGAAATCGCCAAAGATATTTTGCCAGATGGTGTCTTGAATGTAGTAACTGGTGAAGGTGATATTGGTGCGGCGATGACCTCACACAAAGATATTCAAAAAATCGTATTTACAGGCTCAACGCCCACTGGCAAAGCCATTATGAAAAGTGCAGCTGACAATCTAACCCGCTTAACGTTAGAGCTTGGTGGTAATGATGCTGGTATTGTCTTAGCGGATGCCGATATTGCAGCTTGTGCGCCAAAGATATTTGCAACCTCTTTTATTAATAATGGACAAACTTGTGCTGCGTTAAAACGGCTTTATGTCCATGAGTCGGTGCATGACGAGCTTTGTGAAGCACTAACTAACATGGCCAAAAGCATGAAAACCGGCAATGGCTTCGATGAAGATACAGACTTTGGACCACTACAGAATCAAAAACAGCTAGATATCGTCAAAGCACTTGCCGAAGATGCGAAAGATCGGGGTGCGAATTTCTTATGCGGTGGCGAAGTCACTGATGAGAGTGGGTATTTTTACCCTATTACGCTTATGAGCAACATTAACGATGGCGCAAGGTTAGTCGATGAAGAGCAGTTTGGGCCTATTTTACCTATTATTAAATTTAGCGATGTGGAAGAAGCAATTGCTAGCGCAAATCGTTTGCAAGTTGGACTAGGTGGTTCGGTCTGGTCGCAAGATATTAAAGAGGCGCAAAGTATTGCTTCTCGTTTAGAGTGCGGTACGGTCTGGATAAATAACCATGCTATGGTTCAGCCTGATGCCCCATTTGGCGGTGTGAAAGATTCAGGGTTTGGGGTGGAGTTTGGAGAAGCGGGCCTAAAAGAATTCACCTTTATTCAAACCGTACAAATTTTTAAGTCTTAATACCTGCTGTTATTTATAGAAAGATTTATTAAAGAGTCTGTGATGCAAGAAAGACTGCAACGCAGACTCTTTATTCACATCTGATAACTGGTTATATCATTTGACTCTGACTAGGCACTGGCATATATTCAATGGTTGCTATCAGCAAGTATTGTACGTTTGACTATGGTTTTGAGCCGTATTCAAAGCTGCAATAGTTGCATTATAGAAAATGGAATGCGCCACAACCAATGGAGTGTACAGAGTGAAAATATATAGTCATGAAAACCTAAGTCTGCATAGACCACTGCCTTACTTTTCTTATGGAAAGATGCATGAGCCGTTAGAGATACCGGAGCGTATGGTTGAGATGCTAAAAGCACCAGCGGCATTAGGGCTAAAGGTTACGAATGCTAAAGAAATCGGAATCGGGCCTATCTTAGCGGTACACGACTTTGGTTATGTTGAGTTTTTAAAGCATGGCTATGACGAATGGATGGCGGTAGATGAGGACCTAGGAGCGCAAGTACAGACGGGGATTTTTGTGCCGTATGATAATCCTGGACTGGGCATCATGGCAAAGGCGGCAAAATATCAGGCGGATGATAGCGCGCCAATCAGTGAGCATTCGTGGACATCAATCTATTGGTCAGCGCAAACGGCGCTTAATGCTGCTGAAGCACTACTCAACGATGATAGTGGCGACAGCGATGTACAGCTCTGCTTTTCACGACCTCCTGGTCATCATGCACGCAAGAGCGCAGCAGGTGGATTTTGTTATCTAAACAACGCTGCCATCATCGCTGAACATTTAAGGAAAAAATACGCAAAAATAGCGATCATAGATACGGATATGCATCATGGTCAAGGTATCCAAGAGATATTCTACGACCGTAAAGATGTCCTTTATACCTCGGTACACGGTGACCCTGTTAATTTTTATCCTGCTGTTACCGGTCATAAATTTGAGAAAGGTGAGGGCGAAGGTTATGGCTATAACGTCAACTTCCCAATGCCGCATGGGACTGATGAAGAAGGGTTTTTTGATTACGTCGACCAATCAATCGAGACCATGAAGACATTTGATGCTGATGTCATCGTCCATGTCTTAGGTTTCGATGTCTATCAAGATGATCCAGAAGCAAGATGTAAAGTCAGCACAGAAGGCTTTGAGGTATTAGCGCAAAAGATGAAGGCGTTAAATAAACCTTTGATTGTGCTGGTAGAGGGTGGCTATTACATCCAAAAACTCAATGATAACTTGCAGGCATTCCTATCAGGATTGATAGAAGAAAATAGTTAAATAGGTATTTGATAGATAGTTATTTAATCGAAAAATTGACTTAAAAATGAAAAGGACACGATATCAGTTATCGTGTCCTTTAATGTACTATTTAAGCTGTAACCTACACACTAGTTGTACTTTCTACGATACAAATGCTAAGCACCCGTCATAACTCTTATCCAGTACGCCAATTTAAGCTATAATCATCAGCAATTTTCCAATTCAGTCGCATAAAAAGGCCACGAGTAATGATTAATACCAAAATATATAAATCCATTTATGTTTTAGCTGAAAAGCTATTAGAAGCTGATAGTAAAAACGATCAAAAAACATTTGATTTGCTTTATGGGCAGCTAAAAGATCTTTGCATTGAAAATGAAAAGAGTGATAAAGACCACCCAGAGCAGTGGGAGACACTTGCTGACTTCACTGAGGATTTGGATGCAGCGCTAGTCATTTATGAGAAAGCGCTGAAAAAAGCCACGGCAATTAATTCAAAAGATCACATGTCATCGATTGCTTTTTCTATGGCGGTACTACAAATTGAATTGGGTCAAAAGGACGCTGCTATCAACAGTCTACAAAATGCCAAAGTCAGTGCCAATAAAATTGAAGATAAAGAGTTTAAAGTCGAGATAGACGAGCTACTTGCCACATTATTAGCAGAATAAATTTAACAAGCATTGATTCATTATAAGCTGCATTGGTTCTATCAAATTGAATATACTTAGGCTCATCTACTTGCCTTTTGTAGAAAAATTGTCCAAAATGCTGCAACGAAATCGTATTAACGGATTCGTTGCAAGTTTACCTCATTGTAGTGTTCGTTTTAGTATTCATTGTATTGAGGTCTGATTTTAATAGGGAAGTTAATAGGAAGAATGTTATGGGTTCAATTAACCACGAAGAGCGCGTTCAACATGAAGGCTTGCGTGAAAAGATCATGTCTGCTGAACAAGCAGCTTCATTTGTACAAAACGGAATGACGCTTGGTGTTGCAGGGTTTACGGGTGCAGGCTACCCAAAATTCGTACCAACGGCTATCGCTAATCGTGCTAAAGATGCTCACGCTCGTGGCGAAAAATTCGGCATCGGTATGTTAACGGGTGCGTCAACCGCTCATGATTGTGATGGTGTGTTGGCAGAAGCCAACTGTATTAATTTCCGTGCGCCATTCCAATCTGATCCTGCCATGCGTAACCACATCAATGCTGGTAACACTCACTACGTTGATATGCACTTATCACACTTTGAGCAGCAAGTTCGTTTTGGCTTCTATGGCGATATGGATATTGCATTGATTGAAGCGACTGGCATCACGCCAGAAGGTAAAATCATTCCTTCAATGGGTATTGGTACCAATAACCAGTGGCTCAAAACTGCCAAAAAAGTCATCATCGAAGTCAACTCGCGTCAAAGTATGATGTTAGAGGGCATGCATGATATCCCAGCAGACCTCGGTGAGCCGCCGTTCCGTCAGCCTATTCCTATTGTCAAACCAGATGACCGCATCGGTACGCCGTACCTAGAGTGTGATCTCGATAAGATCATCGGTATCGTTATGACCGATGCACCAGATCGTAATAGCAAGTTTGCTGATCCAGATGATAACTCTAAAACGATTGCTTCACAGATCATTGAATTCTTAGATCATGAAGTCAAAAAAGGCCGTTTGCCAAAAAACCTATTACCACTACAGTCTGGTGTGGGTAACGTTGCAAACGCAGTATTAATGGGTCTACAAGATAGCCCGTTTGATGATTTGATGGGGTACACCGAAGTCTTGCAGGACGGTATGCTTGATCTGGTACTTAGCGGCAAAATGAAGTCAGCGTCGGCAACGGCATTGTCGTTTAGCCCAGATGCGCTACAGCGTTTCAATGATAACATCGAGTTTTTGAGTGACAAACTCGTCCTACGCCCGCAAGAATTCACCAACCATCCAGAGGTTATCCGTCGTCTTGGTATTATCGCTATGAATGCGATGATCGAAGCCGATATTTACGGTAACGTCAACTCAACCCATATTATGGGTACCAAAATGATGAACGGTATTGGTGGTTCAGGCGACTTCACTCGTAACTCACATTTCTCGTTCTTTGTCAGCCCATCAACAGCGAAAGGTGGGGCTATTTCTACTATCGTGCCGATGGTATCGCATCACGACCACTCTGAGCATGATGTGATGTTCTTGGTGACTGAGCAAGGATTCGCAGATTTGCGTGGTAAGTCGCCGCGTCAACGCGCCAAGCTTATCATCGATAACTGTGCGCACCCAGACTATCGCCCAATGCTACAAGACTACTATGACCGTGCTGCTAAGGCCAGTGGCCTACAAACGCCGCATCTCTTAAATGAAGCATTGTCATGGCATCAGCGTTTTGTTGAGACGGGCGATATGCGCATAAATAAGATGCGTTTAGCTGTATAGGCGACTCGTAGCAGTAACACAAAACCAGTAATACATTAGTCATAAAACAGTATTAACGCCTCTTATCTGTCATCAGGTAAGAGGCGTTTTTTTATATCTAAAAATAGCTTCTAAACTGCTAGTCTTCAAACTGCTATAGTCAGTTCACAATAAAAGAGATACGTTCAAAACAGCGTTCTGCTGGTATAAACTTTCCTCGCTTGCTGTACGCTTTGCACCCCAGAGGCTTCGAAAAATTTATCCCAGCAGCCCTATGCTATTTTTGAATTGAACCTACTATATGATACGTTCTACGCACTGGTATTTATGTCAGTGGTGCTTGAAAAGCTGTCATCAGATAAGAGGCTTTTTCTTATGTTCAAAATTAGCTTTCAGGCTCCTATTCTTCAAAATCAGCTAACATCTTGGTGATGCGCTCATCTTTTTGTCGCCATATCTGCTCAACCCAGTCGAACATTCTCGCTTTGACGGCAGCATCATCTTCATAACCGCCATTTTGAACAGCCACAGACAAACCATCCGGTATGTCAATATAGCGGACATCGACGCCTAAGCGCTTGATATTGCCTTTCCACAAGTCACTATAGCTCGGTACGCCATCAGGATAGACAATCGTCATATCCAATATGCCGTCTACCTCTGCACCCAAGGCGTTGATAGCCAGCGCCAAACCGCCTGCTCGTGGCTTGAGCAGATGCGTGTAGGGCGACTGCTGCTTGTCGCGTTTGACAGGTGTAAAACGCGTTCCTTCTAGATAATTGAGCAAGGTGAAAGGCTTGTCTTTGAGCAGTGCGCAGGCCCGTTGTGCTTCTTTAAGATCTTGACCCTTTAAGGCAGGGTTTTTGGCAATATCAGCTCTAGAATGCCGACGCATCATAGGAAAGTCTAAAAAGTAAAAGGTTTGACCCACGATAGGAATGTATATCAATTCAAACTTGGTAAAAAAGCGCGTCAAAGGCAAGCGATCTTGGCTAATATACTGGACAATACTGGTGTCAACCCATGATTGATGATTGCTAATCAGTAGATATTTGCCGTCTGTATACACGTCATCAGGTAGGCTAATTCGCCAGTCCTTTTGCGGTAAGACCATGTCAATCACAGCGTTATTACTATTAATCCAATGATTGGCGATTTTAATCACAGCCTTGTCAGCGATAGCTGCGCCAGTAATCATTTTGGTCGCACCCATAAGCCACACAGGGATGCTACCAGCAAAGCTATTTCCTACAATGACGCCCGTAGCCGTTGCTAGTGATACTGCTTTGGCAAGTTTGGGCTTACGGTCGTGCATTTTTTGAAAAACTGATGCCAAGCGCATGTTAAATCCCTTCTGTTTGTCTATTATTAATTGTTATTAGCGTTATGGCGTAATTTTAGCAGATATAAATATTTGTGCACCAATAGTGGTGTGACTGGTCATTACATATAACGAATATATCAGTAGAAGGTGAATTGGGGCATAACAACCATAGACCTTATAATCTTATAAAGGCATAAAGCGAGGGATTGCTCGAGGACACGCTCTAAAAAATCACTGTGCAATTTCTTCTTCTATTGCAGAGCAATCAATCGTTTCGCCTAAGAGGTCGGCACATACTTCACTTGCATTGTAATCTGCATCCACATCATTGTCAGCGCTCTCAGAACAAGAAACATCTTTCCCTGATTTGTTGATACAGGCAATTTTGCCATTACTCGTTGGTACTTGTGCTAGCTCACTGTCGAAGAAGTCGAAATAGTTGGCTCCCATATAATTGTCTTGGTTACGTTTAACATTACTTTCTAAGTACTGAAAAGGGATGACGATGTTGTTGGCACTGTCAATAAAGCCCCATTTATCACCTTGACGTACACCAGCTAAGCCGCCACCGAAAGGACGAACAGCATCATAAATGAAGGGCACAATGACGTGACCTGAGGTATTTATATAACCCCATTTGTTGCCTTTTTTGACACCAGTGAAACCCTGAAAAAACCCGTATGGTCTTACAACGCTTTTATTCACGTCGTTATACTCAGGGGCAATTACTTGCTTACCATTCTTATCGATAAAGCCCCATTTACCAGCGTTTGCCACTCCAGTGCTTAATAGGACAGGTGCTCTGCCTTCTTTCAACGTACCGATGAATTGGTAGTTATTGTCGAAGGCTAGGATAGTGTTGTTTTGCTTATCGATAATGCCATAACGACCGTCTTTTCTGACGACTACGTGACCTTCATACATAGCATTTGACCATGTTTCGTCATAATCGTTATTAGCATCTATCAAATTGTCGTAAATGGTTGGTACGACCAGCTGACCATCGATGTTCATGTAGCCAACTTTGTCGTCTTTTAAAACGGCAAATATGCCATCTTCCCACGTCCATTCATAGTCATCGACCTTATCGTAACCTTCTAAATAAATGGTTTTTTGGTTTTCTTGATTGATAATGCTAGTAGGTTTACCTTTTTCGAAAACAACACAATATGATCTATTCGAAACACAGCTTTCATAATCCTGATGGTTCTCAGTCACGATGTATTCTTCATCATGGTCGTTTGCATGAGCCTGCATTGAAAATGCGACTAGGACAAAGGTAATCGTTAAGGTCGCTCGTTTGGTTAATGAAGATGTCATCTGGTACCCTAGTCTAATGGATTAACTAAAACTTACGCCAACGCTCTATCAACCAACGCATCGGTAAGCTGAACTTGCGTCTCTTGAGACTGCTTTAGCTTTGCTTTTAGCTGATCGCAAATAGCCATTATCTCATCAAGTTTGGCAACGATTTTCTGTTGTTCGGCTAAAGGTGGTAAAGCTATATTTAAGGCTCTGACCTGATTTCTAGAGACGTTTTTCATAGAACTGCTAGTACCTCCCGCTACCTCTGAATAATACTGACGAGAATAATTACTATTATTCACTAAGTTTATATACTCGCTAAATACATATTTAGTAAAATCAAAACGAATGATTTTGTCACTCATCATTAGTTTCTCTGGTGTGTTTTTTGGAACAACTACAGAACGTGCTACTAAATCAGCCGTATTAGCCCTAGAAATAAGAAAGTCACCAGCTTTCACTTCATACTGAGGTTTTGGCTGTAGATAGTTTGGCAAAGCTTTATTTTCATCAGGCTGATACTTACCCCAAGTTACAGCACTTACCTTAAGTACACCCCAATTGTCTCCTTCTTTTGGCGTAGGATCACATTTGGGACTCCAACCAGCCTCCGAGCTTAAGGATAAACTATCTATTTGACACCATTCCCATCCTTTTGGTAGCTCAAAGAGTTTTTCCTCATCACTAATTGGTTGTAATGGTTTTTCTTTCTTAATCTTTTTATCTTTTATAAGTTGCTCTTTTTCCTCTGCAATCTTTTCTAGCAATACCCAAGCAGGCTCATCATTTGGATCTTGTGGAACTAACTTACCCATTACCGCCAGTTGCAACACAGTTTGCTTTAAGGCTTCTATACTTTGCTCAGTGGTAAACAGGCTATCGAAATGCTCAGCAATTCTCGCCCAGTTTTGCGCTAATTCATCAGAGTCAGTGCTATCTGTCAACGTGGCTAATAATACCTCTACAAGCGTCGCGTGAGCGTCGATACTGGCTTCAGTCTGCTGCTCCAGCTGATCACATAACAGCATGAGCTCATCAACTTTAGCGACGATACGCTGTTGTTCTAAAAGTGGTGGTACGGAAACTATAAAGGGATTAATATTAGTAGCTGTCACTTGAGGTTGTGCGCTTCCTGTTACTATTTGAGATTTATCAGCTGCTGAGATCGAATAGTAATAGAATTTCTGACTTAAATATTTCCAGTTGTTCTCTAAAACAAGAGTATTACTTGTTATAAAACATCTTGGTGGAGAAAGATTTGCTTTACCACTATAAGCACCACGACATGAGACTAAAAGTTGTGGTTTCTCATAATTATATATCTTATATTTTCCTATGATCCCATTCGCACCAAAAACATCATAGCCACTTTCAGTTAGCTTTGAAATAGGCAGCCCTTTGCCATAAACGACATTAAATAAATTTGCAATTCTAGTCCAAACCCAACCTTCTGGAAGCTCGTAGAGCTCTTCGCTATTAGTAACTTCTTTCAATGGTTTTTTATTGTTTTTAATCTCACCATCTTCTAATAACTTAGCCTTTTCAACAGCTATTCTCTCTAATAAAACAGATGCAGGCTCATCATTAGCATCCTGCGGCACCAGCTTGCCACGCACTGCTAACTCCAAGATCAACTCACGTAATTTAGTAATACCGTATAGCTCATACTTTTTGCTGCTACCACGCCCACTAGTAGATTTAGCCAATATAGCATTGGTCCAGATATCGATATGCTCAGTAATTAATTGCTCTGGTTTGCTTATGTCTTTACTCATCTCTAAGCTCGTCTTTACATTCATAACTAGTTGCCCTGTGTCGTGTGATCAGACAGCGCAGCGCCCAGTACTTCTTTTAGTTGGCTACGTAACGTATCGATACTCTGTTGTTGTTTGGCATAGTCAGAGAGTAGTTTATTAGGGTCATAATCAATGACTTCACCTTGGTAAGGGTTGGAGATATCGAGGTTGTAGTTACGTTCGATGACCTCTTCAATACTGACCCTCTAAGCGTGATCGTTTTCGACACGACTGGCAAAGCCGTCAGACTCATCACCCCACCAGTCAATCTCTGTTTGAAACTCTTCAAACTTCATTGGTTTGGTTTTGCTGTAGTTTTTGACGCCTTCAGGATAAGGATGCTCATAAAACCAAATATCTTTGGTTGGTTGACCTTTGGTAAAGAAGAGAATATTGGTCTTAATACTGGTATAAGGGTTAAACACACCGTTTGGCAAGCGCACGATAGTATGCAGATTACATTCTTCCGTCAGCATTTTCTTTAGCTTGGTTTTTACCCCTTCACCAAACAAGGTGCCATCAGGTAATACAACAGCGGCGCGACCTTTATCTGCCAGAACCTCGACGATTAACTGTAAGAACAAATCTGCCGTTTCCCGTGTTTGGAATTCAGCAGGGAAGTTCTTTTCTATACCGTGCTCTTCAGTGCCGCCAAAAGGTGGGTTGGTTACGATGACATTAATATCACTGTCCCAGCTCGCTAGCGGCTTATTTAGGGTGTTATCGTGGCGTATTTGTACAGGTACTTCGATACCATGCAGCATCATATTGGTCGTACAGAGCAAATGCGGCAGTTGTTTTTTTTCAACACCCAAAATTTGTTTTTGTAATATTTGATGGTCTTCAGCAGTTTCGACATAGTTGTTTTTGACATGATCAAATGAGCAGGCCAAAAACCCACCTGTACCACAAGCTGGATCCATGACGCGCTCACCCAGCTTTGGATCTACACGGTCAACGATGAAGCGTGTCACAGCACGAGGCGTGTAAAACTCACCTGCATTGCCTGCACTTTGTAAATCACGCAGCAGTTGCTCATAAATATCACCAAACAAATGGCGCTCATCTGAACGATTGAAGTCCACTTCGTTGAGTTTATTAATCACTTGGCGTAGCAGCGTGCCATTTTTCATATAGTTGTAGGCATCGCTCAAACCTTGACGCACCACAAAGCCACGTGGGTTGGTATCTACTGGTGCGGTAAGGTCTTTTAGATCTTTAAATAGATGATCGTTGACGAACTCAAGCAGCTCGTCGCCTGTTATCCCTTCAGCATCTGCTGCCCAATTACGCCAGAGATATTTTTCAGGAATAGGGGCTTTATAGTTGTCTTGTTCGAACTCAAGCGCTTCTTCTTGTGCATCAAATATCTTGAGAAACAATAACCAAGACAGCTGACTTAAACGCTGGGCATCACCATCGACACCAGCATCTTGACGCATGATATCTTGAATAGATTTGATAACGGAACTGATCGACATAAAGGATCTCTTTTAGATAGTTTTAATAGATGGCTTTGATAGATAGTTTTTATGAGTAAATTTGATAAATAGCTGTGATAAATAATCGTGAATTTTTCACCATAAAATAAGCCTCGATATGAGGCTTAAATAATTAAGTGGTTATACGTAAGTTTTTAAGATTTATACCTAAGCTTGCTGCGGTGGCAATAGATAGATTTCGGCTTCAAGCTCACTGATGGCTTGCTGGTATTCTTGCTTACTACCGAAACCTTTTTTGACTATCTCCATTGGACTACCAAGCTCATCAAGGGGGCGCACCTTTAACACATTTAAGCTTTCAATCTCCTCTACTCCAGCGTCAGCGTACTTATCGAGCAGGGCGCTCAGCACCTTTTGTGCGGTCTCAGAGTACTTAGTAAAGTAATTGCGCTTTTTGACTTGGTTGGCACGCTCACGACGGGTAAGCGCTGGCTGGTCATAAACCACGTGACAAATTAGATCAAAGGGATCCATATCTTGACCAATCTCTTGTTTTAATGCTTCCCAAATAATACCAGCTTCAGCCATCTCATCGATGATCGTCTGCTTGCGTTCAGTATCGTTCCAGCGTTTTATAAACTCATCTAAGCTTGCAAATTGTTTGGTGCAGGTTTTACGAGTGTAGTCCTGAAAAGACTCCGTGACCAGCTTGCCGTCGACGTCATAATACTGCACACGCTTAGCGATGATTTGCACTGAGACATTATTTACATGATACTTTTTAGCAGGTTCGTGAACACCTGTATCGATTGGTCCGGTTTCAAAAGCAGCCGTTTCAGAGTTTCCATCTGTAAAGTCGCCGTCAAGACGATTATCTGCACCCGTATTATCCATATTGTCGTCTGGATTGCCATTTATTATTTCGTCTATCTCGTCAATTTCATTAATGATCTGCTGTGACGTCAAAGTTTTTACACGCTCAGGAGTACCATCAAAGCGCTCATCGGCAAACAGCTCGGTGGCTTTTTTGAAATCGAGAATGGTAAACCAAAGCTTGCCATACTTGTCATTGATACGAGTGCCACGGCCAATGACTTGCTTAAACTTAGTCATCGATTTGATGTTTTGATCAAGCACGATGAGTTTACAAGTTTGCGCGTCTACGCCAGTGGTCATAAGCTCTGAGGTAGTAGCTATGACAGGATAGGGTTTTTTGGGATTAATGAAGTTATCCAGCTGCGCTTTACCCAGCTCATCATCACCAGTGATTTTCATCACATACTTATCATTCTTGGCGACTTGCTTCGGGTTACAATTGATCAAGGCACGGCGCATGCGTTCGGCGTGGTCGATATCATTACAGAACACAATGGTCTTAGCCATTGGGTCGGTTTGCTCAAGATAGCTGGTAATTGTTTTGGCGACCAGCTCTGTACGATCATCAATCACCAAGGTACGATCAAAGTCTTTTTGATTATAGATACGATCATCAATCATCTCACCATATTTGTCCAATTGACCACTAACTGGTCGCCAGCCTAGTAGGTCAATATCCAAATCAACGCGGACGACTTTATAAGGTGCCAAAAAACCGTCTTCAATACCTTGCTTTAAAGTATAGACATAAAGAGGATTACCAAAATAATCAGAGTTTGATACTTCTTCGGTTTCTTTAGGGGTTGCGGTTAAGCCTACTTGGGTCGCACTATTGAAGTACTCTAGAATCTCACGCCATGCACTGTCTTCAGCAGCGCTGCCTCGATGGCACTCATCAATGACAATGAGATCAAAGAAGTCAGGGGCAACTTGTTTAAAGGCTTTTTGATGCTCTTCTGGACCAGTTAGTGCTTGATATAGGCCAAGGTGAATCTCAAAAGCTGGGTCAACGGTACGACCTTCTATTTTGGTCATAGCAGTGCCAAAAGGCTGAAAGTCATTTATCCGAGTTTGATCGACCAAAATATTACGATCTGCTAAAAATAAAATGCGTTTTTTGCTTCTCGCTTTCCAGAGACGCCAAATAATTTGGAAGGCAGTATAGGTCTTGCCGGTACCTGTCGCCATCACTAATAATATACGGTCTTGTCCAGCTGAAATAGCCTCAATGGTTTTATTAATGGCTTGCAGCTGATAATAACGCGGTATCTTACCACTACCATCATCATGATAGTCTTGAGTGATGATGGGGAGCTGCGCCTGCGTATAGCCCTTCCATTGGCAATATTTAGCCCATAGTGTAGCTGGCGTAGGGAAATCTGCAAGAGTGATTTCAGTTTCTAGTTGATTAAGATTGGTTTTGTCATGAAAGATAAAGCCATTGCCATTGGTTGAAAACACAAAAGGCACTTCTAACAGCCCAGCATAATCAAGTGCTTGCTGCATTCCCTTACCCATAGCATGTTTGTTTGCCTTAGCTTCAATGACAGCAAGGGGGAGATTAGGCTTATGATACAGAACAATATCAACAGATTTTACGGTTTTACGCACAGCCATTTGCCCACGGACGATTACTTTACCATCCCGTAACTTCACTTCTTCACGAATTTGGGTCATGTCATCCCAACCTGAACTTTTAATTGCAGGCAGAATGAATTTACTAATGATATCAGTTTCAGATAGTTTGGATTTATCGATACTATTGTTAATATTGCTATTCATACTATCTATAACATAACCCATAGTGATGGCGTCCTATACAGCTTGTGATGTTGACTGATATTAATGAGCATAAAACTCAAAGAGCATGGTAAATTTTTAAGTATGGTTATGTAGGGCACTTTACCATAATACGCTCTCGATATAAGCTCTCGAATAAAATGCTTTGGCTACACTTATCTGAGAAAGTAGAGTGTGGTTTTGATATTTCAATTGAATACTAATTTTCAATCTATAATTTAGCAAACTCAGTTCGACACACTTTGAACATAAGTCTAACTTTACCACATTTTTTGCATTCCACCTGCTATCATAATCGAGTATTTGAATTATCGTATGAAGTAAAATTTTATTTTGAGTGAAATACTATTTTAGGAGCGTTACTTGGAAATTATAGGAGTTATTTTATTCATCATCGGTGTCCTCATCTCTTTTATCTATGGGATTAAGCTGATTATTATTGCCTTTCAAGAATCCATACTCTGGGGTCTGTTATATTTGTTTCTTCCATTTGCCAACTTATATTTTATTATTACGCGCTGGGAAAAATGCAGAGATTCCGTTTTTAAAATACTGATGTCAATTCCGTTTTTATTGATAGGCGCTATGCTTGGTTCAATGCAATAATGAGTAATATATTACTCATTAAACCTATATATTAGTATTAGTGAGTAATATAGTTATCATAAAATGCCAATATATCCTATAATGAGTAATATACTATTCATAATAAGTTAGAAAAATGGCTAATTTAGCACTGACTATTCAAGCGTTTCTCAACGGACATTGGCAAGATATTGCCAAACTAGAATTCAATGACGCCAAGAAAGTTACAGAGCTAATCTATCTTGATGGTTCTAAAAGCTCTGAGCCTAGTGATAACTACAGTCTTGAACACTTCTTAGCAGACAATCACTACGCTATCTCTATCAATTATCCTGTTGAATTATTTGGCACGACGATTACCGATCACTGGTTGCCTCTCTTAGATGACATGATGCCTGCTGGCGCAAGCCGTAAGTACTGGCTACAGCGCCTTGATCTTGCGCGTCTACCAAAAGCAGAACAGGACTATGAGCTGTTAAGGCGCGCGACTATTGCTCCTATAGGTCATCTACGTATTAAAGAAGCCGTACCAAATCGAGAACAAGATCAAGCGCGTCTATTTACACTTGCAGATATAACAGACCGTGATGTCAATTTTTTGGAGTATGCAAGTGAGCAAGGTGCAATGGCAGGCGGTGCTACTGGTGCGGGCGGTGAGGCTCCTAAATTGCTGTTGCGCTGGCATGACGACAATGCGATTTGGATTGATAATCAGCAGTTAGCGAATAACGATGATAAATATTACTTGGTAAAGTATCCTCGCGGTCAGCGTACCAGCCTTGATTGTGACATATTGCGGGCCGAGTATTACTATTACCACGAGCTAAAAGACATGGGGTTCGATACTATCAATGTCGAGGATATGAGGCTGATCGAGGGTGATAGATATCCTTCACTTTGGCTACCTCGTTTCGATATCAAGACTGATAAAGCGCTAGAATATACTAAGCGCTTTGCTATGGAGTCTGTTTATAGCATGCTTAAAAAAGGGTCAGGGACGCTGTTGTATCATGATGCGGTTATACGTGAGCTGATCACCCTTATCGAGCACTCAAATATGGTAGAAAACGACTTTGTCTTTGATAGGCAAGCCTTTGTCATTGAGTGGGTACAGCGTGACTTATTGAATATAGCGTTTGGCAATTCGGACAATCATGGACGTAATCATGCCTTTATGCGTGATGAACATCGAATTTGGTTAACGCCTATTTATGATTTTGCTCCGATGAGAGCAGACCCCGAAGGTATACCACGCACCATAAAATGGAAAACGCGGGACAGACTAGCGTCTCAAAAGCTAGAGTCAGGAGGTCGCTATCGTTTTGACTTAATCGCTGAGCAATTGGCTGATTTGGTGCCACCTGAGGTGTTAATAAGCGAGCTTAAAGCGACAGCAAGGCAGCTTTTGACATTGAAATCTCGCTTGGCAGAAAGAGGGGTTCCTGAGCGCATCTTGACCTTCCCAGCTATTGGCTTTGATTCATTGCCTATAAAGCTAAAAGAGTGGCAACTGCTATAGTCAATTCCATATAAAAAGGATAAGAGGGCAGTATTGTGAATGATGATATGTTAATAAATAACGATGAGAAAATGTTCATCAATAAAAACTATAAACAACGGGCTTCGAAAAACGCTTTAAGGCTTGATAGCACCACACGCAAAGCACTCAAAAATGAGGTTGTTGGGCAGTTGCAAGCTGATAAGCTAACTCAAGGTGAGGCATTGAAGGTACTACGTGTGCAAGTGTTAGGTCTTAAGCAAGAGCAGTTTGCAAGGCTGGTAAAAGTATCTCGTAAAACCTTATCTGATATCGAAAACGATAATGGCAACTATAGTGTGGATTTGCTCAATCAAGTGTTCCGTCCTTTTGGATTGCAAGTGGGCTTAGTAGAGATAAAGAGATAGGCATTTATAAATCCTTAACCACGCCCCATATAGAAGAGAACCATTTAAAAGCCAATTATTTAAAAGAAATAAAAGACAACTATGATTTTTATCAGTAATACCATTAGCCTAAGCGATAGTGAGGTAGAGATTAGCGCCATCCGCGCGCAAGGGGCAGGCGGGCAAAACGTCAATAAAGTCTCCTCTGCTATCCATCTACGCTTCGATATCAACGCCTCAAGTCTGAGTGACGTACAAAAGCAGCGTCTATTAGACAGCAAAGACAGCCGTATCACTAAAGAGGAGATATTCATCCTCAAAGCTCAGCAATTTCGCACCCAAGAGCGCAATAAGATTGACGCTTTTGAACGTCTTAAAGATTTTATCTTACAATCTACCCAAGTCGCCAAAGCTCGCAGAGTTACTAAACCGAGCAGAAATGCTAAGCGCAAACGTGTCGATCAAAAGACACAGCGCGGCAAAACCAAGGCATTGCGCGGTAAGGTTGATTATTAAGCTGGCTATTATAGTTAGTACTGAATAAAAAAGTTACAACGACCAAACGTGCTACTGGTATAAATTTTCCTTGCTTGCTGTGCCTGCGCAGACAGATGCTGCGAAAAATATACCCCAGTAGCACGGTAGTTATTTTAAAATGGATTGACTATATCAAACCAAATTTGGACAATATCCCATGCTAATTAATGCAGATTTTTCACGTCGTGCCGAATTACTCGCTGAAGAGCATCAATGGATTAAATCACCGCAGAATGGTGTCGAGCGCGTCATGCTTGATCGCGTGGGTTTCGAGAAAGCGAGGGCGACTAGCCTTGTGCGCTATGCGCCTAACTCGCATTTTCCGCATCATCAGCATCCGGGTGGCGAGGAGATTTTGGTATTGTCGGGTACTTTTTCTGCTGATGATAAGCATTATCCAGCTGGCTGGTATTTACGCAACCCGCCAGCATCAGGCCATAAGCCTTATAGCGATGAAGGTGCGGTTATCTTTGTTAAGCTGCGACAGATGTCACCGTCCGAAGAGCGTCATGTCGCTATCGATACGCACGATAGCGCCAACTGGCAACGAGTCGGCAACCGTGAGGTTTGTGCTTTATTCTCGGATGATAGCGAACAGGTGAGCTTACAGCGTCTAAATGCAAGTGACACGTTGTTCACAGAAGATCTTACGACTCAAACAGTGGCAGGCGGTGCAGAGCTGTTAGTAGTAGAAGGCACTCTGATAGAAGGCGATCAAACCTATAAACAAGGTAGCTGGCTACGCTGGCCCGTAGGTGCGCAGCCACAAATAAAAGCAGGCGAGGAAGGCGCTACCGTCTACCTTAAGACGGGACATCTTGCGCACGTCATTGGCGCGGATGTTGAAGGTTTAGACGTTTAATGAGCTAAAGAATGTTATCCATAATTTAAGATGTTAAGCGCTTTCAATAAATAATGAAAAGAAAAATCCTATGCAAAAAGTAGATATGACAAGTGTACCCGTAGCAATTATTGGTGGTGGTTTAAGCGGTCTATATGCTGCTTATTTATTAGAGCAAAAAGGCATTGATTATATATTGCTAGAAGCGCGTGATAGTTTGGGCGGTCGCATTCTCGCTAGTAATTTTTCAAAAGATTCAGCCTTAGAGCAACCAATTTCACAATATCTTGGCTCTGATAATGCACAAGAGGTAGATAGCTTTGATTTAGGACCTTCTTGGTTTTGGCCTGATTATCAGCCGCAGTTGGGCGATCTGGTCAATGAATTGCAGCTAGAGACTTTTGCACAGTTTGAAGAGGGCGATATGATGGTTGAGCGCGCTCCTAACGAGCCTGCTGTGCGTATGCAAGGCTATAAAAGCTCACCACCTTCAATGCGTTTAGTTGGTGGTATGGCAGCATTGATTAATGCTTTATATCGTCGTCTTGATTCCTCACGTGTTTTTAATAGTCAGATTGTAAGTCGCCTGCATAGAACAGATGAGCACACAGAGATAACCAGCGAAGACACGTCTGGGCAATTCACGACTTGGCGAGCGCAGCATGTATTACTGGCGCTACCGCCAAGGTTGGTGGAAGACAGCATAACGTTTGAGCCGGCTTTACCATCCGATATGATAACTCAATGGCGCAACACAGCGACTTGGATGGCGCCTCATGCCAAATACTTTGCAGTTTACGATACGCCTTTTTGGCGCAAGCAAGGTCTCTCAGGAGCCGCGAGTAGCTCGCAAGGGCCAATGGTTGAGATTCATGATGCCTCTAGCATGGGTGGCAATGGTGCGTTGTTTGGCTTTATAGGAGTACCTGCCTCCGTACGCCAAAGCGTCTCTGACGAAGTGTTAAAAGCACATTGCCGTGCGCAATTGGTACGTCTATTTGGCGAGCAGGCAGACACGCCCAAAGCTGAGTATCTGAAAGACTGGTCACAAGATAAATTCACCGCAACGACTGCCGACGCAAGTAGTAATGGTCAGCATGCGGTGGCACCTGTTTCTAAGGCAATATCAGGTGTATGGAGTGATTGCCTAACGGGGATAGGCAGTGAATGGTCGCCACAGTTTTCTGGTTATATTGCTGGTGCTATTGAAGCGGCAAGCCTTGCGGTAAAAAGCTTGCCTGAAAATATGTAGTTTTTTAATTTAATTAATAGTATTGTTTTTAAGTAGTGTTTTTCTAAATAGCTACGTAGCTATTAACGTCCCGTCCATACCGCATGGCGCTTTTCGATAAAGGCGTCAATGCCTTCGCTCACATCGTCTGCCATCATATTACAGGTCATCACTTTACCAGCATATTCATAAGCATCGGCTAAGTCCATGTCCAATTGTTTGTAGAACATATCCTTGCCCGTTTTGACGGCGACAGAGGATTTGGCGGTAATGGCATCGATTAAAGATTGCAGCGTTGCATCCAACTGATCCGCTGGCGCGACACGATTAATCAGTCCTTGCTTCACCGCCATATTTGCATCGATAAACTCGCCCGTGATAAGCATCTCAAAGGCTTGCTTGCGAGATAGGTTGCGGCTGACTGCAACGGCAGGCGTAGAACAAAACAGCCCGACATTTATCCCAGAAGTCGCAAACTTAGCGTCATCAGAGGCCACTGCTAAGTCGCAGGCTGCGACCAATTGACAGCCAGCGGCGGTAGCGATGCCTTGTACTTTGGCAATCACAACTTGCGGCATTTGATTGATGGTTAGCATCATCTGACTACATTGTTTGAATAATGCGCTATGGAACGCCTCGTCTGAGTTTGCGCGCATCTCTTTTAAGTTATGACCTGCGCAAAATGCTTTACCATTCGCCGCAATAACGACCAAGCGAATACTGCTATCTTGGGCGATGCTGTCCAGCTCTGCTTGCATGGCGGATAACATATCTACTGATAGAGCGTTGAATTGTTTAGGACGATTTAAAGTGAGGGTAACGACTTCGCTTGAATCTTTACTGTCTTCTCTGATAACTAACGGCTCGTTAGTGTCTGTAGTAGGGGCGTCTGTATTTATAGTATTCATTTATCATCCTTGATAATTAGTATATAAACGTAAGGAAAGATCCAAAAAAGCATTTGAATAATACTCTAAATAGTAGCATGACTTATAAGTTATACAATAGAGCGCTGTTATTGAAATTGTACACATAAAAATAGCGCACTTGTAATATGAGTGCGCTATTGGTTTCTTCATTAAGAATAAGTGGAAATGTAGAGATAAGTTCGATTTTTTTAACTTTTATCATAAATCGTTGTTCTATTCACAAGCGCTACAATCTAATATGCGCCTTCGCTATAAATCAGCTCATAGCTATGGCTGTATATTTCAACGATATTGCCGAACGGGTCTTCCATATAAATCATACGGTAAGGTTTTTCGCCAGGGTAGTAATAACGTGGTTTTTCCATACGCTTTTTCCCGCCAGCCGCGACGATACGTTCAGCGAGTTCTTCAACATTTGGATCTTGAACACAGAAGTGAAAAATACCTGTTTTCCAGTATTCAAAGTTGTTTTCAGGATTTTCTTGATTTTTGAATTCAAAGATTTCAACACCGATACGGTCACCAGTAGAGAGATGAGCGATACGGAAACTACCCCAACCTGAGCCAAAGACTTCAGTACACATCTCACCAATAGGGCTGTTATCTTCAACGATTTCGGTCGGCTCCATGATGGTGTACCAACCCATCACTTCAGTATAGAATTTTACTGCTGCTTCTAAGTCAGGAACGGAAAGACCAATGTGCGAAAAGCTTCTTGGATAAACGTTATTCATAATTCGTACTCCTGTTTTGATATGGGAGTAGTTTACAAAGTTAAGTCTATTACGTAAAATTATCATCTATTATAAAGTTAAGTATGTATTGTAATGATAAATATCACGTGGCTACGTACATTCTGTACCCTTTTTGAAGTGGGGCATTTTACTCGCACTGCCGAGCGCCTACATATGACTCAGTCAGGTGTGAGTCAACACATACGCAAGCTTGAAAGTCAGTTAGATGTTGACTTACTCATCCGTCAAGGTAAACAGTTTTCATTGACGGATGCAGGCGAGGAGCTGTATAGGGAAGCGGGTGATATCTTGCAGCGCTTAGCAAATCTAGAACAGCGTATCGGTGAGGATCCCGCTTATGCAGGGCTAGTGCGACTCATGTCTCCTGGCAGCGTGGGCTTAAAGTTGTATCCGCAGCTTTTGACCTTACAACAGCAGTATCCGCAACTAGTGATTGATTATCGCTTTGCGCCAAATTCTGATATAGAGCGGGCGCTTGTAAAGCATGAGATTGATATTGGATTTATGACTGATATCTCAGATGATGAGGGAATAAGTTGCCAGTCAATAGCTCAAGAAGCGTTAATACTGGTGACGCCTGCGACTACTAATGAACCAAGCTGGGAGACACTCATAGCGCTTGGGTTTATCGATCATCCTGACGGTGCCCATCATGCCAGTATGCTGCTGAGCGCCAATTATAGCGAGTTCCAACATATCAATGACTTTAAGAAAAAGGGCTTTTCTAATCAAATTGGCTTGATTTTAGAGCCTGTCAGTAGGGGGCTAGGCTTTACCGTATTACCAGCACACGCGGTTGCAGCGTACGCAAACCCTGAGCTTATTAGCAGTCATCGTTTGCCAACGCCAGTGAGTGAAACGCTATATCTTGCCGTACGGCGGCAGCAAGCCCTACCTAATAGAGTGCACACTGTCATTAACGAGGTAAAAAATTGGTTGTAAGCGCTTAGCAAGATTTTATAAAATAGCTGTTTTGTAAAGTAATTGTCTCATAGTCAGTCCTAAATAAAAGAAGTACAAAAGTTATAATGCGCTACTGAGATGATTTTTCCTTGCTTGCTGTGCCTACGCAGACAGAGGCTGCGCAAAATTTATCTCAGTAGCGCTATATTTATTTTATAGTGGATCGAATATATAAAGTAACCAGTTTCGAAAAGGATTTGAAGTTACACACTTAAAAATTGCACATACAAAAATAGCGCATTCATAATATGAGAGCGCTATTTTTATTTATCAACCTGTTAATCAATATCAATCTATTAAACAATGCCAGCCTGTTAATCAATACCAGCCAAATCACTATTTAACCGCTATAACGGCTATTAAGTTGATACTGGTGCATCTAAAGTCACTGGTGCTACATTACTTTTTTTACCATCAACTGCGGCGCTTAGGTTCACTAAGAAGATAGCGACGGCGGCGATAATACCAGGTATGGCGATAAACAAGAAGTTCGTTTGGTGGCTTAGCTCAAGCGTGAGTAGCGCCCCAGTCAAGATAGGACCTACGATAGCACCAATGCGGCCAATACCCGATGCCCAGCCCATAGCGGTGGTACGTACAGCAGTCGGATAATACTGAGCGACAAAGGTATAGAGCAGTATCTGTGAGCCAATAGTAGTAGCGCCTGCAATCGCGATAAGGGTATAGAGCACCACTTGCGGGCTGTTGTAGCCAAGTAATATCAGTGCAGCAGCTCCAGCGACAAACATAATCGTTAATACCGGCTTTAGATGGAATCTATCAGCGAGCACACCGCCACCAATAGCGCCGATCATCCCGCCAATATTGAGTGCGAATAAGAACAGCATACTAGCGCCTAGTGAGTAACCTGCTTGAATCATAAGCTTCGGCAACCAGCTGGCGAGAGCATATACCATCAACAAGCACATAAAGAAGGCGACCCAAAACATAATAGTAGTAAAGCCACGATTTTTTAGGAATAACGCTTTAATAGGAGCGTCATCGCCTTTGGTTGGCTCATCTAATATTAAGGTAGTGGAGGCGGTAACTGTCTCTTGTGGTGCAAGTCTGCGGACGATTTTTTTGGCATCGTCATGTCTTTTTTCTTTGACTAAATACATCAAAGACTCAGGCAGCATTTTCCAGATGATAGGTAATAGCAAGGTAGGAATACCTGCGATATAAAACATAATCTCCCAGCCAAAATCCACTACCAAAAACGAACCCAATAGTGCAGATGCCATTCCGCCTATCGCGTAACCACTAAACATAATGGCGACTAGAGTACTACGCATACGTTTTGGGGCGTATTCAGAGGTCAGCGCCACACAAATGGGCATCACGCCGCCGATACCAAGACCAGCAATAAAGCGTAAAGCAGCAAACTGCATTGGACCATTAGCAAAAGCGCCAAAAAAAGTAAAGCTACTAAATAGGGCGACGCAAATCATGATGGTCTTTTTTCTGCCGATCTTGTCAGACAAAGTACCAAAGATCATGGCACCAAACATCATGCCAAAAAGTGCTGCGCTAGCAAGAAAGCCTGCTTGTACCGCGGTCAATGACCACTCTTCCATGAGTAACGGTAGCGCCACGCCATAAATGATGAGATCATAACCATCAAAGATAATAATCAGTAGACACCAAAACAGCACCTTCCAATGAAAGGGCGCAAATTTGGCTTCATCAATAACTTTATTGATATTCAGGGTTGGTGATTCCATTCGTGTTTCTCCATGGGTAATATCCTTATAAGTATCTAACAAGTTATTGTTTTCTGATGATCAAGTCAAAAACTATCTAAGTATAAAGATATACCTATAAAGTATGGGTTTTGATTTTATAGAGTATGAAAAAGTATAAGTGCGTGTAGATAACTTAAGTAAAACCAGTGGAGGTTTTCTAAAATGATATCTAAATAACTCGTAAGGCTATGAATATCCATGATATTTATTTTTTTGAAGAAAGTTATGTGCTTATTAATAATAGATATTATTTCTTAAAAGACGGATAAAAAAACAGCTCATATATCTTTTAAATATATGAGCTGTTTTGATTTTTATCAAAATATGTCGGCTATAAAATACTAATTAACAGCGAAAATTGTGGAGCATTTATCTTTAAGTATTTATTTCTAAACACTTATCTTTAAGTACGAATTTAAGCCATTACTTATACCAACAGGTACCGTTCGCTTAGAGAGTTATTTTTTCATAGCTAAATAATCTATTGCTAGCTGGCTAAGCGCTTTAGTACCCACCTTAAATGATGCTTCGTCTACAGAGAAGTAGGGAGAGTGGTTATAGGGTGCCTTACTTGCGTCTTGCCCTACGGGTGTACCGCCTAAAAAGAAAAATAAACTAGGTACTTCTTGGGCATAAAACGAGAAATCTTCAGATGCCGTTAGCTTAGGCACCTCAAGTACATTGTCTTTACCTGCTACGTTCTTAAGCGTCGGTAACATTTGCGCGGTGAGCGATGGGTTGTTAATCGTAACTGGATAACCTTTATTAATTTTGACGTCAGCTTTCGCACCTGATGCCATTGCTATATGAGTCGCTGTCGTCTTTATATTACTAAAAATTTGGTCGCGATTATTCATATCAAAGTTACGGATAGTGCCAATCATATTGACACTATCTGGAATAATGTTATCGCGTACACCGCCGTCTATTTTACCAAAGGAGACAATGGCAGGCTCTTTAGTGATATCAATTTGACGGCTCACTATATGATTAACTCCGGTAACAATTTGCGCCGCAGCTGAGATAGGATCGACCCCATTCCAAGGTGCTGAGCCATGAGTTTGCTTACCGTTTACTGTTATGTCAAAGGTATCAGCACTAGCCATAATAGGGCCGCTTCGGTAGCCAATTTGACCACTATTTAAGCTCGACATAACATGTAGCCCAAACGCAACCTCGGGCTTATACTTTCTAAAGATGCCTTGCTTAAGCATGAGCTCTGCACCGCCTTCTTCACCTTCAGGGGCACCTTCTTCGGCAGGCTGAAATACGAACATAATATTACCGTGCAATTCATTTTTAACAGCGGCTAATACTTCTGCCGTGCCCATTAGCATAGCAACATGAGTATCGTGTCCGCAGGCATGCATGACACCAACGTCTTCACCCATGTACTTAGTGACAATGGTTGATTTAAAAGGTACATCTGCTTTTTCGGTAACGGGTAATGCATCCATGTCTGCGCGTAGCATCACCGTAGGCCCGGGTTTAGCACCCTTCAAAAAACCAACAACACCTGTATGCGCTATATCAGTTTCGACCTGCATACCTAGTGATTTTAGATGCTTGGCAACAATAGCGGCAGTACGAGTTTCTCTATTGCTTAATTCCGGATGTTTGTGAATATCCCGACGCCATTCAATCACCTTTTTTTCAACACTTTTCACTTCTTTATCGATGTTGATGTTGGCATGAGCACTAAAGGTGCTACAGGCAACAATACCGACAACTAATGATAATAATGATCGTTTCATACCTTCGTCCTTGTTTGATGTTTCGTCCTTGTTATTACTTTCCTATTCTCACATCTCACGTTTCATATGAGAGTTTTAGTGACCAATAGAGCTATTGAATATTTAAATATTGTCGCACGAGTTTATTGAATGCTTCAGGCTGTTCAATATTCGAGATATGCGAGGCATCGATAGTAGCGAGCTTAGCGTTGGGGATATGATCGACCATATATTGACCATCTGCAACCGTCGTCACTGGATCCTCGATACCTGCCACCACTGTGACGGGTACGCGAATATCTTTTAATTGCTCGCGAGTGTCAGCAGTAGCCAATGCCTCGCAGCAGCTGGCATAACCCTCGCTACTGCCAGCCGCGAGAGCACTGGACAATGCCGCGACTACATCAGGATAATCATTGATAAAACCCGCTGTGAACCAACGCGGAGCAGCGGTGGCCGCGATAGGAGCTAGACCTTGCTCACGTACCAATTGCGCGCGATCTCTCCATGCCGCCTCATTACCAATCTTCGCGGCGGTATTGCATAGCATCAAGTGATGAAAACGGTCAGGGTGATGGATAGCTAACCATTGACCCGTCATGCCGCCCATAGAGATGCCACAAAAAAACGCTTTATCGATACTTAGATGATTGAGCAAATCAATCACATCTTGCCCAAGCTGATCCAAACGATAAGGACCTGTTGGTGCGGAGGATTTACCATGACCACGGGTGTCGTAGCAGACAATAAAGTATTCAGTTTGCAAGACATCGATTTGCGGCTGCCACATATGGTAGCTGGTACCCAAAGAGTTGGAGAATAGTAGAGCAGGGTTGCTGCTATCGCCAAAAGTGGCATAGTTTAGCGTTACGTCTTTATTTTCAAATACAGGCATGATGAACGTCCTTATTTGTGATTATCATTTGAGTAAGGTATTGGTTTTTGCCTATTAATGAGGGCATTTATTTTTTTGAGCTATCAATCAATTCTCAATACGCTCAATAATCATCGCGATACCTTGTCCAACGCCAATACACATTGAGCAGATAGCATAACGCTTACCTGTTTTTTCCAGTTGATTGAGGGCAGTTAAAATCAAACGTGCACCTGATGCGCCGAGTGGATGACCAAGGGCAATCGCACCGCCATTAGGGTTGACGCGCTCGCTATCATCAGCTAACCCTAAGTCACGCGTACAAGCTAGAGCTTGCGCGGCAAAGGCTTCGTTTAATTCAATGACATCCATCTCATCAAGCGTTAGTCCCGTATGCTCAAGCAATTTTTTCATCGCTGGTGCTGGGGCGAAACCCATAATACGCGGTTCAACGCCTACCGTAGTTGAGGCCACAATACGTGCACGCGGCTTTAGGTTAAATTCTTTAACCGCTTGCTCTGACGCCACTAGGAAGGCTGCTGCGCCATCATTAATCCCAGAGGCGTTACCAGCTGTTACCGTGCCATCTGCGGTGACGATAGTACGCAGTTTGGTCAACTTCTCAAGGGTGGTGTCAGCACGAGGATGTTCATCGGTATCGACGGTGACAGGCTCGCCTTTACGCTGCGGGATGACGACAGGGGTCATCTCGTCTTTAAAGAATCCTGACGCTTGCGCCGCTGCGGTACGTTGTTGGCTACGTAGCGCAAATGCATCTTGGTCAGCTCGATTGACATTGAATTGCTCTGCGACATTTTCGGCAGTTTGCGGCATGGTCTCTGTGCCATATAGCTCATCAAGCTTTGGATTGATAAAGCGCCAACCCATAGTGGTATCTTCCAGCTTTTGACTACGACCAAACGCCTGATCCGATTTGCCCATCACAAATGGCGCACGGCTCATGCTCTCAACACCACCTGCGATAATTAAATTGGCTTCACCAGCTTTAATCGCACGAGCAGCTATCGCTAACGCATCCATTGACGAGCCGCACAAGCGGTTAACAGTGGTTGCAGGCACTTGATAAGGTAGGCCAGCTAGCAATGATGACATGCGACCGACGTTGCGATTATCTTCACCGCTTTGGTTGGCACAGCCGTAGATGACGTCATCTACTTTTACCCAATCGACATTAGCATTACGTTCCATTAACGCCTTGATAGGGATAGCACCTAAGTCGTCTGCACGTACTGGTGCTAGACTGCCGCCGTAGCGACCAAAAGGAGTGCGAATGGCATCAATAATATAAGCGTTATTTAAACGAGTGATTGAATCAGTCATGGCGATTATCCTGAGTTTTGATTATCTTAAATTCTGATTAAGAGGGTTTTTTATTTAGTAGCGTCAATTAACGTTGCGCCAGTCAATGCTTGCAAGTCCGCAAAGCTCATGCCATCGACCATTTCAGTGACGGCTAAGCCTTTATCAGTGACATCGATGACACATAGATCAGTATAAATTCGATCAACGCAGTTTTTGCCAGTCACAGGGTAGGTAAGCTCGCTGACGATTTTAGGGTCGCCAGTCTTAGTCGTGTGATTGGTCATGACAAAGACTTTTTTGGCACCGACGGCTAAGTCCATAGCGCCGCCAACAGCAGGTATTGCATCCTCTGCACCGGTACTCCAGTTGGCTAAGTCGCCATTGGCAGCCACTTGAAATGCGCCCAATACGCAAATATCGATATGACCACCGCGCATCATCGCAAAAGAGTCGCCATGATGAAAAAAGCTACCGCCATCGAGCATGGTGACGTACTCTTTTCCAGCATTAATCAGCTCGGGATCCTCCTCGCCTTTAACAGGTGGTGGTCCAAAAGCGAGTAAGCCGTTTTCTGAATGCAAAAATACATCTTTATCATTCGGTAAGTATTGGGCAATTTTGGTCGGTAGTCCGATGCCTAAATTGACATAGGCACCATCTGGAATATCTTGTGCAGCGCGCTCGGCGATTTGATCGCGGGTCAAAACAGTGTAGGAAGTATGGCTCATGATGACGCTCCTTATAATTGGCAGTATTAAGCGGTGGCTTTAGTTGCTGTACTAGAAAGTTCAGCGCTAGCAGATTCATTATTAGGAGGCTGGATTTGCACCACATGCTGCACAAAAATACCCGGTGTAATAACGTGCTCAGGATCAAGCTCGCCAAGATCCACCGTTTCAGAGACTTGAGCGATAGTCACGTCAGCTGCCATTGCCATGATAGGACCAAAGTTACGGGCAGACTTGCGGTACACCAAGTTGCCCCAGCGATCGCCTCTAGAAGCTTTGATTAAAGCAAAATCAGCCTTGATCGGATATTCAAGAACATAGTCTTTACCATCGATTTCTCGAGTCTCTTTACCTTCTGCGAGTAAAGTACCAAAGCCTGTTGGCGTATATACTGCACCGAGTCCCATACCTGCTGCTTGAATACGGCAAGCCAAATTACCTTGTGGTACTAGCTCCAGCTCAATCTTGCCAGCATGATAAAGCTCATCAAATACCCAAGAGTCCGATTGACGCGGGAAAGAGCAAATGATTTTACGCACAGCACCCGTTTTTAAGAGCTTGGCAAGGCCATGGTCGCCGTTACCAGCATTATTATTAATGATGACCAAATCCTTTACGCCCAAATTAATCAGCCCATCAATGAGTTCAGCTGGTTGCCCTGCGGTACCGAAGCCACCAATCATGATGGTGGCTCCGTCTTTAATTTGGCTGAGTACGTCAGTTATACTTTTATCCGCTTTATTAATCATATTCATATCCTATGAAAAGTAATATTAGAGATCGTTTCTGCTGTGATATTTATTAGTGCTTTAATGGTTGAAATGCTTTAGAAATTGAAATAGTTTAGATTGCTTGTGGGTAATTGTTTTAAACCATAAAGACTTTACAATCAGGCTTATTAGGCAAATGACAATAAACGTTTTTTGTTTAATACATAATGAGCAATCATGCCGATAAGAATACCCCAGAATACAGAACTAAGACCTAAAAAGCTCATGCCGGATGCTGTCGCCAAAAAGGTAATTAATGCGGCATCTCTTTGTTCATCGTTTTTCATAGCAATGGTGATATTGGCAGAAATAGCACCGATAAGTGCGAGTCCAGCTAAGGCGGCGACCAATTCCTTTGGTAGTAAGCTGAACACCATCACAATACTACCAGCAAACAAGCCACCTAATAGATAAAAAATACCATTGGCTACACCTGCGATATAGCGCTTTTCCTTCAGCTCGTGCGCATCTTTGCCCGTACATAGGGCAGCGGTGATGGCTGCTAGCACAATGGTAATACCACCAACACATGCGACTACTAATGAGGCGAGGCTTGCGACACTGACAATAGGCTTGGCTGGCGTGTCGTAACCACTGAGATTTAAGATAGCCATACCGGGTAAAAATTGTCCGGTTAAGCTGACAAGGATAAGAGGGATAGCAAGGTTAAAGGTGGCGTTCCATGACCATTCAGGCCAAATAATTGTAGGTATGGTGATGGCTAAATTCATGTCGACAGGGTTCATCTTGCCGAAGATAACACTTAAAATGACCCCGCAGAACAGTACCCAAATCATGGTATAACGCGGTGAAAAGCGTTTGGCTAATAAGTAGCAACCAAGCATGCTAAAGACGATAAATGGCATGGTATCAGTTGCAACAAATAACTCTAAGCCAAATTGAAACAAAATGCCAGCCATCATGCCAGCAGCAATGCCGTTCGGAATCCATTGTAGAATCTTGTCAAATGAGCCGGTTGCACCAACCAAAAATATCACAATCGCTGAAATAATATAAGCGGATATCGCCTCATTAATACTCATCTCTGGAAACACGGTCACCAGTAGAGCCGTACCGGGTGCTGACCAAGCGGTAATGATAGGGGTTTTATATTTAATAGATAGGAAGATGCCAGATACGGCCGCGCCAATTGAGACGCCCCAAATCCAAGAGGCCATCATCGCATCTGAAACTTGCGCCGCTTGTGCTGCCTGAAAAAAGATAATCAAAGGCCCAGCATAAGAGATAAGGACGGCTAGAAACCCTGCAACGGACGCGGAGAGCGACCAGTCTTCTTTCAAAGTTTGAATTACAGTTGCCATATTGCTTCCTTGCAAATCAGCACTAGTCAGATAACATAGTCTGTTCAAAAAAAAGAGATACGTTTACTGCTGGTATAAATTTTCCTCGCTTGCTGTGCGCTTTGCCAGACAGAGGCTTCGTAAAATTCATCCCAGCAGCTTTTTGCTCTTCTTAAATTTAATTAACTATAGTAGCTTAAATGCTGTGTTGCCTAACTTAAAAGCTCAATTGATATGGTTAGCCTTCGTCACCGCCGCCCACAGGAATGGTACTCCCAGTGATATATGACGATTCATCTGATGCTAAAAATGCAATGGCATTGACTTGCTCATCTATCGTACCGTAGCGTTTCATAAAGGTGCGGTCAATGGTTTGATCTACGACTGCATTCATCCATAATTTTTCATCATCAGTTAAAGGCTTTGCATTACGTGGAATCTTTCTAGGCGGAGCTTCAGTGCCACCAGTCGCTACTGCATTTACTCGGATACCATCGTTTGAGTACTCAAAAGCGAGCGATGCGGTCATGGCATTGACGCCGCCTTTCGCTGTCGAGTAGGGTATGCGGTTGATACCGCGTGTGGCGATAGAAGATACATTGACGATAGTACCAGACTGCTGCTCAATCATCGTTGGTAATACCGCATGGCAACACCACAATGTCGGAAATAATGAGCGACTGACTTCTTTATTAATCTCTTCTTCTGAGAAATTGACAAAAGGCTTCATCCATATCGCGCCGCCAACATTATTGACCAGCACATCAATACGCTCATAAGTATCAAGCGCTTTATTAATAGCCTCTTGTGCACCTTGATAGGTCTCAAGATCAGCTTGGATAGTCGTCGCGTGCCCGCCATTTGCAATGATTTCTGCTAACACATCTTCTACCAAAGGTGAGAAATCTGCCATCACTATCTTGCCGCCTTCACTTGCTAAGCGTAATGCGACCCCGCGACCGATACCTTGTGCGGCACCAGTTACGATACATACTTTATTATCAAAGCGCTTACTCATTGCTATTCCTTAAAAACGAAACTGTATTTCTAGAGCATATCTGTATGTATTTAATTCAAATTAAATATACTAATTAGCAGGTGTTACTGGTAAAAATTTTCTTGCTTGCTGTGCCTACGCAGACAGAGGCTGCAAAAATTTGTTGCCAGTAACGCTTTGTCAGTTTCAATACGAATTGGCAGTACTATCAATTTCTACTAGTATTGGCTAACAATCTACTACTGCTCACTAGGTGTAAACTTTTCATAATAAAAATTGCTAGGTTTTAGGCTGCTTGTATCTAACCAGTTACTAACGGCATCGACCATTGCTAAAGGGCCACACAGATAAACATCAACATCACCATTATTTAACCAATCAGCTTCGACATGGCTGGTCACATAGCCTTTGCGCTCGTGGCCACTTTCCTCGCTTGCTACACAGGTATAATAGTCAAACCATGCGTGGTTTTTCTTCACCTCTTCCAGCTTTTCAATCTCTATCAAATCAGCGTCATTAGTAACACCGTAGACCATCTTGACAGGATGATGAGCACCCGATACTTCTAAACTTTTTAGCATCGATAAGAAAGGTGCGATACCTGTACCACCAGCCAAAAACAATGTGGGGCGTACAACAGGGCGTAAATAAAAACTACCAAATGGCCCTTCAAAATCAATATCTTGACCTATCTGCGCAATATCGGATAAAAAGGTGCTCATTTTGCCATTAGGAATATTACGGACGACGAATTCGGCCTGCTTAGCACTAGGAATAGAGCTAAACGAGTAGGAGCGTGTCTCATCAGAATCAGGAATGCTGATATTGACATACTGTCCCGGCAAAAATACTAGCGCATCTGGATTGTCGACTTCGACGCCAAAGTGAATGGTAGACTCCGACAGCACATTTAACTGTTGTAGCTTGCCTTTGAACACAGACTTGCCAACTTTGCAGGCCTCAGAAGAGGTCGGTACTTTGATAACGCAGTCGCTTTCAGGAATCATCTGACAGGTCAAAACGTAGCCTTCTTTGGCCTCAGCTTCAGTCAGCGCTTCTTCGATATACATGTCAGGGTGCATATCGTAGCTGCCTGACTCACAATGACAGCGGCAAGTACCGCAAGCACCATCGAGACAGTCAACAGGAATGTTATATTTTTGGCGATAGGCTGCTTCGGCGACGGTTTCGTCTGCTTCACATTTGATGAATCCTGTGACACCGTCTTCGAACTGTAGAGCAATGTTATATTCCATGAGAAATATCCCTTTTCAACATATGGTTACTAACTAATCTAGCTGTATTTTTAATAGGCTCATTGATAACGGCTGATTCATAAAAGCTGGTTGATAACGGCTGCGCTATCAATGAGTTAGTATCAGAAATTTAACTGTGCATATTGGCTGTTACGCATAACTAGAAACACGCAGAATTTAGACGTGATATACATCCATAATTTGATGCACATAATCATCTTTTAACACGACATATTTATCCAAAATCTTTGGGCTGTCTTGAGTCATGTCTATTTTGTACTTGGAGAATCCCCAATAAGTATTGGTCTCCTGATAACGATAGGATTTATTAATCCAGTTAAAGCGGACGCTAATGATACCGTCGTTATCTTCAAGCAACTCAATATTAGATAAATTGTGCGTGGTACGGGTATCAGGAATGGTCGCAGAAGAACGTTCAGTCTCGACACGGAAAATGCGGTCTTCAAGGCCACGACGATCAGGGTAATAGATAAGTGAGATTTCTCGTTGCGGGTCGCTGATCAGCTCGCCATCATCATCCCAGCTGGGCATCCAAAACGGACAGTCTTCGTCATAACAAGCCAACCATTCTTCCCATCTTTTTTCATCAAGCAGTCGTGCTTCACGGTACAGAAACTGCCGTACATCTTCGATGTTAACCGTTGCATTTTTCATTAGAAATATCCTTTTATATTTGTTAGTCCTGCAATAACCAGCAAGTGAGGGGCTTCAGTATTTAGGGGCAATATTTAAATCGAATAATTCCCCTAAATACTTAGCTAATATTAGCCTGCGCCATGTAGTTGCTGCTCTTGCTCTAGGGCTTTTTTCATCTCTTCATGCCAGTAGCGATGCTGTACGGTGTACAAGCCTTCATCTTCGGTCTTGACCCCACTTAATAACGGTTTAAGGTCAATGGCTTTTGCACCTTCGTCAGCGCCTTCTATCCAATGCTCAGAACCGCGGCACATATCGTTCCATTCAAGCTTGATACCGTTATAACCTTGCTGGCACGAGCGAAATTCTTCTAAGTCATCTGGCGTTGCCATGCCGGTCACGTTAAAGAAGTCTTCATACTGGCGGATACGGCGAGTACGTGCTTCATCGCTTTCGCCCTTCGGAGCGATACACCAGATGGTGACTTCGGTTTTATCAACGGCTAGGGGACGTAACATGCGAATCTGTGAGCTGAATTGATCCATGATATAGACGTTTGGATAGAGGCATAAGTTGCGCGAGCGTCCAATCATCCAGTCGGCCATTGCTTCACCATATTGGGCAACATAATCATCGCGATAGGCAAAGTTAGGACGATCTTGCGGATTTTCCCATTGGGTCCACAGCAGTAGGTGACCATTTTCAAAGGAATAGAATCCGCCACCTTGACGACCCCATTTACCAGCGTTCATGGCTTTAATATTGTCTTCTTTCACGGCTTCTTGCTCTTTACGGCGTGCCGTCGTAGCAGCATAGTTCCAATGTACGGCTGAGACATGGTAGCCATCAGCGCCATTTTCAGCTTGCAGCTTCCAGTTACCATCAAAGGTATAGGTTGAGGTGCCACGTAATACTTCTAGGCCTTCTGGTGATTGGTTGACAATCATGTCAAGGATTTTGGTTGAGCCACCAAGCCAGTCTTCAATTGGTTCGACATCATCATTAAGGCTAGCAAATAAGAAGCCTTTATAATTGGCAAGTTTGACTTGCTTTAAGTCATGCGAGCCATCTTTATTAAAGGCGTCAGGATAACCAGCACCGCGTGGGTCTTTAACTTTAAGCAGCTTACCTGAGTTGTTATAAGTCCAACCATGGAAGGGGCAAGTATAAGTGGCTTTGTTGCCTTTTTTATGACGGCACAACTGGGCGCCGCGATGAGAACAGGCATTAATCATACAATGCAGCTCACCTTCTTTATTACGGGCAACGATGACCGGCTGACGGCCGATGTATGTTGTATAGTAGTCGTTGTTATCAGGGATTTGAGTCTCATGAGCCAGATAAACCCAGTTGCCTTCAAAGATATGCTTCATCTCAAGCTCAAACAGCTCTTCGTTGGTAAAGGCACTGCGATGTAGGCGATAAATCCCTTTTTCTGCATTCTCTTCTAAAAAATCGTCAATGGCGATATCTGATCCTTCAGGTACTAGATTAATGCGCTCGCTCATGGCTGTCTTCCTTGTGAATAACGGTGTTAAACGATGTTAGGGTATGACGCTTGATACGACAACTGAGTGCATATCAAGCGAAAATCTATAATATTTAGTGGTTGCTAACAGTAGCTAGCGATACTCAATAATTAAGCTTGAGCACGGCGACGTTCAACTTCACTGCCTTGTACTGGCTTATCAATGTCTTTCACTAAATGAAAGTCAAAATCGATACTGGCATACGGCGCGTCCAGCCCTTTTTCTTGTAGCTTGTCAGCATCTTCAACCATCGTCACTTCTGGTACCAAGCCTTCACGGCTAGCAAAGGCAAAGTCATCCCACAGATACTCATCACCATCGATGTTAATCTGCGTGGTCAATTTGCGATGACCGTCAGCACTCGCGAAGAAGTGAATGTGAGCTGGGCGATGACCATGACGTCCTAGCGCGCCCAATATTTTTTGGGTCATACCTTCTGGCGGCACTGAGTAACCTAATGGGACGATACTGCGAAAAGCATAATGGCCGTTTTCATCAGTGATAATGCTACGACGTAAGTTAAAGTGCGACTGCGACTCATCAAAGAAAGAGTAATTGCCTAAGCTATTGGCATGCCATACTTCAACCTTGGCATTTGGCAATGGCTTGTCATCTTCGCCATAAACGGTCCCTTGCATGAATAGCACGGTGCCATTGTCAAGATCAGTGCCATCATCTAGACGCGCAAAGCCTTTTTCTTCTGGCGCACCAGCGACATAGAGTGGACCTTCGATGGTACGTACAGTGCCACCGTCAAGACCAGCTGCTTTTAAGTCTTCTTCAATCATTAAATCCATAAAGTGATCAAAACCTAGACCCGGTGATAGTAGACCGGCTTCTTTGCCTAGATCGCCGATATATTCAACCCCCGCCCAATATTCATCTGCGCTGATTTTTAAATCATTAATGGTTTGCATCAGGTCGGTCACGATGCGTAGGACAATTTCTTGTACGCGTGGATTGACTTGATCTGGAAAGTCAATCTTGCCTTTGATGAACTGGTTGGCTAGCGCTTCAATTTGAGTACGTTCCATGTCTCTCTCCTAGTTGAGGAATTATTTAGATAACTATGTAGATAATTAAGATGGTATCAAGCAACCTTGCTCAATATGTTGGTACATTTAAAAAGTAGTCTTACGAGTTTAGATATTATTACTTCTTAACTATCATCACTACGCACAGAAGAGGGATGACGCAACAATGGCGTGACCTCAACCTTCATATACGGATAAAGGGGTAGCGACATCATGATATCGTGTAGCTCTTCGTTGCTGTCCACATCAAAGATACTAAAGTTGGAATACTCTCCAGCCAAACGCCAAATATGACGCCATTTGCCTTGCTCTTGTAGCTTTTGCGAGAGGGCTTTTTCAGTGGCTTTTAGTTCGTTAACCTTATCAGCATCCATATCTGTGGGTATTAAAACATCCATTCTCACGTGATATAACATTGCTATTTCCTTATTAATTGTTAGGGGCTGTATTTAAGATTCAGCAGTATATTTCTTTGACTCTGAAAGCTTGGGTAAGGCGATGCCACCCTGTTCAGCATAGTGATAAACCTTGTCTTTATCTACTTCGATACCAAGTCCAGGGCCTGTCGGAACAGTTAAGCCAAAGTTTTGATAATCCAGTGGCTGCGCTAGCACATCATCCGTCAGTAAGAGTGGGCCAAAGAGTTCTGTATCAAAATTTAAGCTAGGATAAGTCGAAAACACATGCGCCGATGCAGCGGTACCGATAGGACCTTCTAACATCGTACCACCATACAGCTCAATACCGGCTAGATGTGCCATTTGACCGATAAGACAAGCTGCTTTGAGTCCGCCTGCTTGATTGATCTTTACGGCAAAGACATCAGCACAATGATTGGCTGCTAAATGAAAAGCGTTCTGTGGATCATGGACAATTTCATCTGCCATAATAGCCACATCAAAGCGCTCTTTTAAACGTTTTAAACCCGCTTGATTGCGCATAGAGATAGGTTGTTCTATCAAATCAACACCGCCTGCTTGCAGTAGGCTAATACCTTGCATCGCGTCAAGCTCCGTCCATGCCTGATTGACATCGACGGTAATACGGCAATTAGGTAGGGCTTTCTTAATAGCCAATACATGCGCAACATCATCAAGGATAGCATTACTACCGATTTTTAATTTAAAGATGCGGTGTTTCTTTTGCTCGACCATTTGCTTGGCCTCGCTGATATCAGTTGCGGTATTACCACTGGCCAATGTCCAAGCCACTTCAATGCGATCACGTACACGTCCACCGATGAGCTCACTAACCGGTAGGTTTAGGCGTTTGCCTTCAATGTCGAGTAGGGCGGTTTCAATGGCACATTTTGCAAAGCGGTTGCCACTGATGTGCAGGCTGAGCAGCTGCATGGCTTTTGCCGTGCTCGCTGGCTGCTCTTTTAACAGAAGGGGAGTAAAGTAGGTATCGATATTAGTCTTGATACTGTGAGGGCTTTCTTCAGCGTAGCTTAGACCACCGATAGTGGTTGCTTCGCCCCAGCCTTCATAGCCATCTTCTGTTTGAATATGCACTAAGACTAATACTTGCTCTCTCATGACCGTACAAGCGAGCTTATGCTCTCGAATAGTCGGTATCGGTACTAGCAAGGTGTTAATTGAGCGAATCATAGTTGTCCTTAACATAAGCGTTATCTTTAATTTATCAGTCGTACTTCCTTATGCTTAATAAGAACTATAGATGCTAAATAAAGCCATGTCTAAGACCTATTTAGTTCATTTTTAATACCTTTTAGGTATTTTGTTGTTTAACCTTTATCATGTTATGTTCCTATAGGTATAAAGCTCATCCTCTATCATTAACTTCTAAAATGTTTATTTGAAACATATTTGTCGCCCAATCAAGGAAGAGAAAAAATGGAACTTAGGCATTTACGCTACTTTGTGGCGGTAGCAGAAGAAAAAAGTTTCAATAAGGCAGCCCAACGTTTATTTATTTCACAACCTCCACTTAGTCGGCAGATAAAACAATTGGAAGAAGAGATAGGAGTGACGCTCATTGATAGAGAAAATCGACCTTTGAAGCTTACTGAAGCGGGGGAGTTTTTTTACGATCATGCTATTCAAATATTGACGAAAGCAGACAACCTGCGTGCTATGACGATGCGTAAAGGCAATTTTGATAGCTCATTATCTATAGGCTTTGTATCATCAATACTATATGGCATATTACCAAAAGTGATTGCACGCTTTCGCGAGATTTACCCAAATATAAATATTAAGTTATATGAGCTGAATTCTTGGCAGCAAACACAAGCGCTGACAGATGGCAAAATAGATGTGGGTTTTGGTCGGCTTTTATTTGAAGATGCCTCTATTAGGCGGTTGTTACTAAGAGAAGAAAGCTTGGTCGTCGCCGTTCCTTCTGGCCATCGTTTGGCGCAAGAAAGACAAGCTAGCGTTCGCCTAATGGATTTAACAAACGAAAATTTATTGCTATATCCAACCGCGCCGCGTCCTAGTTTTATTGATTATGTGCTGGAGTTGTTTGAAGCGCGTAATTTAAAGGCGAATTATTTCACCGAAGTCCGTGAGTTACATATCGCTTTAGGTCTAGTAGCGGCAGGAGAAGGGCTGACGATCGTACCAAAGACGCTTGAGCATCTGCGTAGTCAGGAGGTAACTTATATTCCATTTGAAGATGGGCTGTTAACCTCACCGATTGTGATGAGTGTGAGGCACTTTGATAAATCAGAGCTACTAAAAACCTTATTAGCAGTGACTTACCAAATCTATGATGCTGAAGGCTTCAATTATAAACGTGAAGAGATATAAGAGTTAAGAATAGTTATTTCATGCTTTGCCCTAGCCGAATGGCAGCAGCAATATTGACCGCGGTAGTCTCAATATTTTTATAAGCATTGCTTAATACGTTATCAAGGGTGTCCAGCTTTTGGATACTAGGCATGACGACGTCAAATTGAGTGGTCTGAGCAGGATTTAAGCCGTCAACGCTACCGCAAATAGCGATCACGGGCTTGTGATTGGCTTTGGCAAGTTGACTGATACCGCCAGCGACTTTACCCATTAAAGTTTGCGCATCAAGCTTGCCTTCGCCAGTAATCACCAAGTCAGCGTTAGCAATATGCTCTTCTAGACTGACAGCCTCAGCGACGGTATCAAAACCTGATTTGAGCGTAGCATCGCAAAAGGTCATTAAGGCATAGCCGAGCCCGCCTGCTGCACCTGCGCCTGCTATATTTTGGTAATCCTGATAGCCGTGCTGTCCAGATACCATCGCAAAGTGATTCAAGGCTTTGTCTAATAGTACGACTTGCTCGGGACTGGCGCCTTTTTGTGGTCCAAAGATAGCACTAGCTCCTGATGATCCGCATAATGGATTGGTCACATCACACGCCACTTCAAAGACCGTGTCTTGCAGCTTTGGATGAAGCTTTGCGTCTTCTATCTGTTTTAAGTTGCCCAGTTCGCTACCGCCTTGTGCTAAAGACTTGCCATCATGGTTATAGAAATTCATTCCCAATGCCATTAACATACCAAGACCAGCATCGTTGGTAGCACTACCGCCCAGACCGATAATGATGCGCTTGACGCCTTCGTCCAAGGCATCCGCAATAAGCTCACCGACACCGTAACTGCTGGTAATGAGTGGATTTCTTTCTTCACTCATCAATAAATGCAGACCGCAGGCTTGAGCGATTTCAATCACGGCTGTTTCATTTTCTAGTAGCAGATACTTGGCATTAATTGGTCGCATCAATGGATCATTTACAATCGCGTTTTTCCAGCGTCCGCCTAGCACATAAGATAATACGGCTGATGTACCTTCGCCGCCATCTGCCATGGGCAATAACGTATAGTCTGCATCAGGAAAAACCTGATTAAATCCAGATTGGATGGCGCGACAAACCTCTATCGCTTCTAAGCTTTCTTTAAACGAGTCGGGGGCGATTAAAACTTTCATGAAGATCTCTTATAATTATGCAAGTTTGGATCGTGCAATTAGGCTAATCATATCATTATAAATTAGATAATCTGCTACCATAGTCCCCTGTTTCATTTATAACCTTTAGGATGCTTCCCTTGACCACATTTACACTGCCAACCATTGCCAATATAGAAAATAATGACCTACGTCAGCAGCTACAACAAATTATAGACCTGAAGACCAAACCACTTGGTGCACTTGGTCGCTTAGAGACACTGGCACTGCAATTGGGCATGATTCAAGGGACGCTCACACCGCATATTAATCAGCCACAGATTCGAGTATTTGCTGCCGATCATGGTTTAACCAAACATGGCACCTCAGCGTATCCGAGTGCAGTCACTGCGCAAATGGTTTATAACTTCTTGCAAGGTGGCGCTGCTATCAATGTCTTGGCACGCCAGCACAATATCGAGCTAAAAGTAGTCGACGCTGGTGTGAATGCAGACTTTGCCAATTCTCCTTTTAAAGACCATCCACAATTGCTCGATTATAAAGTTCGTCATGGTAGCCGAGACGCGCTAGCAGAACCTGCTATGACTGAAGCAGAATGCTTAGCAGCGCTAGAGAACGGTATGAAAGTGGTTGAGAACTTAACGGGTAATTTGCTTATCGTCGGTGAGATGGGCATTGGTAATACATCAGCGGCGAGTCTTTTGCTGGCGAGATTAGGTGGTGTGCCGATTGCTGATTGTATTGGTCGTGGTACGGGGCTTGATGATGCAGGGCTACAGCATAAGACGGATATTTTAACGCAAGTATTGCAGCGTCATAGCGAGGCACAGTCTCCACTGGACGTGCTTGCTGCATTAGGCGGGCTTGAGATAGCCATGATGGCAGGTGCGCTGATTCAGGCCGCCAGTGAACGCCGTATTTTATTAATCGACGGCTTTATTGCCAGCAGTGCTTTACTGGTTGCGGAGCGATTAACGCCAGGTGTCGCTCAATACGCTATATTCGCCCATCATTCAGTTGAGCCGGGGCACGCGCATTTATTAAAATTACTTAATGCTGAGCCATTACTCGATATGGGTATGCGCTTGGGTGAGGGTAGCGGCGCGGCGCTTGCTTACCCGCTATTGCAGTCAGCTTGTGCCATTATCAATGAGATGGCAAGCTTTAGTGACGCGGGTATTAGTGAGCAAAACAGCTAATGTCACAGTCATCAAAGCAGGAATCAAAACAGTCATTAAATCAGCCAGAGCCGTCACAGCAGTCATCGTCTAAACTAAGTGTTGGGCAATTTATAAAGCATGAATGGATATTGTTACTGGTCGCTGTTCAATTTTTGACCCGATTGCCAGTCCCGCCATTCAAAAATTATAATCCACAATGGCTACACCAGAGCAGCCGTCATTTTCCCGCAGTCGGTTTGCTGGTTGGACTACTTTGCGCTGGCGTGTTTTGGCTCAGCAGTGTCTTATTTACGCCCTTAGTTGCTGCGGTGCTAAGTACGGTATTCGGAATTAAGCTTACGGGTGCTTTTCACGAAGATGGTCTTGCGGATAGCTGCGATGGTTTGGGTGGCGGTCTGACACGTGAGCGCACTCTGACTATCATGAAAGACTCGCGCTTGGGGACATATGGCGTGTTAGGTCTGGCCTCAGCATTACTAATAAAGATTTCCTTGTTAGCCACCATGCCGTTATCGGTGGCGATTGTCGCGCTGATTATTGGCCATACTGCTTCGCGTTTGCTATGTATTAGCCTACTTGCTCTACTGCCTTATGGCGGTGAGATAGAACATGCCAAGGCCAAACCTATGGCGCAGCAGCTGACACCGTTGCAAGGATTGTTCAGTAGTGGTTGGTTGCTAGTGGCAGGAGTTTTAGTAATGGTCATATTTCCTAATGCCATACAGCAGATTAGCATCGGTCAGTGGTTATTAGCCTTGGTATTGGCTTTAGTTGCTACTGAATATATGCGACGCTTATTACGTAGGCGTCTGGATGGCTATACTGGCGATGGTTTAGGGGCGACACAACAGCTGAGTGAAGTTGCCATTTATGCAGGTTTGGCAGCGGCTATACCTTTTATCTAAGGCGTGGAAATAAAATAGGAAGACAAACATGGGAAACTATTATTAATGACTCTTTATGTCTGGCGTCATCCTAAACCCATTGCTGCTGAGGGTATCTGTATCGGTCAGACGGACATAGGAGTAGATAGACGTAAGTTAAAACGTCTTGCCAATCAGATCGAGCGCTTTGTGCGTCTGTACCAATTGCCTAAAGTCATTTGTGTAAGTCCATTACAACGCTCATTGAAAGTCGGACAGATACTGGCGCACCGTGGCTTTCAATGTCGAGTCGCACCTGAGCTTGCTGAGATTGATTTTGGCGAATGGGATAGTCGCCCTTGGGAGCAAATCGCTAAGCAAGAGATTGATGACTGGTGTGATAACTTTGCGCACTTTGCACCCAATAATGGGGAAAGTTTACAGCAGCTATTTGACCGTGTTGAGGGTTGGTTGAATAAGGTTTTGGCTGAACAAGAAAGTATACCAATACTAGCAATTGGTCATGCTGGCTGGATTAATGCTGCCAAGATGATTGATACTGGGCAAGATGTACCGAAGACAGCAGTTGATTGGCCTTCTTCAGTTGCATATGGGGAATGTAGTTGTTTGACGCTTGCAAGGATTTAGCTATCGCTCATTTACTTTTAAACGGCATTACGAGCAATCCCCATAGTGAGGCGTTTTGCTTGGGTGATGGATATTCTTTTAAGCCAATATCTAGCTCGTTATCAGACTTCTGCGCTTCACTCTTATAACTACCAAAAATCCAATCCCACCAAATGACGCTAAAACCATAGTTTGAGTTGGTCTCACTAACGCGTTGGCTGTGATGAATACGATGCAAAATCTGCGTCATTAATATTAAGCGCAGTGGCTTTTCAACTGCAGGCGGCAGACGAATATTGGCATGGTTAAACATCGCTAAGCCATTTAGAGCAATCTCAAAAATTAGCACTGCAATGGCAGGGACGCCCAATAGGCTGACGGCAACGAGCTTTACTAGGATGCTTAAGACAATTTCAATAGGATGAAACCTAAGGCCTGTACTGGCATCAACATGCGCATCAGCGTGATGTACTTTATGCAAACGCCACAGGATAGGCACACGATGGAATAATCGGTGCTGCCAGTAGATAATGATGTCGAGCAATATTAAGCTTAGTATGATGACAACAATGCTTGGCAAATCGATAATATTGAATAAGCCAATTTTATGCTGCTGATTATAAAGCGCCACAGCGGTTAGACCGACAGGCACGGCTAGACGAGCAATAACGGTTGATGCAAATACCAAGCCAAAGTTAGCGAACCAGCGTTTGCTGCTTTTGATGGGCGCTTTACGTGCAGGCATGCGCCATTCAATCAGCATCATAATCACTAAAATGCTCAAAAAGAACCCAAGCCGCCACCATACTTCGTTAGTCATTGCTTACCTCTTGAGGGTTTAAAACGGCAGGATATTGTGACCATTTTCTTTTATTTTGAACCGACTATGGCATCAGCCTCTAGCTGCTTGAGGGTATGATAGCCGCCATGGATACGGGTAAAAATCGTAATCGCGCAGGCCGTTGCAAAAATGTTAGCAAGTAATACAAAGTGCTGTGGCCAAATGCAAAAGGCAACAAATAGCGCGATGGTTTCGGTGCCTTCCGTCAAACCATTTAAATAATAGAAGCTTTTATATTTGAACTGTGGTTTATCCAGTTTAAACTTTTCAGCGGCAATCGCAAACGCCAAAAAGCTAGAGCCTGTACCAATAAAAGCGGAGAGTAATAACGCACCTGCAATGGCGTTCTGTTCAGGATTTGCCAAGATAAACCCAAGCGGGACTGCTGCATAAAATAAAAAGTCGAGCGTAATGTCTAAGTAGCCACCTGCGCTTGAGCTTTGCTGTGCATGACGAGCTAGAGCGCCATCAAGACCATCAAAAATGCGATTCAACACAATCGCTGCAAGTGCGCCATACCACAGTTCAAACGCCAGTAATGGTAAGGCTAATATGCCGATTACAAACCCCGCTACCGTGAGTTGATCAGCCGTGATGCCGCGTTTATGTAATACAACGACCACAGGGGCTAGTATCGGCTTAATCATGGGCGTAAGAAATTTGTCTAGCATGCGCTTGCCTTTTATATTTCGCTTTGATGATTTAAGATTTATATCTAAGACTATAGACCTAAAACTATAGCTCTAAATGAATAACCTTACCCTTTGCGGCCTCAGCATCGCTATGATCGTGTGTGACCATGATGGCGGGGAGCTTATGAGTGCGGATTTGCTCAAATACCAATTGCCGCGTATCTACTCTTAGCTGAGTATCCAGCTTGCTAAAAGGCTCATCGAGCAGTATCGCTTTTGGCTCGCTGAGCAAGGTGCGCAGTAGCGCCACTCGTGCTTGTTGCCCGCCTGATAAATTATCGGGATGACGATTTCCCATGCCTGCTAATCCCACTTGTGCCAGCGCCTGTTCTATTTTTTCACTACGCTGTTTTCTATCTCCCGTCTTATTACTTTTAGGCATCGCAAAAGCAATATTACCCGCTACTGATAAATGCGAAAACAATAGGGCGTCTTGATACAGTACCCCAATATGACGCAGGTGCGTCGGCAGATGGCTTACATTTTTATCATTTAACCAGACTTCACCAGTAGCGGTAAAACCGTTTGGTAAAGTACCTGTTAGCCAGTTCAATAAGCTTGATTTGCCACTACCAGATGGGCCCATGACAGTCAATATTTCACCACCAGCAATCTGCTCATCTAGGCTGAGGAGTAACTTGCGTTGTCGATATAACTGTAAGTCTTTTATCTGTAAAGAGGATTGCATCAAAGGCCCTTTTATTTGCGTTTTTATTATTAGGTATTTTCAAAATTAGTGCTATTTAGAATCAGTGCTCTTCAAAACGAATATATTTTAAAAAACATTTTAACGGCTGCTATTTTTACCACTTCGAAAAAAGTACTTTGGCAATATCCACGCCAATATAAAGCCAATTAACGGCAGTGCCATTTGGATGATGGCATACACCGCACTGGTGCGCCTACTGGCACCATTTGCGAGAGTCACAGCTTCTGTGGTGATGGTGGCGATACGTCCACCACCTGCCAATAATGTCGGCAAGTATTGACCAAAGCTAATCGCCAAACCAAGGGCGATAGCAATTAACAGCGGCGCAAACAGTTGTGGTAATTTCACCTGCAAAAATACTTTTGCTGGGGTCGCCCCAAGGCTTGCGGCTACATGAGCAAAACGCGGGTCTAGACGCCGATAGCTACTGGCAAGCGATAAAAATACATAGGGCAGCACAAAGAGCAGATGCGTGAACGCCACATTAAAAAACGCCGTTTGGTTATTCACCAACTGCTGTAACCATACCAAACCAAATAGAAAGGCAATGCTGGGCACTAACAGCGGCAAATAGATAATGAAACTGGTAAATTTTGAAAGAGACTTTTTACTTAGTTGTTCGGCTTCCAAACATAATAAAGTCAGCACAATGGCAAATACGGTACTCACGATACCGATAGCAAGAGTATTAAATAATGGCGTACCCATTTGCGTAAAGGCACTTTGAAAATGTAATAACACCAATTGCTCTGGCAATACGGCTGGAAAGCGCCAAAAACCAGCCACTGACCACATTACCAGACCAACGAGCGCCAGCAAGATAAAGCCAATCACCACAGTGGTCAACGCTGCGGTGATTTTTTGCCATAATGCATCGGCATAGTGGCGCTTGCCATTTATCAATGTGCCATTAAAGCAAGTTTTTATCGCTCTCTCGCTACCAAGCCACAAGGCGATTAAGCCACCCGTCAACGCCAGCTGTAATAATGCGCCCGCCGAGGCTTTTATACGTAAGTTTAAATCCACATCGTTAAACCATTGCATGATAGTAACCGCGAGCGTTGGCGGCGTGTTTGGACCCAATATCAATGGCATCTCTACGCTGGCACTGGCATAGGCCAGAACGGCTAAGATAGGCAGACGTAAAAAAGGATAGAGGATTGGGAGGACGGCTTTGAAAAAGGCAGTGATGGGGTAATAACCAAGATTTAGCGCAACTTTATACTGCTGGCGTAACTTTTTACCAAGCTCAGGTTGTGCCAAAGCGCCTAATGCCATGAGTAGTAAAAACGGCAGCTCTTTTAAGGTTAAACCCAAAATGATACTGATGCCGTAGGGGTCATGGGGAAACATACCGCCTGGTGCCAATTCCCAACCGCTTAGCCACGGTGAAATAAACCGTGAAAACATACCAGAAGGCGCGATTAAAAAACCAACCGCGATGGCTGCCGCTGCATGAGGAATGACTAAAATTGGACTCAGCAAACGCTCAATACGGGTCAGCCAAACACTATTAAAAAATGCCGCCAATATCATCAAGGTCATGACAAAAGCGAGTAACGTGCTGATTAATCCAGTAGCGATGCTCAACGCTACCATTTGGATAAGACCCGGCGTCTGCCAAAGATCGTTAAAGCCTTGTAGACTAACGGTCGTTTTTTCAAGTGCAGGTACCCAGCTAAAGGCAGGTAACAGCACGCTGAGTAAACCACCGAGTACGGGTAATATCAACAGTAGCAGTAAAAATTTCGGACTCAAGGATACAATGTGCGTAAATAGGTCTGTTTTATAAGGATCTATCGTTCTAGTGCTTGCATCAGCCGTTTTATTATTAGAATCTTTATTCATGGGCTGACTCCATAACGTGTCTGCCAGCCTTGCATAATGGCATCAACCCAGCTCGGATGTGGTTCATTTACGGTACGTTTTATAGCGTCAATAGGTAGGGCGCTCGGATGCGGTCTGTTAGTCTTGAATAATGCTTGTTGCTCAGGGTCGAGCGTCGATTGGACGAGTACGGTTTTATCACCCCACATAGCAGGCGTTTGCTTTCTAGCCTGTGCTTCTGGGCTTAGCAAGAAGTTTGCCACTAGCTGCGCGGCTTGTGGGTGGCTGGCGTTATAAGGAATCGCCACAAAATGGGTGTTACTTAAGCTGCCATCGCTCATCGCATAGCTACGAATGCTCTGGGGTAAATCATAACGCTGCACGGCCGCAGGAATTTCAGGCGCGGAAAAGCTAAAGGCTAAGCTAAGCTCGGTATCATCGACCAGACGTCGCATGTGCGCGCCCGTTTGCACAAATTGCTCACCCTTACGCCATAAGGTGGGATGCAAATCATCTAAAAACGTCCATAAAGGGGCTAATATAATATCTGTATTTTGCTCAGTGGCTGGCAAGTTGAGCTGTGCTTTGATATTTTCGCCTGTTTTAGCATCTTGCTTTTCGTGCAGCATGACTAAAGCATATTTTAAAAAGCTCATGCCTAAAAAGTCAGGTGGCTTTGGATAGCTAAAACGCCCAGGATTTTGCGCTGTCCAATTGACTAGCTCATTCAGGGTCGTTGGTGGCTTTTCAGTTGATAAGCTGTCGTAATAAAAAGTCAGCGAGGCTTGACCCCATGGTGCTTCCATACCATTGGTCGGTACACCAAAATCAAAGTTAACGGCAGGATTATTCTCTGGATCGGTCAAGGCAAAGTTAGGCAGCTTGTTCGCCCATTGTTTGAGTAATAACGAATTCTCACTCATGGTGGCAAAGTTTGCGCCATTTATCCAGATGAGATCAACGCTGCCTTCATCATTATTGTTGGCAGACTTTTCCGCGAGTACGCGACTAACGGCTTCACTGGTATCGCTCAATTTGACATGAACCAAGTTGATATTATATTTATCATCGACTTGCTCGGCGGCCCACTGTAGATAAGCATTGATCTGCGGGTCACCACCCCATGCATAAAAGTAGACGTCTTGGTTTTTACCTTGCCCCTCTATCTGCTGCCAAGATGATAAATTTTGATTAAGGTTACTGGTAGTGGGTGAGGCAGTGCTTGCTGATATGCTTGAAGAAATAACTGCACAAACGCTAAGCGCCATAGCATAGGTGCTATAGCGGCTTAAGTTTTTTAACGTTGGCATAGCTGGTAAAGATTTAATAACGTACATTTAAGTTTCCGTTATGATGATATGTTTTCAGCGCAGTTGATAAAAATTCAACTAACCTCGACGCCATGTATGATATTTCTCAAGCCAGTTTAATACCGTTTCAGGCGCATGATTGCGTTTCCATTCACCAGCCGCGTATTTATTACCCTCCGCCCATGTCGGGTACATATGAATGGTGCCGAGTATTTTATTCAGCCCTAAGCCATGTTTCATCGCTAATATAAATTCAGGCATCAAGTCGCCAGCATGCTCAGCGACGATGGTCACGCCGAGTATTTTATCTTTACCTTTTGGCGTAATGACTTTGATAAAGCCATCGTTGGCGCTTTCCGTCACGGCACGATCTAAGTCTTTAAAGTCGTAGCGGGTAATCTCAAAGTCGATGCCTTTCTCTACAGCCTCTTGCTCATTTAGTCCAACGCGTGCGACTTCTGGGTCTATAAAAGTCGTCCACGGAATCACGCGATAATCTACTTTAAACTTCTTTAGATGTCCAAACAAACCATTTACGGCTGCGTACCATGCCTGATGGGAGGCCACATGAGTAAATTGATAAGGACCAACGACATCACCAGCAGCGTAAATATTGGGGTAGAGGGTTTCTAAATAGTCATCGGTCTCGATGGTACGTTCAGTTTCAATCCCTAATGTTTCTAAGCCATAGCCTTTTAAGCGCGCACTGCGTCCAACGGCACAAAGCAATTCGTCATATTCAATAGCGATTTCTTGCTTATCGGTACTGCTTTGCTTATCGGTACTGTCGCCTTGCGGTTCAACGATAATGAACTTTTTACCATCGCGAGCTTCACAGCGAATTGCTTGATGCGAGGTTAAGACATTTACGCCACTCTCGACGAGTACTTTGTGTGCAAATTCAGAGACTTCCACGTCTTCTTTTTTCATAAGACGCGCGCCTCTTTCGATTTGGGTCACATTGGAGCCTAAGCGTGCAAAAGCTTGCGCCAGCTCAGAGCCGATAGGCCCACCACCAAGGACGACCAGCTTTTTCGGCGCTTCATCAAGCTCAGTAAACTTGTTCCATATGGTATCGCTGGTCACATAGCCGGTTTCTTCCAAGCCTGGCAAGTCTGGTACAAAGGGGCGCGCGCCAGTAGCGATAACAATGGAACGTGCGGTTAGTGTTTGCGTGCCGCCATCGTTTAGCGCAATCTCTACCGTCCATGGGTCGATAAATTTAGCGTAGCCTTTTAACACTTCGACACCCAAGTCCGTATAACGCTCGACGCTGTCATTTGGCGCGATATCAGCGATGACTTTATGGATGCGTATCATAACGTTTTTGAATGAAAACTCTGGTAGTGTGTTTTCCAAGCCATAACGCTCACCATTGCGCATCTGTTCTGCGACTTTCGCGCTTTTAATCAAAGCTTTGCTGGGTACACAGCCATAGTTTAAGCAGTCGCCACCCATCTCACCCGCTTCGATTAATGTTACTTTTGCTCGGACGGTCGCCGCGATATAGCTGGTGACTAGCCCGCCAGCACCAGCACCAATCACAATCATATTACGGTCGAATTTTTTAGGTTTGCTATAGTTTTTATAGACGCGGCGTTTTTTTAGCATATTTAATATCCCTTTTGCTATTAATGGGAAAAAACCTAACAACGCAAATGAGACAATCAAATTAAACGATAAAATCCCTGACAAACTGTCAATTTGCGCCAGTTGCGTACCGGCATTAACGAATACAAAAGTACCCGCGAGCATACCAACTTGGCTTACCCAGTAGAATGTCCTCGCTTTAATCGCGGTGACGCCCATGAGTAAATTAATCAAAAAGAACGGAAATATCGGCACTAAGCGCAGGGTAAATAAGTAAAATCCGCCTTCTTTTTCAACGCCAGCATCAATGGCTGCTAAGCGTTCAGGAAAACGCTGCTTAATCGTATCACGCAGTAAATAACGTGAGGTTAAAAACGCTAGTGTCGCACCAATACTAGAGGCAAACGAGGCAACCAATAAGCCTTGCCATAAGCCAAATAGCGCCCCAGCTGCCAAGGTCAAAATAGCAGCTCCCGGTAAGGATAGAGCGGTGACGACCACATAAAGTAAAAAGAACCCACCGATAATCAATAGCGGTGATTGCGCTTTGTAGTCGTTAAATTGCGCCATCGACCCTTTTAAGCCGTCAAGCGTCAATAATTGATTTAGGTCAAAATAAAAAAAGCTTGCCGCTAATATCAATATTAACAGTATTAAAAATATTCTTTTAATCATGAAATGTCCGGCTAAATAGTGGGGCAAAGGTTAAAAATCACAGTGATCTTTTTGGTTGAGCATCTTCATTGTTTTAATAGCAGCAGCCATTCCATTGAATGGTTCGAATGGTCTATTAGTTTATCTACTATAAAATAGCTAACTTATCAGTATTAACAGTATATAGCCTGTGTTCTGCTGACTGGCATTTTTATTACCATTATCAAAATGAGGACAGGCTTTAGTCTAACAGTAGGCACGATTTAATAAGCCCTATTGAATAGGCACTATCTGATTTTGCGTAAAAGAGGTTCTTTTGCCTAATGTTAACGTGTCCCAATCTCGCATTAAGAATAACGCGACACAGGCAGCCAACATTGGCCATGCGGCAAAAAACAGTAAGTTATCAAAAGGCGTTAGGTAGAGACCAAAGGTTGCAAAAGTAGAGGCTGCGTGTAGCAATAAAATGATGCCGTATGTCCACTTTCTGAACAAACCTGCCACAAACAAAAAGATGAGTATAATTTGCAAGCTACCAACAACGTAAACAATGCTGGTGCCTAAATTTTCTAGTGCATAAAATTTAGCAAACACACTTGCAGCATGTTCAGGGTTTACAAATTTGTCGAGTGTCCAAAAGAAGAACACAATGAAGATACCAAGTCGAAGCAATAATAGTGAAAGTGGTAAATGTTTTGGCATAACTTTTTGCATAAGTTTTCGCTTTTGAAAAGTTTTAAAAATGGGTTCAAAAAATTAATGAATGAAATGAGTATCGATACTTTCTATCATTATAAAATAAACATAAAGAAAAATATTTACCATATTGAGTGATTGCTCAAAAATGAATACAATATTGCTGCTAGATGCTATAAAGAAACTTATTGTAGTTGTTCTTGAATGATTGTTCAAGTTCGTATTGTCTTGTATATTATGGTTACAAGAATTCGTTACACTCTTTCAATAAATCAGCAATGCTAGCTTAAAGGTGATTGTTTTATATACAATCGACGTTGTATATGATTAGCTTTTTGAGCAGCACATATCGTAATGGGAAATGTTTTTCCTAAATGTTTTCAGAAGAATGCATTTTTAAGGAGGAGCGGGTAGAAGAAATAGACAAATAAAAAAGGCTGAGTCAATGCTCAACCTTTTTATCAAAATAGCTTTGTTAAAGACTTTTTAAATGATTAGTTCTTTAATACTTCAACCATCGCATTAGCAACATAGTCGATATTACTACTGTTTAAGCCCGCGACGCACATACGTGAGTTAGATACCATATAGATACCAAATTTGCTTTGTAGCTGCTCAACTTGTTCAGGGGTTAATCCTGTAAAGCTAAACATGCCGTTTTGAGCAGTTAGGTAGTCAAAGCTACGACCAGGGACTTTAGCTTCTAGCACAGATTTTAGCTTCATGCGCATAGCTTTGATACGATCACGCATCGTATAAACTTCGCCAACCCATTGCTCGTGCAAGGCTTCATCATTCATAACAATATCGACGACGCGTCCGCCATGTGATGGTGGGCTTGAGTAGATACGACGTACCGTAGAGGTCAGCTGACCGAATACACGCTCAGTCTCATCGGTAGTTGGGCAAACGACTGATAGGCCGCCGACACGCTCACCGTATAGTGATAGGTTTTTGGAGAATGAGTTGCTCACAAACAATGGCAGGCCCATATCGACCGCTTTACGAATAGGATAAGCGTCGCTGTCCATGTCTTCGCCAAAACCTTGATAAGCGATATCCATAAACGGAATCAGCTCGCGCTCTTGAACAACGTTTAATACTTTATCCCACTGCTCTTTAGTCAAATCCACACCCGTTGGGTTATGACAGCAAGGGTGTAATAACAGCACATCATCTTTATTCAACGTTTCAAAAAACGCAATCATCTCATCAAATTTGATGCCGCCAGTGGCCTTATCGTAGTACGGGTATTTGCCAACTTCGACATCAGACCCTTCAAAAATAGCAATGTGATTGCCCCATGTAGGGTCACTCACGTAGCATTTAGATTGCGGGAACCATTGATTGATAAACTCAGCGCCTACTTTCAACGCGCCAGAGCCACCAATAGTGGCAATAGTCGCAACCAGACCGTCTTTCAATACTTGAGCATCTTTGCCAAATAACAGTTCTTGACAGCCTTTACGGTGTCCAGGCAACCCTGCCATTGGTAGGTATGGACGAGGAGAAATTGGGTCTGCAATGCGCTGTTCAGCAGTTTTTACACACTCAAGTACTGGCATTTTGCCGTCTTCGTCGTAATAAACACCCACGCCCAAATTCACTTTATCGGGATTGCTATCTTCTGCAAACTTGTCCATCAAACCTAAGATTGGATCACCAGCATAATAGTCGATACGTTCAAACATTTTTTTTCCTTACTAGAATAGAAACAAAGCCGCCAAAAAGCATAAACTAGATTGGCTATTAACTCAACGAGAGATTCATCGATATTGATTAATTAACTGATTAGATGAGCTATTTGATAATCCAAATGCTTTTTAAGCTGATTAGACTATTAATAACCATTTAGAATATAGCATTTAAGAACAGCTATAGAATAGTACCTACTTACTCTAGCTACTCTGCAAGTCGTTGAAGTGAGAGGCAAAATAAGTCTGCAAAAACTGTTTAAAGGCAATGCTGGCAGGCGACAGTGCTCTTGAGGAGCGTTGATAAATAAAGAATCTACGCATCTTAACAGGCTGTGCGAGCGACCGCATTTGTAAGCCATTGGCACTCACCCAATCAATGACCTCAGGCATATAAGGCAGACATAAGGTAATACCGAAGCCTTGGCGCGTCATCTCAAGCGCTGTGGACATAAAGTTCACTTTGTAGCGCGCTTGCTGGATATGAGTGGCAACGGTCTCATCCAGCTCAGCGGTCACTTGCTCAATAAAAGGCCCTTGTAAGGTAATGAGCGGGATATCTATCAAATCCTGCCACGTTACCTCAGTTTTTTGAGCCAGCGCATGGTTATCTGGCATCACTACACAAAACGGCAACTCATATAACAAATCAGCGCTAATGTCGTCTTCACTTTCCATAAAACCAAGCTCGGTACCAACGCCCAAATCTACTTCGATATCCTGAATGTGTTGCAGGACGTTTTCTGCAGAGCAATCTAACAAAGACACGCTGATATCAGGATAGTCTTTTGAAAATTGGGCGATGACTGCAGGCATGGAGGAGGCGGCAAACTGCGATACTGCCAGTCGCACTTGACCTTGCGCTAAGCTCATCAGACTGCTCGCTTCGTTTTCAAATAACTGCATCTCATTAAGCACTCGGCGCGCTTGTGGCAATAAATGTCTGCCTACTACCGACAAAGATAGCTGGCGGGTGGTACGGTCAAATAAGACGATACCAAGACTTGACTCCAATTCTTTTATCAGTCCACTGACGGCAGATTGGGTTAAATGCATCTGGTCGCTAGCACGGGTAAAGCTACCGTTGTCAGCGACTTTGATAAAAGCGGTCAATTGGCGAATGCTGATATTCATAAGTAAACCTGATAAATAAATCAAAAAATACGATTAGTCTTATAAATCAAGCTAATCTAAGATGAATACATCGTCAACAATATTTATTGTTATATACAACTTTTTACACTGATTTATACCACCAATTGACATTAAGGATGATTACAATGGCAGATTTATTCGAAAACCCAATAGGATTGCAAGGGTTTGATTTTGTCGAATTCGCCTCGCCTGAACCGAAAGCGGTAGAAGCACTTTTTGAGCAGCTTGGTTTTACCCATGTTGCCAATCACCGATCAAAAGATGTCTCTTTATACCGTCAAGGTGACATCAACCTCATATTGAACCGTGAACCAAAAAGCCAAGCCAGCTACTTTGTGGAAGAGCATGGAGCAGGGGCCTGTAGCATGGGCTTTCGTGTTAAAGATTCCAAAAAAGCCTACGAGCTTGCGATTGAAAACGGCGCACAGCCAGTAGAGGTGCCGACAGGGGTAATGGAGCTGAGACTTCCTGCTATTAAAGGTATCGGCGGCTCATTGATTTATCTGATTGACCGTTTTAAAGACGGTGAATCTATCTATGATGTCGACTTTGAGTTCTTCCCAGATGTAGATAAGTATCCTGTTGGACATGGCTTCAAAGTTATTGACCATCTTACCCATAACGTCTACCGTGGTCGCATGGCTTACTGGGCAAACTTCTATGAGCGCATCTTTAACTTCCGTGAAATTCGCTATTTCGATATCAAAGGCGAATACACTGGGCTGACCAGTAAAGCCATGACCGCGCCTGATGGCAAAATCCGTATTCCTTTAAATGAAGAATCTAAGCAGGGCGGCGGACAAATCGAAGAGTATCTAATGAGCTTCAATGGTGAAGGCATTCAACATATTGCTTTAGCCAGTGATGACTTATTGGCCAGTATCGATAAACTAAAAGAGGCGGGTATACCGCTCATGACAGCGCCAACCGCTGCTTATTACGAAATGCTGAGTGAGCGCTTACCAAATCATGGCGAAAACGTCTCTGAATTGCAGACTCGTGGCATCTTATTAGATGGCACCACGGAAGGCGGCACACCGCGTCTGCTATTACAAATTTTCTCTGAAACTATCTTAGGTAGCCCCGTATTTTTTGAATTCATCCAACGTAAAGGCGATTACGATGAAGGCTTTGGTGAAGGTAACTTTAAAGCGCTATTCGAATCAATAGAGCGCGATCAAGTGCGACGCGGCGCTATCGGACAATCTGAAACAGAGACAGAAACAGAGTAAATTTATTAATAAGTTAAATAAACATGGCAGGACAAAAAGGAATTTGTCTTGCTATTATTAATACTATAATGATTGATATAGTAAATCTGAAATACTGGTCCAAATAGAATGGACTAATGGCAAAAGGAATACCGGCATGGAACGCCAAAGCAAACAACCTTATCTTTCGCATCAACCTGATGCCAATGGTCATATTCATTATAGTGATAATGAGAATGCCATGTGGCAAGCGCTTCTTGAGCGTCAAGCCAAGCAAATACCCAATCGTGCCTGCTCGGCATATCTAGATGGGCTCAAAAAGCTAAATCTACCGCCAGATCGTATTCCGCAATTACATGATATCGATGAAGTGCTGCAAGCGACCACAGGTTGGCAAACAGCTGCGGTGCCAGCTTTAATTAGCTTTGGTAAATTCTTTAAGCTGTTGGCCAATAAATCCTTCCCCGTTGCGACCTTTATCCGCCGCTTTGATGACATGGATTACATCGAAGAGCCTGATATCTTTCATGAGATTGTCGGACACTGTCCGCTACTGACTCATCCTGCCTTTGCTACCTTTAATGAGACTTACGGCAAGCTTGGTCTTAATGCCAGTAAAGAAGAAAGGTTATTTTTAGCACGGCTGTATTGGTTTACCATCGAGTTTGGTTTGGTCGGGCAAACGAGGGATACTCGCCGAATTTATGGTGGTGGCATCTTAAGCTCACCTTCTGAAACTATTTATGCACTCAATGATGAGGTTCAAAATCAATCGCACGATCAATCAAATCATCAATCACATCATCAACCTGAACACCGAGCCTTCGATTTGCTAGATGTGTTACGAACCCCTTATCGAATTGACCATATTCAGCCTATCTATTATGTCATTGATAATTTAGATACGCTGTTTGACATCGTGAATAGCGACATCATGGGGGTGGTCAAGCAAGCGATGTCACTCGGAATGTTTGAGCCAACCTATAAAGTCGAAACCAACTAATTGCTTAATCAATTGACTGTTTAATCAACTGATCATTAAAGCAAGTGATAGCTTAATTAAGAACACTTAAACATTGGCTGCTTAAATAGACAATCACGTCAACATGGACGTACATTTAATAAAAACTCAATAGTTAAAATAAAAGGAATTTACTATGACTGAGCATTTACAAACCCTATCTCAAGCCAGCTGCGAAGCCTGCCGTGTCGGCGCGCCAAAAGTCGACGATACTGAGGCACGCGAGCTGCTACAACAACTTCCTGACTGGTCGCTTATCGAAGTCGACGGCATCAATCAATTACAACGTCAATATAAGTTTAAAAACTTCGTCACCGCTATGGCGTTTGCTAATCGGCTTGCAGATATCGCGGAAGAGGAAGGGCATCATCCCGGCATATTGGTAGAGTGGGGCAAAGCGACAGTGACATGGTGGTCGCACAGCATCAAAGGTCTGCATCGCAATGATTTTATCATGGCAGCAAAGACGGATGGTCTATTCAGTAAGTAATGAGGGTGGCAATAATCAAAGCAACTCATTAAACTTACTACACTTAAAGCCAACCCTAAACCAAATTCAACTGGTCATCTAAGGATGTGTGATGCCTCCAAAAATACTAACCCAGTTCTCACCCAAACTGGCATTTATTATTGCTACCACTGTCATCGCCATTATGGGTGTCACCATGATTGGCCTTGGCTGGGTGCCACATTTATCATTGATACTCGCTATCTGCGTGTTATTGGCTATCGGTCTATTTAAGGGCCTTAGCTTTAATGATATGCAAGCGCAAATGGCCTCTGGAGTGATGAGCGGTATCGGTGCGATTTACTTATTCTTCTTTATTGGCTTGATGGTTGCCGCTCTAATGATGTCGGGAGCTATACCGACACTGATGTATTTTGGCTTCGAGCTAATATCACCGGAGTTTTATTACATATCAGCCTTTGTACTCACTTCGATTATTGGTATTGCATTGGGCAGTAGTTTGACTACTGCGGCAACGTTAGGCGTGGCATTTATTGGTATGAGTAATGCGTTTGATGCCAATGTCGCTATCGCTGCTGGCGCTGTCGTATCGGGTGCGTTTTTTGGTGATAAGATGTCGCCATTATCTGATACTTGTACTATTGCTTCATCGGTCGTGGGTATTGATTTATTTGAGCATATTCGCAATATGATGTACACCACGGTGCCTGCGTGGATACTGACTGTCATACTTTTTTGGTTCTTCTCTGGACAGACTGTTAGTGGTGACTTGAGTCAGGTGACTGTCTTGCAAGGACAGCTGATCGCAAGTGGCTTGGTACATAGTTATGCAGTATTGCCGTTTGTGGTACTTGTTGGACTGGCTGTATTTCGGGTCAACGCCATCTATACTATTATCTGTACCATTATTACCGCATTGATTGTTACCTACTTGCATAGTTCGCCAAGCTTTGGACAATTGGGCGGGTACTTCTTTGCAGGTTATGCACCCGCTGAATCGCTAGATCTTGGGGAAGTAGGCGGTATGCTCTCGCGTGGCGGTGTACAAAGCATGTTCTTTACTCAAATGATTGTGATATTGGCACTTAGTCTTGGTGGATTGCTGAGCGCTTTAGGTATCTTGCCAGCGTTGCTATCAGGGATAAGAGATACTCTAACCAGTCCAGGACGCGCAATATTTGCAACTGCCATGTCAGCACTGAGCATTAACGTCCTTATCGGTGAGCAGTATTTGAGTATCCTACTGTCAGGCACAGCGTTTCGTCCGATATTTGAGCGCTTAAACTTACACCCAAAAAACCTATCTCGTACTATTGAAGATGCAGGGACGGTAATCAATCCGCTCGTACCTTGGAGTGTGTGCGGGGTGTTTATTAGTCAAGCCTTAGGCGTACCAGTACTGGATTATCTGCCTTATGCGTTCTTCTGTTATCTATCGCTATTACTGACGATACTATTTGGCTTTACAGGGCTGACAATCAGTCGTAAAGATGGAACTAAAGTATCAGCCCGATAGTTAGGTTAGATTTTAGTCACGATTCTATATATTGATAAAGCTCGTACAAAGTAAAGCCGTCCCAATTTAATGGTGACGGCTTTATTAATTTTAGACAAAGCAAAAGTCGATTTCAGGCTGTCTTACAATTTCATTATCTAACAATCCCGCTATCCAAGGCCTTCGCCCAACTTTCACATTCACAGCGTACGCATTGCTGATTTGGCTTCGCAATATAATCGACATAGCCACAATGCATACAAGCATAGCAATGCTTTGGATCTATCTCTTTAACTGGCTGATACTGCTTGGGGAAAAGTGGCAAACCATAACGCGTTTCATCAGGTGGAAATAGCAATAAGCTAAATGAGCCATCCGTCTCTAATAAGCCCACACGTACCTGACCCAAGTGTTCAACACCTTGTTGGCGCATCTCAGCAAAAAACTCATCATGCGACATCTTGCCTCTTTTAATCTTATCTATTACTAAGGCGCCGTCTTCTACAATATAAATCGACTTTCCTTCCAAAAGATCTTCAAAGGGCTGGTATTTCATCATTACCCAAGTGCAGAGCCGATACATGATAATCACGATACTCATGATGAGTACCGCTTGTATAATCGGTAAATCCTCGGTGAACATCGGATCACCAGCGATAGAACCCAGTGACAAAATAATGGTCAGCTCAAAAATAGACAGCTGCCGGACGCCGCGTTTACCAGTGAAACGTAAAAATATGATAATCATGCTAAACATAACAATCACGCGTATGACGATTTCGGCAGCAAACGCCCAAGTTGTGTCATGAATAAAGATACTTGCCAAATCCATGTATGTCTTTCCTTTTAAAGTGTGGCTATCAAAACACGTTATAGCTATTTCTATTGTGGTTAATACAGGCACTTACTTTGCGTGAAATGTCAGATATTAGATGTTAAGCAATGGGGCTTGTGCCGAGTCGCTGCCGAATTTCTCCATTGCTGCAGCATTATAAATTAATAAATTCATTACCTTACAAAACAAATCAAAATTGAGACTAAAATAGGAAGCAGTAAACCACAAAATAGCTTTTATACCTTATTAAATTACTCAGTAATCGCTTGCAATGTAAATTGATATAAATTACATTATATGTAAGATGTTAATCTATACGTAATTTACTATTTTTTATAAACTGTTTTCCATAAAACTATATTCATAAGACTCATTGACCAGCAAGGAGCTAACCATGTCAACGATTGACACAAACCTCTCTTCATTTCTCGATATCGCAAGCGACTCTGATTTTTCTATTCACAATTTGCCTTATGGCATCTTTAGTGAAACTGCCGATGGCAAGCGCCGCGCTGGTGTCGCCATTGGTGAACACGTTTTGGACTTAGCGGTACTTGAAACCGAAGGTCTAATTAAATTAGAAGGTGGTCGCTATTTTGACCAGCCGACACTTAATGCCTTTATTGATTCTGGTCGAGATAATTGGACTACCGCGCGTAGCACTATTCAAACACTGTTAGCTGCCGACACTGACACTCTACGTGATAACCAAGACTTGCAAGGTAAGGCGTTATTTAAGCAAGCCGATGTCACGATGCATCTACCTGTCCATGTCCCTGGCTATACTGACTTTTATTCGTCGAAAGAGCATGCTACTAACGTCGGTACGCTATTCCGTGATCCTGCTAATGCGCTATTGCCGAACTGGAAGGAAATGCCAGTCGGTTATAACGGCCGTGCCAGTACGGTCTTTGTGACGGGCTCCACAGATATCATTCGTCCGTCAGGTCAGCTAAAACCCAATCCAGATGAGCGTCCTATTTTTGCGCCTTGTAAGCGTCTTGATTTTGAGCTTGAAACTGCATTTATCGTAGGTCAACCTAATAAAATCGGAGAGCCAATTTCTATCAAAAACGCATGGGATCATATTTTTGGTATGGTGCTGTTTAACGATTGGTCAGCTCGTGATATTCAAAAATGGGAATACGTTCCTTTAGGCCCTTTTAATGCTAAAACTTTTGCTTCTGAGATATCCCCTTGGATTGTCACTTTAGATGCGCTAGAACCTTTTAAAACCTCAATCCCAACTCAGGATCCGGAGCCACTGGCTTATCTACGTGAGAAAAAATCCGATAACAGCTTTGATATTAATTTGTCAGTGGAATTGCTTCCAGAAAATGCTGATAGCGCTACCGTCATCTCTGAAACCAATTTTAAATACATGTACTGGTCGATGGCTCAGCAATTGACGCATCACACTATTACTGGCTGTAAAGTCGAAGTCGGCGATATGATGGGCTCGGGTACCATCTCAGGGCCAACGCCAGACTCTTATGGCTCAATGCTCGAGATCGCTTGGAACGCGACCAAACCTGTTGAGCTTAAAGGCGGGGGCACACGTACTTTTATCGACGACGGTGATACCGTTATCATGAAAGGCTATAGCGAAAAAGGTGGCATTCGTGTTGGGTTTGGTGAAGTGCGCGGTAAAGTATTGCCTGCTTTAAACTTTGATTTTGACGCATAACTTTTATATAGAACAGGCGTAAAACAATCGATTGGCATTATTAAGATTAGGAGCTATACGACTTAGGTTAGATCGACATAAAAACCTTATAGCGGTAGCAACCTCAGGTTTTACGCCTTATCAAAAGGATATTGATATGAGTTTTAAAATAGAACAAATTCATCATGTGGCTTATCGCTGCAAAGATGCTAAAGAAACCGTAGAGTGGTACAAAAAACACTTGAATATGGATTTCATTTTAGCTTTTGCCGAAGACCACGTACCTTCTACTAAAGCCTTTGATCCCTACATGCATATCTTTTTGGATGCAGGTAACGGTAATGTGTTGGCGTTTTTTGAATTACCCAATCAACCTGAAATGGGTTCTGATCCTAATACGCCAGACTGGGTACAGCATCTGGCAATGAAAGTAAAAGATCGCGATACTTTAATGGCTGCGAAGAAGCATTTAGAGGATGGCGGGATTGACGTCATTGGTGTGACCAATCACGGTATTTTCCATTCTATCTACTTCTTCGATCCTAATGGTCATCGTATGGAACTCACTTACGATGATATTACCTCAGAAGAAAAAGTCTCGATGATTACTGAAGAGATAAAACACGACATGTTAGAAGAATGGTCACGTACTAAACGTGCGCCCGCTCATACACATTTTTTGCATGCCGAAGAATTGAAAGAAGCTAAAGAACAGGTGCCTGTAGGGGAGTAGGCATTGCTTCATGCTAAGCTTTAATAGTGAGAACTCAATCATCAAGAAAGGACTCTACGATGAAAACCAAACTATCTACTGGAATCGCTCTGGCTACCGTACTTGCAATGTCTGGGATAGCATTATCTGGCTGCTCTGATAATAATCAAGCTACATCTGCTAATGGCGACTCAGACGATGTGACAACGCTTAGATTCTCACATTTTATGACGGCTAATGACAATATGAATACTGAAGGCTTTGAGCCTTGGGCGCAAAAAATTGAAGAAGACTCGAATGGACGCCTAAAGATTGAGATTTATCCTTCCGCTACTCTAAGCAAACCAGGCGCCACTTATGATGCTGCGGCAAAAGGCACTGTAGATATTGGTATGCAAGTGCAAGGCTATACCGCTGGGCGCTTTCCTCTAACCCAAGTGGTAGAGCTACCGGGTATATCCAATACCGCAGAGCAACAGACCTGCATACTATATAAGCTCCATGACGATGGGGTTATTTCAGATGAATATGAGGACACCCATCTGCTCGCTTTGATGGGTTCAGGACAGGGGGCGCTGCATACCGTTGATAAGCCCATTCGTACGCCAGCAGATATGAAGGGTATGCGAATTCGTCAACCATCTGTAGTTGCCAGCCACATTATTGAAGCTACTGGTGCTGCTCCCGTGGGGATGCCTGCTAGTGATACTTATACTTCGCTACAGCGCGGCGTCATCGATGGTCTAGCCTTTACTTGGCAGCCTATTCAAGCGTTCCGTCTCGATGAGCTACTTAGCGCGCACACCAACATACCTTTTTATAACTCTACCTTTGTGGTCACTATGAACAAGGATAAATATAATAGTCTGCCTGATGATCTCAAAAAAGTTATTGATGATAATTCAGGGCTAGTCATGTCAGATCGTATCGCTAAAATATTTGATAGAAGTAATGATGAAGCAATGGCTGCCGCTCGTGCCAAAGGCAATACGATGATCGATATTCCAGACCCTCTAAATGATCCTGATTGGCAAGGCCCGTTACTAGAGGGTACGCAGAGATATCTGGATGAGTTAGCGGCTAAAGGCTTGGATGGTCAAACCGTCTATGAAAAAACCAAAGCGGCCAGCGCAGCCTGTAAGGTTTAAATTATTTAATAGGTTAGATGAGCGTTTTGTGCAAAATAAACTAGTTAATAAGACAGCTAAGCAATCTGATAACGCTTAGCTATTGATAGTATTTTATCCATTACTTGCTGGTTATCCAGCGGCAGTTGTTCAGCAGTACCGATAATGGTGAGCGCGTATTCTAATAGCCCACCCTTAGCAGATGCACTGATATCGTTAACGTCTTTAGACTGCGGTAAAGTAACGGGTATGCTAATAGCATTAATCCCCATTAGCATATCTCCGGTAACCGTGGCATATCCTTGCGCCCGGATTCCAGTTTGCAGCTTTGTAAACGCTTGCCATTTAACGGATAGTTCGGCTTTATCGGCTTTAGCAGGAGAGGTGGATGTAGGAGCTGAGGACAAAATATCAATATCTCCTTGCCACTCTGCAAGCACTAAAGGTTTGATAATAGTATCAGGTTGATAGCTGGCAAACAGCCTACCTGTTGCAGAAGACGTCAAAGGCATGCGTGAGCCTATACGAGTAATAATACTAATCGGACTGTCTGGCTCAAATGAATGAATAACGATGGGCCCTTCACTAAACCACTTGGCGATTTGCACCCCGCAATTAACGGCATTTTTAATTTCAGTAGCAGCATTAGTAAGTCGCTGCAAAATATTGTTTTGATCGAAACTGGTGTGACCTAGTGCATTGACTCGAGCACCTAATCCGTAGCGTCCATCGCTCAGCTTGCGCGCATAATCTTTACGAATGAGACTAACCAAATAACGATGTACTTTTGCAGGGTGCATTTGTATTGCTTGAGCAATATCTTTTAGCATCATAGGTTCGTGATACTCTATAAGTACATCTAGTACAGAGAGACCAATCTCAAGTGACTGTATGCCACCTTGGTTTTTATTTGCTGTTGTTTCTGTTGATGACATTGATAGCCCGGTTGAATAAAAAGAACAATTTGACGGTTATGTTTGATAGCTATATTCGATAGTTCGAACTTAGCAGGTTTATCACTGTGACTAATTATATAGGTAATAATGAACGTTTGATATATATAGAAAAACTCCCTTTAACGGCTAATATGATTATAAGCTTGACCTAGTTTTTTGAATGGAATCACCTATGGCTTAGTATTTATAACGAAGCATTCATAACTAAGTGTTTACAACTAAGCACTTATAACTAAGCACCTATAACAACATATTCAGGAGAATAACTATGATGAAACTTTATGGCTACTTTCGCAGTGGTACGTCACACCGTACTCGTATCGCGTTGAATCTAAAGGGCTTAGATTATGATGCTATCTCTATCAATTTGGCACAGGATGAGCAGTCTGAGCCATCATTTAAAGCCATTAATCCGCAAGGTTTAGTACCTGCTTTGCAGACAGACGACTTACTGCTTTATCAAAGCCCAGCTATCTTAGAATGGTTAGAAGAAGTTTATCCGCATAACCCATTATTGCCCAAAGATGCTGCTGGTCGTATGCAAGTGCGAGCGCTAAGCGCGATGATTGGTTGTGACATTCATCCGATTAATAACCGCCGTATCCTACAATATTTACGCAATGAGTTGTCAGTCGATGAAGATGAGGTTTTGGCATGGTGTCAACGCTGGATAGAGGAAGGCTTTGCTGCGTTAGAGACGTTACTAGCAAAAGATGAGTCACGCGGCAAATTTTGCTACGGTAATAGTCCGACTTTTGCAGATTGCTATTTAATCCCGCAAGTCTATTCAGCTCGCCGCTTCAAAGTGGATTTGACGCCTTATCCAAACATTATGGCCATTGATGAGCATTGTCGTACGCTTCAAGAGTTTTTTGATGCGGATCCTATGAATCAACCTGATGCACCGCATTAAAAAGACAATAATGTTCAAGTAAGTTAACCGCTTATTTAACTGTTACTCATTTCACTGTCAATCACTTCACTAAGCCGATAGCTATTTTGCTATCGGCTTTTTAGCATTGCTTTTATAACTGATAGAGTGTTTTTTAAAGTAATACTTTTGATTAGACTATCAAAGAGAGTGAATCATTAGGCTTAATATCAGTACCTGCTGTCCAGTACCTCAATTTGAGATATAATCCTAATACTTGAACACATGCTTTTATTAATAAGACTATCAGTACAGCGTTACTAACGTCTAAACAATCTCCCAGTTTTGATAAACTAGCTACTATCAGCAGTGCCTATTTGTAAATATTTAACACGCCCTACATGAGATAATAAATATAAATGATGAAAACCGAAACCAATAAGCCCCTTGCGTTTAGAAGATATCCGTCGACTACTGCCTTGCAGTGCTTTGAGACAGCTGCACGCCATTTGAGTTTTACCAATGCCGCGCAAGAGATGCATATGACTCAAAGCGCCATTAGCAAGCAAGTCGCTCAGTTAGAGGAGATGTTGAGCATTTCGCTCTTTTATCGTACGCCGCACCGGATTTCATTGACGCCAGCTGGCAAGACTTATTATCTTGAAGTGTTGGAGATTCTCAAACATATCGAGGTGGCGACCACCAGTTTGATGTCACACAGTGATAATACAGAAGTGCTCAAGATTGCTTCACACCCGACTTTTTGTTCACGCTGGTTGTTACCTGCGCTAAGTGGCTTTAGCCAAGCTCATCCATTGATTAATTTAGATATAAAAGAGCAAGTTGGGCCATTTTTTACTGAAGACCAAAACGTCGATATTGCCTTTTTATATGGCGATGGTATTTGGGGTGGCATGGAGGCGATTAAGCTGTTTGATGAGTATTGCGTGGCGGTCTGCCAGCCTGAATACTTGTATGATAAAAATCGAGATAAAAACCCCTGTACGAGCAATGTAGATAACTGCACCTTGCTACAGTTGAGCTCACGTCCAAGTGCTTGGTATGAGTATTTTAAGCAACAAGGCATCAGTATCGATGGGACGTTTGTAGGCCCACGTTTTGATACTTTTCATGCTTGTATTGCAGCCGCCTTGCTCGGCTATGGTATCGCACTCGTACCCCTGCGTTTGGTCGCTCCTGAACTACAGTCAGGGACGCTGGTGACAGCATGGAATTATGCGTCAAAAGGGCGGGGCTCTTACTATATAACTTACCCCTTGTCCTTAGGCAGATCGCATAAGGTAAAAGTTATTTTAGAATGGGTCTCAGTGTATCTTGAAACCTCTAATCAGCATGAGGATGCGATAGATTTTGTTTTCTAAATCTCAAATTGGTTCCAGTATTTAAGTGCATCAATAAGTCTGTGCCGGACTTCATTTAAAGACCATTTTTTATCCAAAATCTATTCTTAATCTAAAACCCATTGCTGAATCTAAAACCCATTTTTAAACATATATTTCTTGGCAAAGATAAGTATCTTCTACTTTGCCAAGTCATTTTTAAGTCTGTTGTTCTAATGGCAATGACAAAAAGGAATGAGCGCACAACTATTATTCGTTTGCTGAGTAGGCAGGGTTTTGCTGAAATGAGAGCCACACTCAAGGAAGATGAGAGACGCTCAATGGATATGCGCTATAACGTCACGGATGCTTTTACGATGGTGCATCCTGTGACTCTTACCAAAGGCAAAAACGCAAAAGTTTGGGACAGTGATGACCGTTGCTACATCGACTTTGTTGGCGGTATCGGTGTCTTAAATTTTGGTCATTGTCATCCTCATATCGTCTCCGCGATTATCAATCAAGCACAATCTCTTATTCATTATGCCTACAATGCGGCTGCCCATCAGCCTTATCAAACCTTTATGCCACGGCTTTGTGAGCTGATTCCAATCAGTGGTGAGCTATCAGGCATGCTGACTAATTGCGGTGCAGAAGCCACCGAAAATGCTATAAAAATTGCCCGCCTAAAGACAGGTCGTGTGGGTGTGATTGCCTTTGATGGTGGCTTTCATGGGCGCACACTGGCTGCGGTAAATCTAAATGGTAAAGTCGCTCCTTATAAGCGCGGGCTCGGGCCTTTAGCAGGTGGCGTTTACCATATTCCTTTTCCTAGCCCAGATAATGAAGTGAGCGATCAGCAGGCTATCGATGCGCTTGCGCGTCTATTTGCGGTAGAGACCGATATTGATAATATCGGCGCCATCATCGTAGAGCCAGTACAAGGCGAGGGTGGATTTCAGATAATGTCGGCCACATTCGCCAAATATTTGCGCGCCTTTTGTGATGAGCAGGGCATTTTGCTCATTATGGACGAAATTCAATCGGGCTATGGTCGTACGGGTACACCTTTTGCCTTTACACATTTAGGGATTGAGCCTGACATGATATTGCTAGGCAAAAGCATCGCAGGTGGTTTGCCGTTAGGGGCAGTGATAGGCAAAGCGAGCGTCATGAATGGCTTGCCTAAAGGTAGCTTAGGCGGTACTTATTCAGGTAATCCAGTAGCGTGTGCCGCCGCCAATGCCACGTTGGACATTATGCAAGAAGATGAGGTATGGGAGTCTGCCAGACATTATGCCCAAATCATTGAAGAAACCGTAAACCAATGGCAGCAAGAGGGCGTATCGCCTTGGCTGTTTGGCCTTACTGGTATCGGTGCGATGCGTGGTATCGAGCTTCGCCATCCTGAACATGATGTCGATCCAAGCGTGATGACATATGTGTTAACGCAAGCGCGGGAGCGTGGTCTGCTATTGATGCCTAGCGGTAAATATCGCCATATTATTCGCCTGCTACCGCCTCTAACAATCGAGCCTGAAACCCTGCAAGCTGGCCTTGATATTCTAAAAGAGGTTTTAAGTACTATTCCTGATGAAATAGCAGTGAATAAAGATTTTATTATTGAAAATTCAGCGAATCAAGTGTCAGCAATCAAAGCGTCAGCGTTTCAAACATCAATGACTCAAGCACCAGCAAATTATTTTTCTGCCACGTAACTCTCTTTGTATAAAGCTCTGCTATATAGTTTTTATGGTTATTTTCCATACTATAGTTTGTTAATTTTAAAAGCGATAAAGTGCTGCTGGGGTAAGTTTTTTGCAGCCTCTGTCCCGCTTGCGAACAGCACGCAAGAAAAATTTATACCAGTAGCACGTGACTATTAATTAGCAACTAATATTTAACCACCTGTATTTAACAACTTGATATTAATAAAAATTTTCGAGATTTTAACAAGGATGTCTATCTGTGAATCATACATTTATAAATAACGATGCTATTCGCCATGAGTTCTCTATGGCAATGTCAGCCATGTACCAAACTGAAGTTCCGCTATATGGTGACTTACTCGATTTAGTCGCTGAGGTGAATACTGAGGTGCTAACCAAGCACCCTGAGATTAAGGAGCAATTGGAGTACACCGGAGAGATTGATAGACTCAGTATGGAGCGCCATGGTGCGATTAGATTGGGCACAGCGGACGAGCTTAGCATGATGCGTCGGCTTTTTGCCGTAATGGGTATGCATCCTGTTGGCTATTATGATTTAGCACCCGCTGGCGTGCCCGTTCACTCTACGGCTTTTCGAGCCATTGATGCGCAAGCATTAAATCAAAGCCCATTTCGAGTTTTCACCTCTTTATTGCGTCTAGATTTAATTGGTGATGAAGTATTAAAACAGGAAGCGTCAAGTGCATTATCCAACCGTAATATCTTTACCGATAATGTCGTCAGCCTGATTAAGCGCTTTGAAGAGCAGGGTGGTTTAACGTTGGATGAAGGTGAGCAGTTTGTCAGAGAGGCTTTAGAGACCTTTCGCTGGCATGATAAAACGCCTGTCTCAAAAGAGCTATATCAACGCTTATTAGAGCAACACGGCCTCATTGCTGATGTCGTCGGTTTTAAAGGCCCGCATATCAATCATTTGACTCCTAGAACGCTGGATATAGATACCGTACAGCAAGGCATGCAGGCAAAAGGCATTCCGCCAAAAGCGATTATCGAAGGGCCACCAAAACGGGAATGTCCGATTCTATTAAGACAGACGAGCTTTAAGGCATTAGAGGAAGCCGTTAGTTTTAAAAATCCAAATGGCGAGTATGAACAGGGCCATCATACCGCACGATTTGGTGAGATTGAGCAACGCGGTGTGGCATTAACGCCAAAGGGTAGAGCACTATATGACCAGCTGCTTAGTCAAGCACGCAATCAATTAGGCGCGACTCCGAACGAAGACAATGCCTTGGAGTATTATCAAATTTTAGAGAGTGCATTTGAAGCGTTCCCTGATGATTATCATGCGATGCATAATGAGGAGCTCGCTTACTTTTATTATAAACCAGTCGATAATGCTGCAGATATAAGTAGTGCTATGCTTGGTTTGGAAAGAGTTGATGTACAAATGATGGATTCAAAACAAGCAATTAATACTTTGATTGAGAAAGGCGCTATCTGGGTTGAGCCTATCGTCTATGAAGACTTTTTACCTGTTAGTGCTGCTGGTATTTTTCAATCTAATCTTCAGCAAGATAAGCCGAGCAACTATGATGGCAATTCAAATAAACATGAGTTTGAGCAAGCACTTGGTGCTAGTATTCATGATGAGCTTGCGTTATATGAAGATATACAAGCTCAAAGCTTGAAAAATTGCCTGATGTCTTTAGGCAGTTATGTGTAGAAAATTAGTTATTTATAAAAAGCTGTTATGTATAAAAATTACATATAGCTGTTTTATTTATTCACTATTCCAAAATGGAATGACCGTAGGAAATTTATTATTTTGCAACTTAAACGGTTGCAGGGTAGCTTAAAGGTCTATTAAGGACGTTATAAATTAATATACAAGGGATTGAATATGATTAAGCAATACATGTCTGCCATGGGTGTCAAAGAAGAACAATATCAACATGGCGATTTTGAAGTCAATACACCTATAGACGGTACCGTTATTGGCAAGATAACCTTAGATAGCGTTGATGAAGTCAATAATAAAATCCAAAATGCCAAAAAAGCTTTTAAGGAATGGCGTGTTGTTCCTGCCCCCAAGCGTGGCGAGTTGATTCGTCTGCTGGGTGAAGTGCTGCGCGAGCATAAAGAAGATTTAGGCATGCTGGTGTCGTTTGAGGCCGGCAAGATTAAAGAAGAAGGCCTAGGTGAAGTGCAAGAGATGATCGATATCTGTGACTTCGCTGTTGGCGTTTCGCGTCAGCTGTATGGCTTGACCATTGCCTCAGAGCGCCCAGGTCACCACATGCGTGAGACGTGGCATCCGCTTGGTGTCATCGGTGTCATCTCTGCTTTCAACTTCCCTGTAGCAGTGTGGTCTTGGAATACAGCACTGGCTATCGTTTGTGGTAACCCTGTCGTTTGGAAACCGTCAGAAAAGGCGCCTTTGGTCGCTTTGGCTTGTCAAGCCATGTTCGAAAAAGCCTTGGCAAAGTTTGGTGATGCACCAGATCATTTGTCTCAAGTGATATTGGGTAAGACGGATATCGGTAATGCATTAGTTGAAAACAAAGAGGTAGCTTTGGTGAGCGCGACTGGAAGTACGCGTATGGGTAGAGCTGTCGGGCCAAAAGTTGCAGATCGTTTTGGCAAGTCTTTGCTAGAACTTGGTGGTAATAACGCCATGATCTTGGCGCCAACAGCCGATTTAGATCTTGCCCTACGTGGCATTATATTTTCAGCAGTTGGTACAGCGGGTCAGCGTTGCACCACCTTGCGCCGTCTTTTCGTCCATGAATCTATCAAAGACGATATTTTACCACGCGTAAAATCAGCTTATGAGACTGTCAGTATTGGTCATCCGCTAGAAGGCAATTTGGTCGGCCCACTGATTGATGAAGACAGCTTTAATAACATGCAAGCAGCGTTGAAAAAGGCTCGGCAAGCTGGCGGCACAGTAACAGGTGGCGAGCGCGTATTAGCAGACAAATACCCTGATGCCTATTATGTAACGCCTGCCATTGTAGAGTTTGATGAGCAAAACGACGTTGCTAGAAGCGAAACTTTTGCGCCTATCTTATATGTCATGACGTATAAAGACTTTGATGATGCAATCGAGATGCAAAACGATGTTCCGCAAGGGCTCTCGTCATGTATCTTTACTAATGACTTACGTGAAGCTGAAACTTTCCTCAGCGATCGTGGTAGTGATTGTGGCATCGCTAACGTCAATATCGGTACTAGTGGCGCTGAAATTGGCGGTGCATTTGGTGGCGAAAAAGAAACAGGCGGCGGACGTGAGTCAGGATCAGACGCATGGAAAGCCTATATGCGTCGTCAAACCAACACCATCAACTATTCAACAGAGCTGCCACTTGCCCAAGGTATTAGCTTCGGTTAATACCATTCTGTTTAAGCGCTTGATGTTTGAGCATTTGGTTTTTTAGCTTTTAATTCGATTTGTATTTAGTAAGCATAAATCGCTGAGTACAAATTACTGAGTACAAATTGTTGGACATAAACTACCAAGCATACTCTGCGTATGCTTGGTAGGCTAATAATTATAAGCAATCAAGGATTGGTTGCAATTACCATTGACGGCTACTAAGGAAGGTAGAATTATCATGATCGATGACAAACCGCATGACCCCGCTAATGATGGCTATGGTCCATCTTCTAGCTTCTTACTTGATATTGCCCCTCTAGTATTGACTGCCATGATTCTCATGGTGCAGTTTTTCGTATTTAAAGACTTTACTCCGCATATACCGTTGGCCTGTGGCATATTAATCACTGGCTTATTTATGAAGATGCGTGGCCGTGACTGGCAGGGTATGGAGGAGCGGTTCTTAAAGGTTATTAAAATAGGCCTGCCAGCGATGATTATTCTAATGGGCGTCGGTATGCTCATTGGCTCATGGATTATTGCAGGGACAGTTCCGACCATTCTTTATTACGGTTTTAGTATTTTTTCTCCTTCCTCATTCTTATTTTCAGTCTGTATTATTTGTGCCATTATTTCTGTCGCCACCGGTACCTCGTGGGGCACAGTCGGTACGGTTGGTCTCGCGATGATGGGTATCGGTATGGGACTTGGTATTCCAGCGCATTTTACAGGCGGCGCTATTGTCTCTGGTGCTTTTTTTGGGGACAAAATGTCACCATTGTCAGATACCACCAACCTAACTCCTGCTGCTGCAGGTGTTGAGCTTTGGGATCATATTAGAGGTATGCTGCCGACGACCGTCCCAGCAATGGTTACTGCCTTAGCGCTCTATGCCTGGATTGGCATGGGTTATGGGGATGACAGTATTGACTTATCTTCTATCCGAGCCTTACAAACAAGCCTAGCTGACAACTACAACTTAAGCATTATTACCTTATTACCTGCGCTTGTGGTTGTTATCGCGGCTGTTATGAAAATGCCAGCGATACCGACTGTCTTAGGCGGCGTTGTCGTGGCATCAGTTATTGCGTTTTTTCTACAAGGCGTTGGGGTCAGTGATATTTTTAATGTTTTACAAAACGGCTTTGTCAGCGAAACGGGTTTTGAGGTCGTTGATAAATTGTTATCAAAAGGCGGCGTCATGTCAATGACATGGGTCATTACTTTGACCATCTTTGCACTCGCTTTTGTCGGCTCACTTGAGCATTACGGCACACTGAAAGCCATCATGGCGAAAATAGATAAGGCCGTAAAGTCGCGTATTGGTTTAATTCTAACGACTTATGCCAGCGTCCTTGGCGTTGGTACTTTAATCGGAGACGTTTATACAACTTTGGTATTACCAGGTCGTTTACTAAAAGAGAAATATAAAGAGATGGGCTATAAGCGCACGACGCTAACGCGCTCTATCGAAGACAGTGGTACGCTATTGTCACCGCTTATTCCTTGGAACATGGGCGGTAGCTTTGTCGCAGCGACACTGGGCATAGCAACACTGACTTATGCACCTTTTGCTTTTGCGTGTTGGTTGTCGCCTTTATTTGGCTTGTTATGGGCGTTCCTTGACAAGTTTATACCGCGTGAAGAGCCCACTGTAGAAAAGCTCGATACAGCTACTTCAACTTCAATTAGTGACGTGTGATACGAAGGGAGTATGAGATGTTGCAAGAGCAATGTTTGTGGAACATAACTGCGCCCAATATTGACACCTACAGCCAGATGAGTAGCGATACTCAAGCGACTATTTGTATCATTGGAGGCGGTTATACAGGGTTATCGGCTGCGATTCATCTGGCCGAAAAAGGCGTCAAGGTTATCTTGCTAGAGAGTCAAACGATCGGTAGTGGCGGCTCAGGGAAAAGCGTAGGGCTAGTCAATGCAGGAACTTGGGCACGGCCTGATGACTTGAATATTGCTTTAGGTGAAGCGGCAGGTGAGCGTCTGACAGAAGCCCTTGGACAAGCGCCAAGCTTAGTATTTGACTTAATCAAGCGTTATAATATCGATGCACAAGCCACTCAAGCCGGTAATATCCACATGGCACATAATGCCAAAGGTGAAGTTGATGTCGATATCAGATACGAGCAACTAAGCCGTCGCGGTGCGAATATTGAGGTATTGACCGGAAGCAAATGCCATGAATATTGCGGTACCAAAAGTATCAATAAAGCACTACTAGATCATCGTGCTGGTACCATAAACCCGTTGGCTTATGTCAGAGGACTCGCAAAAGTAGCAACCAGTCTTGGTGTCACTATCTACGAGCATTCAGCTGTTGAAGCACTAGAAAAAGTAGATGGCCATTGGTACACAAGGACTGCTAAAGCCCGCGTAAAGTCTGAGCGTGTCATTATTGCGACTAATGCCTATACCGAAGGCGAATGGACAGAAATTACCAAGACGTTTTATCTGGTTTATTACTATCAGATTGCGTCTGAGCCACTCAGCGGAGAGGCTGCAGATCGTATTTTGCCATACAGAACAGGTGCATGGGATACGCGCTTAGCATTATCTAGCTTTCGTCGTGATGACGATGATCGCCTGTTATTAGGAACGGTCGGTGGTACGCAGCTTAAACCAAAATCCTTTTACCAATCATGGGCCAACGCTGTACAAAAGAGCTATTATCCAGATTTGCCAGCATTTAAATGGCAGTATGAATGGACTGGTAGCTTTGGCTTTACGCAAGATCATATCTTTCGAGTAATGGAGCCCGATGAAGGCTTACTTACAGCAACGGCTTATAACGGACGCGGTATTACCACAGGCACGCTAATGGGCAAGTGCTTTGCAGACTATATACTGACGGGCAATAGAGACAGTATTCCATTACCATTTAAGACTTTAGAAGAAGCAAAAGTCTCTTTTGGAGGACTCAAATCTGGATTTACTGAAGTAGGATTGACGCTGTATCATGCGGGACAATGTTTAAAAATCATCAGATAAATTGATGAGCATTCTTGCAAGCTATATAAATCAGTAAAGTATTGATTAATAACCGTGTTACTATTATGGTTAAAGCCAGACAGCATTTATGTTGTCTGGCTTTTTTCTTCTATTTTCATCACTCAGAAGACAATTATATTTAAAAAAATGGACACTAACATGCAAGCACCTAGCAATAAAAATTTCACTCATATGGCTAACGTGGCAAATACCAAGACATGGTTATTCGTCCCAGCGACTCGAATAGATAGAGTAAGCAAAGCCTTTGCCAGTGGTGCAAATGCAGTGATTGTTGATTTAGAGGATGCAGTTGCTCAAGAGGATAAAGCGCAAGCGCGCAAAGCATTACAAGGATACTATGATAGTGCAGACTATCAACCAGTTTGGGTACGAATTAATCAAGCAGGTAGTACTGATTTTGCTGAAGATATAAAAGCATGTGAGAAGATGCCCAATCTCGCTGGAGTCATACTGCCTAAAGCTGAACAAGCCACAGATATCGAATACATTCATCATTTAACCGGCTTATCTATCATTACATTAATAGAAAATGCCATAGGTTTGCACCAAGTCGATGCTATGGCAAAAGCGTCAGGACTAATCGCGTTCAGTTATGGCTTTCTAGACTTATGCAATGATCTGGGAGTCCAAGTAGGGACGCTAGCGGCAGATATCGTCGCCAATCAGATTCGCTATCAATTAATCCTTACTTCAAAAATCAATCAGCTATTGCCGCCTATTGATACCGTGTATCCCGATTTTAATGACACTGAGGGATTAAGCGCTCGCGTACAGCTGTGGTCACAAATGGGAATGTCCGGCATGCTCTGTATTCATCCTAAGCAAGTGGCTATTGTCCAAAATGCGCTGCAACCGACAGATGCTGAAATTGAGTTTGCTAGGCGTGTGGTAGAAGAATATGAGCGCAGTGGACAAGCTGTGTTTAAAGTAGATGGTGAAATGGTCGATGCACCAGTGATTCAGCGCTGTGTGCAGCTGTTAGCTAAGTAGGTTAAGAAGAAAATTTGAGTTTTGACACACTTGTTATGTACAAAATTAGATTTACAATGTTTATGTATAAGCTACTTTGCCTATCGATATAACCACTTTTAATTTGAACTGGAGAAACCTATTGCGCGCTGTCAACTATAAGTATGTGATTGTTATCGTACTGCTGATGCTTGCAGTTGGTTTTGTGATATTCCGTTGGTGGCGAGGGCCGTTGTTGCCTAGTTACAGCGTCTCATCCATGCCACTGGTACAGACGGTGGTAGCGACCGGACGTGTAGTGACGACGTCACGTACTCAAGTGGGCAGTGAAGTAACTGGTGTGGTACTTGAGCGCTTGGTACAAGAAGGTGATCAAGTTGCGAAGGGTGATCTATTGCTGGTACTAAATTCAGATGGCGTTGCTGCTCAAGTACGTCAAGCTGAGGCTGAGTTGGCTGAACTTATAACTAGTACACGACCACAAGCCGTAGTGGATTTGTCCAAAGCGAAAGTGCAGCTAGCACAAGCTCGTCGTAACGTAGCACGTCGGCGCGAACTGGCAGCGATTTCGGCAATCTCAGATGAAGAGATGGAGCAAGCAGAGCAGGCAGAAGATCAGGCTCGTAATGATCTCGAAGCAGCACGCTTGCGAGCAGAAGCATTAGCATCTGGCGGCGTTGAGGAGGTTTTACTACGTGAGCGTATCGCGGCCTTGCAAGCGCAACTTGATAAAACTGAAGTACGTAGCGAGGTATCAGGGACGGTATTAACTCGAGATGTAGAGCCTGGTGATTTGGTGCAGCCTGGTCGAACTTTATTTACTATTGCGCTCGATGGTAGTACGGAGATTGAGGTGCCGCTTGATGAGCGCAACTTATCACGGCTAGCATTGCAGCAAAGTGCGATAGGAGTCACTGATGCTTATCCAGACAAACCTTTTCCTGCTCGTATTAACTTCATTGCACCAAGCATTGACTCACAGCGCGGTACAGTCGAGGTTAGATTAAACGTTGATCCAGTGCCTCAATTCTTGCGCCAAGACATGACGGTATCGGTAAACATCGAAACAGGTCGCCGCGAGCAAGCGCTAGTGATTCCAAACGATGCTTTAGCGAATGTCCAAGAAGATAATGCCCAAGTACTGCTATTGCATAATGGCAAAGTACAACGGCAGAAGGTAACTTTAGGCCTGCGTGGCTTGGCAATGTCCGAAGTTATCGAGGGTTTAAACGTTGGCGATCAAGTATTAGTTGATGCAACTTCATCATTGGCTGATGGCGCGCGAGTACGCACTGAAGTACAAGAAACCCCATTCTCTGAAAGTAGCAATTATTTAAATAGCATTGACTCAAATATCAGTGCTCCAACTGACAATAATAATTCAACTACCCGTAATGAACCAGCGGTGAAATTAAATTGAAAAATTTCTTCGGGCGACTATGGATTGAAGCAACCATTGCGATGAGTTTTTTGCGCGAGGGGCGTGCGCAGTCGTTAATGATTACCGTAGGCGTAGCAGTGGGTGTGGCTGTTATCATCTTTATTACGGCTCTGGTTCAAGGGTTACAGTCTAATCTTATCGAAAACACCTTGGGCACTCAGGCGCATATCCGTTTGTTGTCACCGGATGAAGTCAATCGGGTGATTCCGCCTAAAGCTGGTACTGTACAGCTGGTACAAGAAGATAAACGCCCACAGCGACTACGATCAATCAATAACTGGCAGCAGGTAACGACGACTTTGGATCAGCTGCCATTATTGACGGCAGTATCACCGACGGTATCAGGGCCAGCATTTGTCCGTCGCGGTGATGCATTAGAGGCGGTAGCACTTGTTGGTACCGACCTTGAACGTTACCAGAAGATCATTCCGCTGGAAGATTATCTCATTAGTGGCGAGCTGCGAGTAGGCGCTGATGATGTCCTGATTGGCAGTGAATTGGCAAAAAACCTAGGGGTACAAGTAGGTAGTAAGCTGCGCATAGAAACTGGACAGCAGAATAGTGCAGTGGTAAATATCGTCGGTATATTTGACTTAGGTGTACGTGAGTTAGATGCACGCTATGTCTACTTAGATCTGAAGCAGGCACAATCACTACTCAGTCTCCCAGGCGGGGTCACCGTAATTGATTTAACTGTCGCAGATATCTTTGCGGCAGAAGACATCGCCGCGCAGGTAGGTCGCTTGACCTCATTGCAAGCAGAGAGCTGGATTGAGACCAACTCGCAACTGATGAATGCGCTTTCCGCACAAAGCCTATCTACCAATATGATTATTGTCTTCGTTGCTATCTCGGTAGCCTTTGGCATTGCGAGTGTGCTGTCCGTCAGCGTTGTACAGCGCACTCGAGAGATTGGTATTTTACGTGCAACTGGCGCTACCCGTCAGCAAATTTTACGAATTTTTCTGATTCAGGGTGCAGTCTTTGGTTTACTCGGATCAATGCTAGGTAGCGTGGCCAGTTACGCTCTAGTATGGGTGTTTAATACTTTTGGACCAGGTTTATTTTATATTCCAGTGTCTGCAAACTTAATCATGCTGGCAATGTTACTAGCGACGCTCACTGGTATTCTGGCTGCTACGATACCATCACGTCGAGCCGCTGCTCTGGATCCAGTAGTGGCTATTCGCTATGTTTAATCACATGCCCAATCATGAGTCCAATACTATGTCTGACAATACATCTAATAACTTTCATAATTCTCATAACATTCATAACTCTAATAACCCTCATGAAGTCCTACGTTTAGAGGCGTTGAAAAAATCTTATAATATTGGTCAGCCTAACGAGATTGAGGTATTGCATGGCATTGACTTACGCATTGATAAACATGACTTTGCTGCGCTGATTGGTCCCTCTGGCTCTGGGAAAAGTACGTTGCTAAACGTGCTTGGTTTGCTCGATAAGCCGACCAGTGGTGAGCTCTATCTGTTAGGTCAGGCCACTAGTAATATGGATGATGCTGGACGTACTGCCTTGCGAGGCCATAGTATTGGTTTTGTCTTTCAGTTTCATCACCTCATTCAGGCGTTTACAGCGTTAGACAATGTGTTGATGCCACTGATGCTGACTAAAGGTCGCCCAGATAAGTTGGCGATACAAAAAGCAGGTGACTTGCTGGCTGCGGTTGGGCTGGAGAAGTTTGCTGATACCAAACCGAACGAGCTTTCGGGTGGTCAACAGCAGCGAGTAGCCATTGCAAGAGCACTTATAACGGAACCTGCGCTATTATTAGCTGACGAACCGACTGGTAATCTAGATACAGTTACAGCTGCTGAAGTGTTTGAGCTGTTCCGTAAGGTCAATCGCGAACACGATTGTGGCGTGCTGCTAGTCACTCATGATCCACGTCTGTCGGCTTCCTGTGATCGCACCATCAATCTGGTAGATGGGCTGATTGAAAGTGATGCTTTGAATGGATAAACGCTAAATAAGATTAGTGGATACCTTATTAAAAAATACCTTATTAAAGAATACCTTCGAATATACCATCAATGTACTTTTCTACCGCATCCGTATCACTGCTGACTTGCGCATAAGTTCTTAAACCCATTACCTGAATTTGAAAGTAGCGAGCCAGTTCAGCTGGATCTTTATTACTACTAATTTCACCATTATCAATGGCTTGTTGAAAAGTCTTAACAAAAGAGGATTCAACACGTTCTAAAATGCTTGTTGCGTGATTAAGCAAATCTGGACTATCGTTTTGCGTGAGCTCACCGATAGTTTTGACCACCATACACATGCCGCTAGGTGCAGTGCCTTTACTACAGACAGTGACGCTATGAATGAAGCGCTTTAGGCCAGCAAGCACTGTTTTTTCTTGGGCAATACTATTGGCGAGATTCGCAGCACCTTCTTCCGCATATCGATTTAATGCCTCTTTAAACAAATTGTCTTTATTACCAAAAGCGGCATAGATACTACCGGGGCGCATATCAACGACATCTTGCAGATTTCTCATAGAGGTAGCGTGATAGCCCTTTTCCCAATAGAGGTTTTTGGCTTTTTCAATGACATCATCACGATTAAACTTCGCTTGTGCACTCATAATTTTCACCTTAAAAGCTAGTATCTTATTAAAGATATGAGCTTATTAAAAATATAGTCTTAAAATCTGGAAAACCAAGTCACACTAATATTATTGGTAGCATTAATCCTAAACAACAAAAGCATAACCATTATAACGTGCTGTTAGGATAATTTTTTCTTGCGTGCTGTAGCTAGTCGCTGCAAAAAACTTATCCTAGCAGCCCTGTATTGGTGAGAACCAGTTACTCTGGTTTTAGTGCCAACACTTTATCGATATCTGTCGCACTATGGCGATTTTCCAGCTGTTCCCATTCTTCACCGTGAGTACGGTTAACGATGCGGCCACGTTGTACGGCTGGTCGCGCTAAGATGGCTTTTGCCCAGCGCTGCACATGGGTGTAATCATCGACTTGCAAAAAGTCCTTTGCCTCATACTGATTGCCTAAGACTAAATTGCCATACCAAGGCCAAGTGGCAATGTCAGCGATACTATACTCATCACCAGCAATAAATTCATTTTTTGCCAATTGCTTATCGAGAACGTCTAACTGGCGCTTGGTTTCCATTGTAAAGCGATTGATGGCATATTCAAACTTTTCGGGTGCATAAGCGTAAAAATGCCCGAAACCGCCCCCTAAGTAGGGCGCAGAACCATGTAACCAGAATAACCAGTTAAAGACTTGGGTACGTTTGCTGCCTTTTTCAGGTAACAAGACCCCAAATCTTTCAGCAAGATAAACTAAAATAGAAGCAGATTCAAATACCGCTTCAGGCTCAGTGCCAGAGTAATCAACGAAAGCTGGAATTTTAGAGTTAGGATTGATATCTACAAAGCCTGATGAAAACTGATCGCCTTCGCCAATATTAATCATATGGGCGTCATATTCTGCGTCTTTGCCTAATGCTAATAACTCTTCTAGCATGATAGTGACTTTTTGACCGTTAGGCGTGCCCATTGAGTACAGTTGCAAAGCATGTTTGCCTACTGGTAATTCTTTCTCATGGGTAGCACCTGAAACGGGGCGATTCACACTGGCCCACTTACCGCCACTCTCTGCATCATGCGTCCAAATTTTTGGGGGTACATATTGGTTTTCCATTATTATTCCTATTTTTATGTTCGGGGTTATTGCTGTAGTTAGGTCTCTTAAAAGAGATGCAGCGAGACTGGAATAAATTTTTTGCAGCATCGAGCGGCATAGGCACAGCACGCAAGAAAAATTTGTACCAGTATCGCGTATTCTTCCAGTGTATCTATTTTATTTATTAACTATTATATTCAGTGTTTTTCGCAAAGTTTTGTGGATAGAGGGCGCGTGCAGCTGCGTCATCAAAATCGGATTTGAACTGAATGTCTTTAGCAATATTGCGAGCCTTATCTACAGCAGGACGAGCGTTTATACTAGCAAACCAACGTTTAAGATTAGGGTAGTTGTCTAACCCTTCTTCGCCCAAGACAAACGTTGCCTTATCGACCCAGCCCCAAGCGGAGATATCCGCAATAGAATAGTCGTTACCAACCAGATATTCACGGCCTTCCATATGCTTATCTAGCACTTCGTAATGACGCTCAGCCTCACGAAGATAGCGATTGATCGCATAAGGTATTTTTTCGGGTGCTTTATGTCTAAAGTGCACGGATTGACCAGAAAATGGGCCTAAGCCGGTCGCGACAAACATTAGCCATGAGAGCATTTCACCTCGATCTTCAGCCTTTCCTGCAAGCTGGCCTGTTTTTTCAGCCAAGTACATCAAAATAGCCGTCGAATCAAAGACACGGTTTCCATCATCTTCGATAGCTGGGGTTTTACCATTCGGATTAATCGCGCGATATTCAGGCGTATGTTGCTCACCTTTCATGGTATCTATTGGCATTAATTCGTACGCTAAACCCGTCTCCATTAAATAAAGAGCCACTTTCATAGGGTTTGGGGTTTGGTGAAAATAGAATTTAAGCATGTTGGTATCCTTAAAGGGCTCAAAAGGTTTAGGTATTAGTCTTACAACCACTATAAACAAAAATGAACGACCGTTCAAGTATAGTTTGAGTAGTCGTTCATGTCATTGAAGTCAAATACAAAAGGACTCTTACTAAGCAGACTAAGCAGATTTTTGTGGCTTTAATAATAAAGCAAGTCCAATCGCTACAAAGGCTGCAATGCCAGACATCATATAACTGATGCTAAAGTCTCCCGTGATTTCTGCGAGATAGCCTGCTGCCACTGGCCCAAGAGCCTGTCCGCCTGAAAAGGCAAACGTCAGGGCTGCGAGCGCACTTGCGGCCGCTGCAGGCCCGAAATAATCGCCAGCAGAGGCCGCCATAATGACAGGGACGCTCCAAACTACTAAGCCAAACAAGATAATTGACAAGTAAAGCCCTAAAGTCCAATCAGTCAATCCAACCAGCAGATAAGCAATGGCAAGGAAGAAAAAAGCCAGCGCGAGCCCAAGGCGTCTGCCAATATGGTCAGAAATCCAGCCAAACAACATGCCTGAAAAGACACTCAGCAGACCAATCCACGCCCAAATACCGCCCGCAGTCGCTTCACTCAGTTGATATGATCCAACCATGCTGGTCACAATAAAGGTCACGTAAACCATATAAGTGGCGCCATAAATGGCAAAAATGATACCCAAATGTACGAGCAGTTTGACGTTACTACGTTCTAGCTTTTTCTTATTTTTGACAGGTGAGGTGGGCAGACGTCCAAAGGGATTTTGATTAACATCATCTGGATGATTGCGAATCAAAGTGAAGGTAAGCCAAGCCACTATGACATTAATAACTGCAAAAATGAGCCAACCCGTCTGCCAAGACAATAGACCAAAGATGGGTAAGAGTTTTGGTACCACGAAGCCCGATAGAATAATGCCAAACCCAGGGCCAGCCATGACCAGTCCCAAGGCGAGCCCACGATGTGAAGGGAAAAACCAGTGCGACATAACACTCATCATTGGTAAGACCACGCCACCGCTACCAATGCCAGTCAATACGTAAAGCGCGCAGAGTAGGGGAAAGCTGGTGGTAAAAGCCATACCAAGCATAGAGAGGGCGATTAAAAGCAGGCTGGCAGTACCAGTAATTCGAGTACCAAATCGAGGTATGATTAGCGGGCTTAAAAGAACGGCAACCAGATATCCTATCAGGTTAGTGAAGCCCAATATTCCGCTTTGGGTATAATTTAATCCCAAAGAAGAAGACATTGATGGTAGCAACATACCAAATGCAAATCGTCCTAAGCCAAGTCCACAGAACATCGCTATAGAGCCTGTAGCGGCTACAATCCAAGCATAATTTAACCCGCCTAGTCTGAGAGGAGGAGTGCTACCTTGGTCTTCTTGTTGAATGATTTCATCATGCATCACGAAGCTCCGACAAGTCGAAGCATTTGAAAGTTCGTGATGCCCGTCATAATTGTATTTAGGCCGAAGAAGAATACTTCCCTGTTGCAAGTTTTATCCATTTTACACTCATCCTTTTGTGCTTAATTCTTATAGGTCTTTCATCGACTGTTGCATGATATTGACATAAATAGCTTTCGCTCCTTGCTTAGTTACTTATGTCAGTTAGGCTATTCCAATCAGCTTTTTTGATATGGCAATCGATTATATTTCTATCCAATAGAAACGAGTATAACTTTACCTGAACGTTCGTTCAATTGGTATTTGACTAGATTACTGAAATGATTTTACAAGTAGCTCTATTAAAGAAAATGCCAGCTCATTTAAATGGCTGGCATTTTGACTGTTACTTTTTAACATCGTCTTTTTAGCTACAACTTTAGCCTTTTATCTAACCGAGTCTTCTACTTAACTCAGGAAAGCGTTTTATCATAAACAGCATCAGTAGTAATGCCATAACAGCGATAGCTGCCCCAACATAGCCCACGCTTGATAGCGAGAGATGCGTCACTGCATAACCTCCAAATAGCGCACCTGTACCAATCCCTAAATTGATAATACCTGAGAACATCGACATCAGCATGTCTTGCGCATTAACATCGACCATGATGACTTTAGCCTGCATGGAGATAATAAGCAGCATAAGTGCAGCTCCCCAGAGTAACGCATTCATACTGAGCGCCCATATCGACGTTACTACAAGCGACAAAGTGAGCATAGACAGTAGCATCAGTATCGTCGATATCAGCATTAGCCTAGTATTAAATCTATCACCCCAACGACTGAATATCACACTACCTGCAATCCCCGCGACACCGAATAAGAGCAGGACAAAAGTAGCCGAGTTTTCACTGACTGAACCGACCTGACGCATGAAAGGTTCGATATAAGAGTAAGCAGTATAGTGCGCTGTAAAGACCAGTAGGATGAGTAAATACAGGCAGACCAATAACGGGTTTTTCAGCAGTTCTGGAATTTTTCTAAATGAGCCTTCAAACATGCTCGGCAATGTTGGCAACAGTCTCATTTGCAGCACAAATACGATAAAGGCAATACCGCCAATACCGCCAAATGTCGCGCGCCAGCCAAACCATTGACCGACCAAGCGACCCAAAGGCACACCTAGCACCATCGCTAATGAGGTACCCGTCGCAAGTACGCTAAGTGCCAGTGCTTTTTTGCCTTCAGGCGCCACACGTATGGCAATCGCCGCCGTGATGGACCAAAATATCGCATGTGATAGTGCAATCCCAACTCGGCTAATGAGCAGCACATCAAAGCTCCACGCAAATACTGACAATACATGACTGGCAATAAATACCGCAAACAAGCCTAAGAGTAAGCTTTTACGCTCAAAGCGACTGGTCAGCAGCATCAGTGGCAATGACATAGCAGCGACGATCCAAGCGTAGAGCGTTAACATCCATCCAGTCTCAGCTGTAGTAATAGAAAAGTCTTGAGCAATGTCGCTTAATAAGGCGACAGGGACAAATTCTGTGGTATTCATGATAAAGGCACTGACGCCCATCAAAAACACTTGAAAATACTGAGTCCGGCGAGCATTTGAGCTCGCCTTAAGGTTGTGTTTCATAAGATCCAATACAAAAAAGGTATTAATATAAAAGGAGGGTTAGCCAATAGTAGGGTCAAACATATTTGGTAATAAAAGTCTTTAACGATATAAGAGTGGCGAGGCAAGATACCAAGTCAAGGGCATTAGTGAAAGGGCTTTTTTGATAATGATTGTTAATAAGTGGTTTAGCGTTAGATGGTCAGTTCGAAATAAAATTGATACATCAATAATGTCGTGCTACTGGTATAAATTTTACTTGCTTGCTATGTCGTTGCAGCCAGAGGCTGCGCAAAACATATCCCAGCAGCACTGTATCGGTTTTAAAGCGAATCGGCTATATGTTACGGACTAACAATAATTCTAAAAAAGAAGCACACATATTAGTATTTATTTACTCTCATCTGATATGCTATCATCATTCAACAAACTATCGTGGGTTTAACAGTTTTGTATTGCCAATCGCTACTGCCAATTATCATAATTGCAATTATTGGCGACGTACAAACCTTGCAACTTCCAGCACGATATAAAACAATCCTGGTAAAGCGCATGAGCCTGTACTCCGACATCCTCATTTGTGCCTGATTTTATACTTTTTTGTCGGAGTTATAGGAATCTAAGGTGTTCAATATCATGAGCCACTCTACTAATCAATCCAAATATACTCGCCGTTATCATCCGCGTCATCCTTTAGCACAATATGCTATTACTCAAATAGACACGCTTGAACTGCGTGCGCAAGATATTGTAAAAATTATGGGTTACCCTCTAAAGCATACCATACCCGCCTGTGAGCGCCTGCGTCATGTATTGTCGAATAAACATCTTGGGCTTGATGGTAGTTATATTGATAAATGCTTTACGGCTGAGGAGTTTCTAGTAAAGCTTTTCTTAATACTTGATATACCTTATGAGCCATTCGTAGAAGATATCGCCCAGATTAAATATCAGTTGGCGCATTTACCTAATTATTCACCCAAATATAGCTTACCGTCAGACGTTGGTTTTAGGTTTAATAGTGTACATTGGATGTCTCGTGATGCTACTAAGGATTATAAGTTGATTGTTGAGCAGAAGAGTGCGGAGATTGATAAAGTGGAGCGTAAACTGGCAAAAGCCAGCGGTGCTTAAGAAGAAGTACTTAAAGTTTTTTTAGTCGTAAACAGCGAATTTTTAAACATATCAACATAGCATAGCCTCACTATTATAGTGGGGCTTTTTTTTACCAACTGCTTTCTAATATATTATGATTAATGGCTTACTACTAGCTTGGCTTCGGGTCTTCGATTGCAATTTACTAGAGCTTAACCTGTTAGAGTTTGGATAGAGCAAAGGAGTTCTAACATGGGGGTAATATAATCATCATTGAAGGCAAGTGTTCGCGTTGTTATCATGAGCAGTAAAGGTGTTGTCTCTATGATTTAGCATAGAATATGGTAAATAGTAAGATAATAGCCTTCATTTCTGACGTCACTCATCTCGATTCAACTGAGAAAAACATCTATGACTGCTTCATTACCTCTTTTGTACTCTTTTCGCCGCTGCCCATACGCCATACGTGCTAGGCTTGGCATCTTGTTTGCTGAGCAGCAAGTAGAGCTGCGGGAGATAGTACTAAAGAACAAGCCATCACAGATGGTAGCGATTAGCCCAAAAGGTACTGTACCTGTTCTACAGCTTACTGATGGTAAAGTGATTGAAGAAAGTAGAGAGATAATGGAGTGGGCGCTTGAGCAGAAAGATCCGCAAGGGTTGCTTGATGCTGAGATTTTATCTCAGGCCAATGCGCTGATCGATAAAAATGATAATGACTTTAAGCATTGGCTGGATCGCTATAAATATGCTGACCGTCATTTGGAGATGACCCAAAAAGAGTATCGGCTACAGGGTGAAGAGTTTTTACAGGTTTTAGAAGAGTTGTTGAGTAATAAACATTACTTACTTGGAGATAAGGTAACCATTGCCGATATTGGCATCATGCCTTTTGTCCGTCAATTCGCCCATGTAGATCGCGATGTTTTTTACAGTCTGTCTTACCCAAATTTGCAGCGTTGGCTACAACACTGGCTGGAGCATCCACTCTTTTTGCAAGCGATGACCAAGTTTCAACCTTGGCAAGAAGAAGATGAGGAAGTGGTTTTTTCAGCTTAGCAATTAGCGCTTAAACCTTAGTAGTCCTTATTATGATTTAGTATCGCATTGAGTGTACTATTCCAAGCCTTAGTCAGATTATAATGTATTTAAATCACTGCTTATTTAAACGCTATTTATGTAAGATCCGCTATCAAAGAACATTTATACAAAACTATTGATATAATGCCCATCGCTATGAAATAAAGACTATAAATTATGGAACAAAGTAAAAACGCTGTAGAGCAAAAACCCGTATTTATGCCTAGAGTCAACAGTGACAATCTGGTAAAAACGGACATGGTTAGGTTTGAGCGGCATGTGGGGTTTGCCAGTCGCCAAAAGAAAAAATCCATCAATGACCTGCATCAAGTCATTCGCAAAAAATATGGTTTCAGTCACGTCTTAGAGCTATCTAGTAAGTCTGGCAATAAGTTAAGCTTTTTGCTGAGTCCACTCAGCTTACAGCTCACTGATGAGCATAATGGCGGGCAGTATAGTGTCGAAAACATCTTTCAGGCCAGTAAGGTTTTTGAACAGGGTGGTCCCTATACTGACTTGCTAACGGCGCCGCCAAGACAAGCCAAAAAAGACGAGCGCTTACACGACTCAGGTCAGCTTATTAGCTACAATGATTTTGGTGTGGAGTGGGGTATTGAGCCACTAACCGCGTTTTATGATTGGCTTTATATCAATGCACTAAAGCAAAACTCTCAGCTACATGAGGAGGTTATGCAATATCAAGCCTTTACCGATATTGAGTTTAATCCAAAAAAGTCTATCCATTGTGCGGCTTATTCGCTGGCGATGTTTGTGGCGCTCAGTAAGCGAGAGTTGCTCGGTAATGTTGAAGATCCAGGAACGTTTTACGATCTACATACTGAGTTTAAACTGAGTAATACAGAGCATCTTTTGGAAGATGGGTGGTTTTGATAGTGAACCGTCCCAAGATTGTCGAAGACGAAACATTCTGAGTTAATACGAAAATATTGGGGCGGTTTAAAATGAAAGATCTGCTTTCACTGCCGTTTTTCGATTAGAGAGTAGCTTCGTTTGTCCGTCCTACGTCTTTTAATTCGTATAAGCTTTTTGATCTTTTAACATCATGAAGAAGCTCTTTCAACGCCATCTCGATTTATACGATTCTGGATACATTTCTAGGTTTTTGCCCATCTCTCCTGAAATGGGCACTGACTTTCCTATATAATGTGAGCTATTTCGTTGTTGACGATCCATTCAATTTAGGCTTTTTTCTTAGCAAAGAAGGCTTTTTATTAGGTAAAAACGGTGCTTTATGTTTAACGCTTCCTCGACTCGTTTAAATAAATACATCAGCGAAAGCGGTATTTGCTCTCGAAGAGACGCTGACCGCTTTATTGAACAAGGCAATGTGTACGTCAATGGCAAGCGTGCTTCGGTGGGTGAGCAAGTGGTTGCTGGAGATACAGTAAAAGTAAACGGGCAGCTCATTGAGCCGAAAGAAGCTGATGACTTTGTTTTTATTGTATTAAATAAGCCAGTCGGCATTGTAAGCACCACGGAAAGCTCCGAGAAAAATAACATTGTTGATTTTGTCAGACATAGCGTACGTATTTTCCCGATTGGCCGTTTGGATAAAGATTCTCAGGGTTTAATCTTTTTGACCAGTAATGGCGATCTGGTTAATAAGGTATTACGTGCTGGCAATAACCATGAAAAAGAATATTTGGTGACGGTGAATAAGCCGATAACGGATAGTTTTATTGAAGGTTTAGCCGGTGGCGTGCCAATGCTTGGCAAGATGACCAAAAAATGCCCAGTGACTAAGGTCGCGCCCACCGTGTTTAACATCACGCTAGTACAAGGTTTGAATCGTCAAATTCGTCGCATGTGTGAGCATTTTGGCTATGAAGTCGTGAAGCTTGAGCGTACGCGGATTATGAATGTGAATCTTAAGGGTCTTCCAGTTGGAGATTGGCGAGATTTAACCCCAAAAGAGTTGTCTGTACTACTTAAATCTATAGAAGATTCTTCTGCCAATGCTAGTGCTCCGGCCAAGAAATCTCGTAATGCGCCACGAAAAAAACCTCGCATTGATACCTCTTCAAAGTCAAAGGCGTCTTCAAAACCAAGGGGCGCAGCAAAGGGGAATAGTAAACACCCTAAAGACGGTGCTGGAAAACCAGCGGGTTCTAAAGGTGGGCGTCCTTCTGGTTATGGTAAGAAGGCTGGGGGCAATGGCAAACCTGCAGCAAATGGCAGGCGCCCTGCAAAAGGTCGAGGGTCTAAGCGGTCTTCACGGTCGTAGGTTTTTAGAGTGTGATTGCTTCGTTCATTTTTGAAATGGCAATAAGCTAGAGAACTTTAACCTTGACGAGATAATATTATGTTTAAAATAAAAGTAGAACGTATTGTCAAAAAACCGATTGACGAGGTATTTGAAGCACTAAGTGACCATGCCAGTTATGCGTTATTTAAATCTGTAGGTGTTGCTGAGTTGTTGACTGAAGGTGATGAAGAGCGCAATGGCACTGGCGCTTTACGAACGGTACAAACCGGAGCCTTTAAAGTATGGGAGCGAATTACTGCGTTTGAGCGTCCTATTCATATGCAATATCAAATCGAAAAAGCCAAGCCTATAAAAATGGAACACTACAAGGGCATTATTGATTTAAAAGATTTAGGGGATGGAACCACACACGTGACTTGGGTGTCTGAAGGCCGACTGGTTGTGCCACTGATCGGAGGTTTGTTTGATCGCAAAATGCAGAAACAAGGCATGATAGTTTTTAATAGTATGCTCAAGTCTTTAGAAAGCCGCTAAGTTAGCGGCAACGTTTACTTTCTATCTCAGTCTTTTAGTAGTGCCTTTTATGGTTTGATCTAAGCATAGCTCATGGAGTGCGGGCAACTCTTGTTATTCTTTATTAGTCTCGTTCTTGGCAGTTTCAATTTCATTAAAGCGTGCTAATTGCTCCGGTGTGGCTTTTTGTTGATACTTCTCTTTCCACTCAGAATAAGGCATACCATAAACAAGTTCGCGCGCATCTTCATAGTCGATTTCGATACCACGCTCTTCACCAGCCGCTTTATACCATTTGGATAAACAGTTACGACAAAAGTCTGCAAGGTTCATAAGATCGATGTTTTGTACATCTTTGCGCTCGTCTAAGTGAGCTAATAAGCGACGAAATGCAGCGGCTTCTAATTCGATGTTTGATTCTAATTTTGCCATAAATTTTGCCTCAGCGTTAATGCGTGTTTGTGGTTATGTATGGTGTCTTAAAAGCAATGGTAACCTATATACTGGTTGGCCGCCTATTACAGATGTAATAATATCAGATGATTCTCTTCTATATTTACAGTTTATCTATACTTACAACTTACTCTTCTAAGGGCTGATCAAGAGTTTGAGAGGCCATTCTTTTAAAAACCATAAAAAAACTATGTAGCCCTTATATTTAAGGGCTACATTTAAGGGCTACGCAGTTCGGCAGTTTGATAGTATTAGAGCATCTATCGATGCCTGATAACACTTAATAACAACAGTCAAGCGTCAATGTGGTTAAGCATTACTTTTCAAGTACTCTAACATAGTGTCTGCATCTGATACTTCAAATGGGTCTATTGGGCAGTTGTCGCCAAAATCAGGTTCCTTAAACACTTTTTTGATGACTTTATTGTCGACATACATCGAATAACGCCATGAGCGCATACCAAAGCCAAGATTACTCTTATCAACAAGCATACCCATTTTACGGGTGAACTCACCATTACCATCGGGAAGCAAAAAAACGTTTTCACGGTTTTGCTTTAGGCCCCATTGGTACATGACGAACGCATCATTGACAGAAATGCAAACGATTTCATCTACGCCTAACGCCTTAAACTCATTGTAAAGCTCTTCATAGCGAGGTAGATGGCTGGTCGAACATGTTGGCGTAAAGGCACCTGGTAATGAGAACACAACCACTTTTTTATTGGCAAATAACTCATCTGTGGTTAGGTCATGCCATTTGAATGGGTTGTCTCCTTCGATAGATTCATCACGAACACGAGTTTTGAAAGTCACATCAGGTACATGGGTAATCATTATTTACTCCGATTTAGGTTATTGTCTTTTTGTTTTCAAAATCCAGCATTTATATGATAATAGTTATAGTAGTTCATAAGCAAATCTTTAAGCTGATATTCACTATATAAGCTATCAAAATATATGAACCGCCCCGGGATTGTGGGAGACTCAAGCTTCTAAGAGAATACGATCATAATGGGGCGGTTTACACTACTTTTTACCAACTACACCATCTAAAAATCGACTGACAGTCTCTGATACATCTGAAAGAGGATTGAGCTATGCTGAAGAAACCGTACAACTAAAATTGGTAAACTAACGACTCTATGAGGAATTTATCATGACCAAGAAAAAGCAACGCTACAGTGCAGCTTTCAAAGCTGAAATCATCGAATAGATAGCAGATAACAAAGGTAATGTTTCAGCGACTGCAAAGCAGCTAGATATAGCCATGCAGACATTATCTAACTGACAAAATACAGCGAATGGAGGTTGTCGTATTCTCTCAGCATATTGAGTCTCCGACAATATCGGGACGTTTCACTTTGAAGTAATGAATCACATCAGCATTATAAAGCCTATGGTGTAGTGGCAGCGATACTCAAAAGATATCGATTCTCATCCAAAGAGTAGCGCCTGTGTAGATAATGACTTTTTATGAAGTAGAGCGTACAAGTGAGTTTAGCAACCAAGGTAAGTAGTGATATAATGCTCCGATAATCGATATTTTATGAAGGGTTTACATTATGGCTCGTACAGCTAGCGCATTACATATTTTAGTAAAACACAAAGAACTGGCTGACGACATTATTGCCAAGCTTAAAAAAGGCGCCCAGTTTGATGTGCTGGCTAAGAAACACTCAACCTGCCCATCAGGTAAAAAAGGCGGCAGCTTAGGTGAGTTTAAACAAGGCGACATGGTACCAGCATTTGATAAAGTCTGCTTCAACGGCGAACTATTTACCCCACATTTAGTGAAAACCAAATTTGGCTGGCATGTGGTTAAGGTGCTTTACAGGACGTAAGCGTTAGAGTCTGTAGTGGCATAGAGGCTTTGGACTGTTTTTAATAGATGATGTACAAGAAAAGCCAGACAACTAAGCTGTCTGGCTTTTTTATGATTAATACTTATCTGTCTGCCAAAAATTATGCTCACATATACAGGTACTTCAATCAGACAAGGATAATTGCAGTACTCACATATAACATCGTCTAAGTAAGCATAGCATTGGGAAATCGTCTCAAACTGGGTTTTCTATATTATGTGCTCTATTTCTTTCTAAATCGCCTTACCACCAAAAATATCCAAAAATTGATTGACAGTTTTCGATGCATCCGAGAGAGGGTTGTCAAAAAGGTTAATCGATCGGTTGCAAATGATACGGCTAAGCTAAAAAAATTCAAGAGTTTGAAAAGGACATGCCTAGTTTTGAAGGTGAGGTTACAAGCTTAGATAGTTATAATGACTATGTGCTAACTGTGATTAGTCAACTTAAACAGAATAATAAAGGAAGTCTTTCTTCTGCTTTGATCAGCTATGTGATGCATCTTTTGTTGATAGTTAATGATTTAACTAGTTAAGAAACAGAAACGTTAGGTTAGTGTGTGAGAGATTGAAAATATGGCTTATAAGCATACTACTCGATTGATACTGGTTCACCCATTTCGATATGTCTTTTAATAGTAACAAACGGTTGCTACCTCTTCACAACCTTGCTGATAGTAGCGGCCTATTACCGCTAACTTAAAGTCTGTGTCGCACTTCATAACATCCATATATTGTGTCCAATTAATGGGGCAGGGCAAGTTCAATAAAAAGGTTTGAAGAAACTTAAAGGTTATAAGTATGTTATTAAGTGAGCTATTGATTAGTAGTTTTCTAAATAGTGAGCACGATTTCATTAATAAATATTGGATATCGTAAAGTATATAAAGAAAAATCAAAACATAAAGTATATGTAAATCTATACTTTATGTAAAACCTATCAGACACAAAAAAACCTCAAGTAAACGAATACTTGAGGCAAAACTTGCTTAGACTTAAAAATCTAAATTCGTTTTAAGTAGGAATGAGCACTAATAAAATCTAATACTTAGCATCCCAAACAATATCTCTATATCTATTTGGATTAGTATCTCCTTCAGAGCTAAATACTAAGACTACGGAGTCTTGATCCAAACCTAACTTTTCAAGTAGATCATGATTTGAGGGGTCGCTACAAAGCTTGTAAAGCACACCAAGTGTAATTGCGCCAGATTCTCCACTAATAACTCGAGGATCATCTTGTAAAGGATTACCCAGTACTCGCATACCAGTGGCAGTTACGTTGTCATCAACAGAAGCAAAGTAATTACTGCAATCTTTTAAAATCTGCCAAGTGACTGGATTTGGTTCACCGCAAGCAAGCCCTGCCATGATACTGTTTAGTTCACCCGTTACATTAACGATTTCACCTTGCGCACTGGTACCGGAGCGATAAATACAGTCAGCTGCTGCAGGTTCTGCAATAATGGTTTCAAAGTTGTCTGCACCAAGCTTGTCTGCAAGATAGCCCAGTACACCACCAGCCATCGAACCAACACCTGCTTGTAGTATTACATGAGTTGGCATTCCTTCAGACATTTCAGATGCTTGTTCAATAGCTTCATCTGCCATGGTCATGTAGCCTTGGGCGATCCAGGTCGGTATTTTCTCATAGCCTTTCCAAGCGGTATCCTGCACTAAAATCCAGCCATTTTCTTCGGCTGTTTTATTTGCTAGGCGGACTGTATCATCATAATTTATATCGGTTACGATACATTCTGCACCTAATCCTCGAATACGCTCGACACTTACTGGTGATGATCCCTTCGGCATATAGACAACAGCTCTTTGTCCCATTTCACGAGCAGCCCACGCTACTCCAGTGCCATGATTACCAGCTGTTGCTGTCGCAAATACTAGAGGCTTGTCTAATTTAGAAGATACTGTTTTTAAATCAATTTCTGTAATATCAATGTCAATATATTCAGCTAACAAACTTCCTAAAGCATAGGAGCCACCTAGAACTTTGAATGCGTTGAGTCCAAAACGATGAGATTCATCCTTAACTAGGATTGATTTTACACCAAGTTTTTTCGCCAACATTGGTAATGAGACTAGAGGCGTCGGTTTATAACCATCAATCTGACAGTGAAATTTACGTATTTTTTTAGCTGATTCTGCATTAAAAAGGGACGAGTTTTGACCTGTATAAAAATGGTTTTCAGATATTTTCAGCATAATGTTCTCTTAGAGATAAAGAGGAGAAATGATACTGCGGTAGCAATATCGACTTATAGATTATCGAATAAAAGCAATTGCTTCTATTTCTACCAGTGCATTTTTTGGCAAACGTGCTGCTTCAAAACAGGTACGACTCGGCGCGGCATTAGTACCGAATACTTCAGTATAAACATCATTAAACGCAGAGAAGTTTTCCATATCAGAAAGCAGACATGTTGTTTTCAGTACTGAGTCTAAAGAGGCACCACTTGCTTCAAGTATCGCTTTTAAATTGGCTAGAGACTGGCGTGCTTGCTCTATGATTCCACCTTCCACAAACTCCATTGTTTTAGGATCTAGTGGTAATTGTCCTGAGGTAAAGACTAGCTCTTTAAATGCCATACCTTGAGAGTATGGTCCAATTGCTGCTGGTGCTGCATCTGTATGGATTGTTTTTTTCATTACCAATTCCTTTTGTTGGTTATTAGGATTTAAATTCTCGGATATATTTATAGATTGCATGGCGAGTGATTCCTAAATGCTCAGAAACCATTGCTGTTGCTTCTTTAAATTCAAATATTTCATTTTCAAGTAAAACTTTAGTTATAGCTTTGTTTCTACCTTTCTGGTTAACCGATGAGTCATTGTCAATTTCCAAAATTGCGTTATTAAGTGCTTGTTCAATTATATCTGTTGCAGATGAACTAAAGTTTTCATTAACGCCAGCATGTAAACCTGCCATATCCGGCATTAACGTTTGAATAATTTCTGGAAAAGGGCAGGATAAATTCATATTTATGCAGAACAATCCAATTGGTTTACCATCTTGACCCGCTAATACACAAGTAGTTGATTTGAGCAAAGCGCCATCTTTACTGGTAGTAAAATAACTTTTTGGTGCTACTTCGCCTGTTTTCTTGAACTGGCTGAGCATCTTTAACCCTACATCTGTAATAGGTGAATAGACAGTACGACCAGTATGGTGACCATTGACTATTTTAACGACTGATTTCTCAAAGCTTGCAAATGAATGAATCACTATTTCGCAATGAGGACCTATTAAGTCAGCGATTGTGTCAGCAAGTCGAAAGTAAGTTTCTAAGAACTTTGCATCTTCATCGGTAAATTCTGCGTTTAGTGCCTTAAATATTGTTTTTTTCACTTTTGAATCACTATTGTTAACCAAGTATGTTGCTTATATTGGTCTTCATAAAATAAAAACGCAAGCTAGAAATTAACTTTGCGTCACTATAAGACCATAAGTTTTGAATCAACGCAACTGTAAAGTTCACTAAATGTAATAATAATTAGCTACTTTTAATAAGTTAAAGTAATTTTTATGTATAGATAAATCGTTGATACAAAAGGTCTGTGACTACTTATTTACATAAAGTAACAATATATCAATTATTTTACACTCTTATAACGGATACTATATTTAACTATTAAGAAGCAATATTTTATTCAGGTAATTTTTATCTAAATAACGAAAACCGTAAGGCCTATAGTTCACTTATGTGGCTTTTGGTCATGTACCCTACTGTGATAACAAGGAAGATGTCACCATGATTAACTATCTACAACGTGGTTTTGAGCAGTCTGAATTTGAAGAAAGAACTGCCCGTGCACAGAAAGTTATGCACAATATGAAATTGGACGCGATGTTTTTTACCACTGAACCAAACGTACGTTATTTCACAGGGTTTCATACCCAGTTTTGGAAGAGTCCAACGCGACCTTGGTTTATAGTTATACCCGTAGAAGGCAAGCCAATCGCAGTTGTACCTGAAATCGGTGCCAGTGGTATGGCGGAGACTTGGGTTGATGACATCATCACTTGGCCATCGCCACGACCAGAAGACGATGGCATTAGCCTCGTTGCTGATACCCTAAATATGCTACCGAATCGCTATGGTCGTGTGGGGGCGACGCTAGGTATCGAATCGCACTTACGTATGCCGATTAACAACTACCTACAGCTTACTGAAAAAGTAAATAAAGAGTTTGTTGACATCTCTTTAGCGGTACATGAGCTGCGCCAAATTAAATCTCAGGCTGAGATTGAAAAAACGCGTGAAGTCTGTCGAATTACCAATTTCGGTTTTAATAAACTGCCCAGTTATGCTCGTGTCGGTATGACGGAGCGTGAAATCTGTAAACAGCTACGTATCGATATGTTGCAAGAAGGTGCAGATGAATGTCCATATATCATTGCAGGTTCTGGGTATGATGGCTATGACAGTATCATTATGGGCCCGACAGATCGAGCCATTGAAGATGGTGATGTATTAATTATTGATACTGGCGCAGCTCGTGATGGTTACTTCTCTGACTTTGATCGTAACTGGGCTTTTGGGCATGCAAGCGAGCAAACTAAAGCGGCTTATCGTGCTACATATGAAGCCACAACCAAAGGCTTTGAAGCTGCACGTCCCGGTGCAACCACTACGGATATATATAATGCAATGTGGGGTGTATTAGAGGCTAATGGCGCATTAGGGAATGATGTTGGCCGTCTGGGTCACGGCCTAGGTATTGAGCTGACAGAACGGCCATCCATTACCGCAACTGATAATTCTGTCCTCAAAGCGGGCATGATAATGACACTTGAGCCTGGCATGGTGTATGCGCCGGGAAAATCTATGGTGCACGAAGAGAATATCGTGATTACAGAAGACGGTGCAGAGTGGTTAAGTGTGCGCGCTGAGCCTGAGCTTATCATTATTAAATAATCCGCAGGAGTAGCTGTTATGTCAGATATATCAACAAAAACTGCGGAACCTAAACAAGGTCGATTAATATTTTTTAGCACCATGAGCTTTATTGTTTTAGTAGTAGCAGCAGGGATATTATTTCCAGATAAATTGTACACAGTAGGCATTGGTACTATGACTTATCTGACCGATACTTTCGGTTGGATATATATGGCAGGCTCATTTCTTTTTGTCATGTCGATGTTTTATCTTGCTTTTAGTAAGTATGGTGATATTAAACTTGGTGCTGATGATGCCAAACCTGAATTTAGCACGTTTTCTTGGATAGGTATGCTGTTTTCAGCAGGTATGGGTACGGTCATGCTCTATTGGGGTGTGGCAGAGCCTGTATATCATTATATGGAACCGCTATCTACCACTGGTATCCTTCCGCAAACTGCAGAAGCCGCGGAATTTGCAATGAAGCAGAGTTTTATTCACCAAGGTATTCAAGCTTGGTCGGCTTTTTCAGTGGTTGGTTTGGCTGTCGGTTATCTGATGTACCGCAAAAAAGAGAGCGGTCTAATAAGTAATATTCTCATTCCTTGGGGACGTGATAAAGCCAGTGGTTCGCTTGGAAAAATAGTTAATATAATCTGTGTCTTTGGTGCTATCGCTGGTATTTCAACTTCCCTTGGTCAAAGTGGACTATCCTTAGGAGTTAGTTTTTCTTACCTTTTTGGTACACCTGACGCGCCTTGGGTCGTCTTTTTACTCGTTGGTGTAATTGCTTTAATTACTATTGTATGTACCACGACCGGTCTTGAAAAAGGCATTAAATTGCTCTCAGATTATAATGCCTACCTGCTAATTGCTCTTATTCTACTAGTAGGATTTGTCGGGCCAACGACGACTATGATCAATGTCTATTTTGATTCTATCGGTAACTATATCAATGACTTTTTTAAAGATGCGTTGATGCTACCAACATTCGCAGCAGAGGAAGAGGCACCTTGGATTCGGGGTTGGCCAATCTATTATTACGCTTGGGCTATTGCTTGGGCACCCTTTGTAGGTCCATTCATTGCGCGGGTCTCTAAAGGACGTACTATACGCGAGTTTGTTTTGGGTTCAATGATTCTACCTTGTCTTGGCATCTTCTTATGGGTTGCCTTCTTTGGGACTATAGGTATTCAGTCGGAGCCTGCGGTATTAGAAGCAGCGGCAGCGTCCTCAAAAGCGGCAACCTTTATTGTATTAGAAGACTTTCCATTAGGTAAGGTTATCTCGCTAGGTGTGGTTATCGCGCTATTTACTTGCTTTATTACCTCACTTAACAGTTCTACTTTCACCCTAGCCAGCATGAGTGAAGAAGGTTCAGATAATCCCAGCAATAAGATGAAAATTATCTGGGTAATCGCTCAATCAGCTATGGCACTTACGCTAATGATGAGTAGTACAGGTATTGATTTATTACAAAGTATTAGCTTGATATTTGCATTGCCGTTGATGTTCGTACTTTTCTTGTGTGTTGCCAGTACCTTTAAAATGCTACGTGCTGAATTTGCAGAAGAATCTACACTTACCTCTAAAAGTGTTGCAGTAAAAATAACAAAAGATATAGAAACTGATTAACCAAAATCTGACTATTAAATAAGCCCTTACAAGTTTTGAAATATTAGATGCCAAGTTTTTAAATAAAATAGAGGTGTTCTAATGGCAAACTTATTTCTAATTAAGAGTTTAGTAAAATGAGAACAATAGACGAATTTAAAAATTTTGAAACACCTCTATCTTACGTTCCTGCAGAAAGAATGAACAGAGTTCATATAGGGCTTGTACAGTTGAGTACAGACCATTCATTGGAAATGGATTGGGCAAAATTGGTTGGTTCACAAGCGGCAGTATTTAGTACTCGAGTTTTTTATAGCAGTGAAATGAACGCAAAAGCACTTAATCAAATTGCAACGGGGATTAGTGATGCATCTAAGCTAATTGCAATGGGACTACCGATGGATGTCATGGCATTCGGCTGCACTTCAGCATCCATCATCATTGGTGAAGAAAGAGTTGCAAAACTATTAACCGAAAATCGAGGCAATATTCCAGTAACAAACCCATGGACAGCGGCCCAATCTGCATTTAAGCATCTTGGTGCTAATAAAATAGCAGTGTTTTCACCCTATACAACAGAGGTAAACTTTCCGCTTTACCAACAACTAACGCAGGCAGGGTTCGAAGTCTCTGTATTAGGGTCATTAGGCATAGAGAAAGATACCGATATTACTTTGGTATCTAAAGAGTCAATGTTCGAGGCGCTAAACCAGTTGTTGCCAGACTCAGGTGCTGACTTGGTGTTTATGTCTTGTACTAATCTAAGAGTATTAGATCACATTCAAGAAATTGAAGATATGTTTGATATGCCAGTTGTGTGTAGTACCTCAGCAATGTTCTGGCACGCAATGCATCTCACAGGAAAGAAAGCCATTTGCCCAGGCTACGGAAGTTTACTAAATAGTTAAATCATAATTAGCTTAGATATTCCGAAGTAATCTCAAGCTAATTATGAACATATATAGACACTGAATAAGGCTACAAATTATATGATTAAGATCGTTTGTTGCTGTTTTAAGTTTTAAGTGTAAACCGAGTATTAATTTTATATTAACTATCAATAGATATCTTAAATTTAAAAGGAGTTTAAATGGGTATCTTCAATAAAATCGATGATTTTGTTTCGATGATAACAGAATGGATTCTTGGCATCAGTATCATACTGATGGCAGTTACTTTGATTGCAAACGTCATAGCTAGGAAAGTATTTTCTAATAGCATTCCTGCAGCAGATGAGATTGGCGCTACGCTTCTCATTCTTGTTACCTTTAGTGGTATCGGTTACGCAGCTAGAAAGGGACGACATATTAGAATGTCAGCAATTTTTGACGCTGTACCCTTTAAAGCACAAAAAGTATTAATCATTATCATATCGATTGCAACTTGCATCACTTATTTATACGTCTGTTACATCGCATATGAATATATTCAGCATACTAGAATGTTAGGAAGAGTAACTTCAGCTCTTGAGTTGCCAGCATGGATCATACAGCTCGTCGTTCCTATCGGTTTTGGTTTAGGTGCTATTCAATATTTTTTAAACGTTATTGTAAATATAAAAGAGCCTGAACTATATATTGGAACAGAAAAAATAGATGGAGGTGATGGGATGGAACCCGATTTGTATACTGTGGATGAAGAAACGAGCGGAGGCCCTAAGGATGTTAATTAGCCTCTTGGTAGTTATGATTGTACTGCTTCTTATGGGTTTTCCCATGATGATGACAATGTTATTTTCAACACTCTTTTATATGATTTTTTTTATGCCTGATGTTGAAACTTTCACTTCAGTTCAACAAATGGTTCTTGGTGTACAAAGCCCTGTGCTGTTAGCCATTCCAATGTTTATGCTTGCCGCAGACATTATGTGTACGGGACAGACCTCAAAACGGCTTCTTGATTTTGTCGAAAGTTATGTAGGGCACCTCCCTGGTGGAATGGCAACGACGACAGCTATTACGTGTGCACTTTTCGGATCTATTTCAGGATCAACACAGGCAACGGTGGTGGCTGTCGGACGTCCTGTTCGTAATAGACTTCTTGAAAATGGTTATGATGACAGCGAAGTTATGGCGTTGATCATAAATGCTAGTAATTTGGCATACCTAATTCCTCCTAGTTTAGGCATGATTGTTTACGGAGTTGCTAGTGGTGCTTCTATTGGTGACCTATTTATTGCAGGCATAGGCCCTGCAATTCTAATTATAATTATGTTTTCTATTTATAGTGCTTTTTATGCAAAGGTTAAAAAAATCCCAAGTCTAAAAAAAGCATCGAATAAACAAAGGTGGGTTGCAACTAAAAAATGTCTTCTCGCTTTCGGATTTCCCTTAATTATTATGGGAGGTATTTATACAGGAATATTTAGTCCTACTGAAGCCGCTGCCGCCGCTGTACTCTATGCAATCATTGTAGAAGTAGGCTTCTATAAAAGCATTAAAATTCAAGAAATTTATAATATAGCTCTATCAACAGGCGTTATTACCACTGTGGTTTTCATTCTTGTTGCAGTAGGCGCTGCTTTTTCTTGGATTATCTCTTACGCTAGAGTGCCTCAGTTAATAGCTGAAGGACTTTTAGGAAATGATCCTTCAATCCTTACCATACTACTCGTTGTTAATATATTCTTTTTTATAGGATGTATGTTCGTAGAAGCAATCGTTGTTATTCTAATTCTCACTCCAATATTTGTACCAATTGCTTCTGCAGCTGGTATAGACCTTATTCATCTCGGCATCATAGTAACATTGCAGGTAGCCATTGGCTCAGGGACTCCGCCTTTTGGTACAAGCATTTTTACCTGTAGCGCTATCTTTGATCAACCTTACTTAAAAGTAATAAAAAACCAGGGTCCTTATATCGCTATGCTACTGATAGCCTGTGTGCTCGTTTCGGCATTCCCTAGTATATCGTTGTATTTAGGAAGCTTCGCTCAATAATTTTTTTGCAATTAAAGGATATAATGCAATGAAGAATATAAAGTCATATCTCGCCCTTGCTTTGTCGCTACCATTGTTGTTTGGTTGTGGCTCTAATGAAAGTGCCTCCACAAACGATCCAGATAAAGTTTATACGGTTAAAGTCACTCATGAAGAATACGCCGATACTGTACCTGATCTTTATGCTAAAGAACTAGCAAAACGTGTTGAGGAAAAAAGTAATGGTAGAATGAAATTTGAAGTATTTCAGGTTGGTCAGTTGGGAGTCGGTGTTGATTTAGTTGATCATCTTTTAACCGGAGCAACTCAGATGGCCATCATGAGCCCTGGTAACGTCGCAACAATCGTACCTGAAGGTCAGGTTTTTGCCCTTCATTATTTGCTCCCAACGGATGTGAAAGAGGCTTATGATTTTTTGGCAGAGAGCAAGGTTGCAAATACTGACCTACCAGCTATTTATGCTGAAAAAAACCTCAAACTAATGGACTTATGGCCTCTTGGAGGCAGTCAATGGCTTACTAAGAAGAACATACAAAGTCCTTCTGATTTTGATGGAATGGCTTTTAGAACCATGGATACGCCTCTAATTGTCAAAAACTACGAAGCATACAACGCCAATCCTACGCCTGTCTCATACACTGATGTTTATAGCGGCTTGCAGCTAAATATGGTTTCAGGAGTAGAAAACCCGCTTGGTGCTTTAGTAGATATGAAATGGTACGAAGTTCAAGATTATTTAATCATGTCTAATCATATTATGTATCTTGAAGGTGTTTTCCTTAATGACAAATACTTTAATTCACTTCCTGAAGATCTGCAAATTATTCTAAGTGAAACTATTGATGAAATGCATGACTATGCTTTCGAACTTCAGAAAAAAGCTAATGAAGACGCTGGGAAAGTACTGGCTGAGAATGTCAAAGTGATGCAGCTATCTAATGAACAGACTGCGAAATTCAAAGCTGCAGCGCTTCCTGTTCGTGATTATTTCAAGAAAAATGAAAGTGAAAGATCTGCTAAAGTACTTGAAGACCTAGAAGCAGAAATAAGCGCATTTGAAAAAAAGTAGATACAGAGATCTTCACATAATAGTAACTATTAGAACAAATAAACCTAGGGCAGCATGACAGTGCTGCCCTTTTTAAAGTTATTAGGAGAAAATTATGACTCTAGCAAAAAAAGTCGCTGAATGGCGCCGTCACATCCATCAATATCCTGAGCTAAGCACTAAAGAGTTTAAAACTGCAGAATTCGTTGCTAATAAGCTTGAGACGTTTGGGCTAGAAGTACATCGTGGTATCGGTGGCACTGGTGTAGTAGGTATTTTGAAAAATGGTACTAGCACGCGTTCCATTGGTCTGCGCGCTGATATGGATGCTTTACAAATTCATGAACAAAATACTTTTGATTATGTCTCCAAAAATGAAGGCGTTATGCACGCTTGTGGTCATGACGGTCACACCGCCATGCTACTTGGTGCAGCTCATGTGTTGGCAGAAAATAAAAGCTTTGATGGCACCGTGTATTTTATTTTTCAGCCAGATGAAGAGCGTGGTACTGGGGCTAAAGCGATGATTGCTGATGGTTTATTCACCCGTTGGCACATGGATGCTATCTATGGCATGCACAATATCCCCGGTGTCGCCAAAGGCAAGTTTGTCACGCGACCAAACGCACTGATGGCCAGTGAAAGCAGCTTTAAAATTATCATCAATGCCACTGGTGGTCATGCCGCACTACCGCATATGGGTACTGACCCGATTGTCGTGGGCGCGCAAGTGGTGACCGCGCTGCAAACCATCGTCTCGCGCAATTTGAGTGCTATTGATGAAACCGCCGTGATTTCAGTGACTAACTTTGAGACTAATGGCACGGTGAATGTTATCCCCTCAAAGGTAACGATTACCGGAGACACACGTAGCTTTACCGATTCAGCAATGCACAAAATTGAAAAAGCTATTGAGCGCGTGGTGGCAGGGCAATGTATGTCGGCAGGCGTAGAATATGAGTATAATTTTAACAATAGCTATTTATCCACAGTTAATACGCCAGAGCAGACCGCCCACGCAGTAAGTGCTGCCCAGAAAGTAGTTGGCGCTGAGAATGTAGATGGCAGTTGCGAGCGTTACACCATTAGTGAGGACTTCTCATTTATGCTACGCGAAGTTGATGGCTGCTACATTTTAATTGGTAATGGGGAGGGCGAGTGTGGCGGTACCGCACTGCACAATCCGCTCTATGATTTTAATGACGATATTCTCTCAATTGGAATAGAATATTGGAAAACTTTAGTAAATAATCAGCTTGATTAGCGGTATCTGTATTTTATAATGTCTATATTTAGAAAACTAGAATTGCGGCTTTCATGTCGCAATTCTTTTTAATATTAGGGACTGTCCTAGATAAGTAAAATTATTTAGGATAGCCCGTAATTTTATTTTAAGTATTAGAAAAGTATTGCCGTAAGCTAGAGACTTTTATAAAAAGTCGTGATTTAATCAGAGCTATAGAGAAAGGTGGTTGGTACGAAGTAAGTGTTGTTGGTAGTCATGACTATTTTAAAGCGGGCTGGGTTGACTATCTGACTTGTTTATTTTTCAATACATACACTTAAGATTATTAGGAGTGGAGGATGAAATATCCCATAGCAATCCAACAAGGTGATGACGATACTGCGTATGGCATCATTATCCCAGATACAGCGGGCTGCTATTCAGCTAGTGATGAGGATGAAAATATTTTGAAAAATGCTAAACAAGCTATTGTGCTTCATATAAGTGGCATGATAGAAGATGGCGAACCAATTCCTATGCCTACTGATAGTAATAAATATAAAGATGACCCTGATTTTGAGGGAATGCCTTGGGCAACGGTCGATGTTCAAATAGTTGAGTTTTATTGATGAAGTTGAATAGTAACCAATGTATACAAGAGATGAGAATTGAACTCATGCTAATCGATACAGTTATACGCCTATAAGCAATTACAAATAGTAGTAGATTGAATAGATCGGTACTCATAATGTAAATAGCATTTAGATGAATTGCTTATTTAAATGCTATTTATGCCAGACAAGTTGTGAAAGAATATTTATACGAGAGTATCGATATAAGGTATATCGCTATGGAACATGGAATGAGCAGATGCTATTAGAACTAAAAAAAATATATGTCGTAAGCTATGCTGAAGCTCATTTGAGGATAGGCTGTTAACTTCGCCGATTGTGATAAGTATGAGGTATTTTGACAAATCAGAACTGTTAAAAATATTATTGGACGTGATTGCTCGGATTTATGATGCAGAAGGCTTTGACTCTAAGTGTGATTATATAAAGATAAAGAGACTAAATAATACCTGGGCACAATATTTAAAAAAATATCAGTCAGAACTCCCCAAATCTACCGTTGAATTAATTGGTTTGTCACTCTAACTTTCTATTTCACTATTAAAAATAGGTGTTTTTACACAGCCTAGAGATCATCAATGGACATTAGCCATGATAAGAATTCTCTTCAATGTCTATGCTAAGAGGTAATCTTGGCACAGCAATCCTATTGATTAAGAGATGATAGAGAGTATTGTTCTTATTAGAATAAACTAATCGAGTCTGATCACATTGATTACCGTTAGTTTTAAGGCTTTAGGTGATGCGCATTAGCAGTTGCAGAACTAAAACACCAATTTAAAACGCATACCCTATTATTGGCTAGTGATTTCATTGGTATTGGGCCGGACTTTGCTACATTATGAACTCCAAAACCTCTAAATGGACCTATATTACGTTCTCTTCGAAAAAACTCTTCAGCTAAATCACCACCAGGGTGAGTGCCACGAAAATTTCCTTCGGGCGTTCCATGAGTACCAGTATACCAAGAACCAATTTTCCCAGTTTTTCGCCCATCTTTAGTAATTCCTGTAAGTTCTGCAATTATTTTCATATCAGCTTTAACGCCATTCCCAGAGGCTGGAGCTGGAGACTCATAAGTCACTAGATTATCTGTTATTCGAATAATTCTTTCACCGCGTGAGTCGTTGATCATATAACGACCATGTCCTAATTCGGAAACTGTTTTTAATTTCGAACTACTTGAAACTAGTGTGGTTGTAGATTTGGTGTTTTTAATTGACTTAAAACTTTTGAGCCATGATGAAGCTTGTCGCATCCCAATAAAGGCTCTACCAGATATTGCTACAGGTGGAGCACCTGTGTACGCTGAACAACCAAGATGACCGCAAGTATTAAGTTCAACATAGTCAATAGGCCACAAGACCGTATCAAAAATAGATCCAACTGCATCTCTTAATGCATATTCACCTTCCATTACAAGGTCATCAGCCTTTCCCTTTAATTTAGAAATTCCATTAATAGTACCTCTTAGGCTTTCTTCGATACCATTACGCTGAGGACCTGGACCAATGGGGTGACACCCACTTGGGCAAGCCTTTGAATATGGATTGTTAAAACTAGGAACTTTATATGAATAATTGCTAGGTGGACCACTTTTGTCATCTATATAAAAAGTGTCACGCTCTGGTCGAGAGTTTGTCCCCATAGGATCTTTAAAGTTGAGAGGATCATTTATTGCATAACTATATAAATTAGTCCCATCAAGCATTCCTTTAGGATCTCGCTGCACAAATCGACCAAGCTTTGGGTCATACTGCCGTGACCTATAGTCATACGTTTCAAGCTCATCATCCAATCGCCGAGCTGTGTAACGCCAAGGGTTATAAGTATCATTAACCGGTAATTCAACTAACTCCCCAAAGGGCGTATAGCGATATCCTCCAAATGAATCACCGTTAGCATCAGTTAGCAGACGAATCGACCCTACCAAATCTGCATGATACCAATGCTCAACACCTTCAGCGGCAATATGCAGAGGGCTATCTATACCATCATCATAAACATATTGCGCAAAGAGGCCGCCATCTCGATACTCAGTAATAACGTCATCTCCATCAGAAACTAACTGGGTAACATGACCACCGAGTTGCTCAAGAATACGGCGCCCAAGTGCATCGTGCCAGAAGACAGCAATTTCATTTATACATTCTTTATCTGCACATACTTGCACTAGTCTGTTGAGCGCATCGTAAGTAGAGAATTGCTGTTGATCATCCTTAAGGTTGCCATTGTCATCATGGGTGTAGTTTGTGTTACCGCGAGACCTGTATTGATCCAATTGATCGGGATCATAATTGATACTATTACCATCAGACGTTCTTTCAATATCACGATTACCGACTAGATCATAATCATAGGTTTTCGGTATTTGAGGCAGCTCTAACGCACCTATCAAGGTCGTGATAGCGGATTGGCGATTGGGTAACGGGTTTGCTAGTTCCGTATTTGATATTCCAAAATTAGATAAGTCAAAGGACTCAGTTGTATCTGGCTTAAATTCATGCGCGAGTCGATAAAGTGAATCATAAGCAAAGCGTTCCGTACGGGGAACTGCTGTCAGCACATCATTTCGTATACGTACATTATTAGCGGCATCGTAAAGGTATTGGATTATTAAATGCGCTGCATTCGGGCCACTGTGAGCTATCTCAGTCAAGCGCCCACCACCATCATGTCGATAGCTTGTGCTGGCCCCGTTAGCAAAAACACATTGATCAGGTTGTAGACCCGCGTAAATCATTTGAGCAATTGGACGAATATCAATCGATGCTGAGTCGCCAGGATAATCAATTCCATTTGCGATGTTTTGTGTGTTTGTCCTTCTGTTTAAGTCATCCCGATCTATGTGTAGACTGCGCCCACTAGGGTAAGTCAAATCTGTAAGAGCACCGACATCATTGAACTTTCGAGTGATGGTGAAGGGAGTTTTAAGCGGGGCTTCATTTACAGTATATGTAATAGTCTCTTGCAATTGCCAGCTCAGTGAATTATATCGGAAAGAACAAATAGCAAAATCATTCTCGGCCATTATTAGGCGATCAAGACCATCATACTCATAGCGTTCAAAAGTTGCTCCAGCAACTACGAGATCAGTAGATAAATTAATTGTATTGACATCTATGCGTGTCGTACGGTTTAACGCATCAAGTGTAAAAAAGCGCTGTAAGCCATTATTGTCCTGCGTACGAATGACATTACTATTTTTATCGTAGTCAGTCAGCATCTTACTGTCATTCGGGTAAATGATGGCCCGACGGCGATCGAGCGCATCATACTCATATCTGGTTTTTCGACCCAAGGCATCAGTCACTGATATCAAGTTATTGTTAAGATCATATTCTTGTTTCGTCATCACTGGTATTGCTGCTGGTGTGACTGGTCCTATACCAGTATCGGTTAGAAAATTAGTGGATTTAATGAGCCGATTATAAACGTCAAAAGTTGATTTTGTCTCATTTCCTAGTGGATCAATCAGTCGTATCATATTGTCACGGCTATCGTAAAATATGCGAGTGGTATTTCCTAGACTGTCTGTTTGACTTGTCACACGATCAAGTTCATCGAATGTTGAACTGCTTGCAAAAAATCGTTTACTATTTTCTGTTCCGTCTTCTGCAAGCACACTGCCAATCTGGTCTGTGCGAATGACGTTATTATGTTCATCATATTGAGTGAGAGTTTGATTACCTAGTGAGTCGGTAACAAGAGTAGGGCGATCGAGGTTATCATATGCAAAATGTACTTCACGCCCAAGCGGATCAACAGTTTTTACAACTCTGCTATTAGCGTCATATATTGTTTTAGTTTCGACTAAACCAGCTGGATTAGGTGAATCTAACATTATGGTATCAAGCTGACTTAATAAAAATGGGCCTAATGGTTCTTCAAAGCGATCTACGCCATTACGAATGGCACGATTGAGCTCATCGTATTCGGTCTCACTACGAGACAATAAAAAGTAACCGTTGAATTGTTTTTCGAAGAATCGTACGCAGGTAACATTACCGGCTTTGTCGTAGTCAGTTCGTATGATGTGACCCAGAGCATCTACTGTGGCGATAGCACGGCCAAATACATCAAATTCGAACGTCGTTGGGTTACCAAGAGCATCAAATGAACGATGCACTCGTCCATCGCCGTCATATTCTATCCGCGTTGTGGCTGCATCTTCCGATCCTGCTCCAGTCGTTTGAGAGGCTGGTAATTGTCGTTCGTTATAACAAGTACGGATTTGATTACTCTTAGGTAAAATGGTCAGGATTTGTTGACCAGCACTGTCATAAACATACTTTGTGACGAGGTGTGTGTCTAAATCAATACCTCCTGTTGTGGTCTTAACTAAGTTAAACTCTTCATCATAGCAAAAGGTAGCGACGCTTGACCCACCTAGCTCTGCTTGCCCAAATTCATCTTTTAAATCTATATCTATCCTTTCTAGCTTACCGGTTCGATCATAAAACTTTTGGGCTTTGAAATTAAATGGAGCTGTGGATGTTGTTTCGATAACTTGGTCGAGCTCGTTATATGAAGTGTGAGTCACAAACCGTCCGTCAGCTGCAGCTACTGATTTTGGCGCATGAACAGCAGTTGTACGACCAAGCTCATCTACCTCATTACGCACTGTAATGTCAAAGCCGCCGACATCGACAACGATCTGCTGCAAATGTCCAAAAGATAATTCGTTTTGATCTTCAAAAAAACTACGTTGTGTAACAACGCCGACTGGATTTACTGAGCGTAGTAATCGGCCTTTTGAATCATAATCGGTAAATAGTTCAACAACGATTGGTTGTGGTTGATTATCGGGCAAGTGTGGCTGAGGGTATTCAACTTTTGAAAGAAGTTTGGTGAGGCCAGTGTAGGAATACTTAGTGAGCGTATCATCATACGATTGAAATTCGTTTGCATCAGGGTTAGCACTTTCGGTATATCGGGGGTCAGAAATAGTGAGTAGCTGACCAAATTCATCTTCATAAGTCATTTTGACAACGATATCTTGGCTTCGATCTATAGTTGCAGGGAAGTGACCATCAAGAATGTCTGGGAAGTTTCCCCATATACCTTGCGTTAAAGTAAGGCTATTAAAATTTGCATAGCCGCCACGGCGAGTTGTGGTAAGTATACGACTAAAAGCTTGCCGCTCTTTCCATGTCAATTGCTCTGTTGGAATATCTCCATTTTCCATCAACGGATGATGACGGGTAAAATAATCCCGTCCGAACATATGCTGGGTCAAAACACCTTCAGGACTCAGTGATGAAACGACATTGCCATCTCGATCATAACGGTACTGTTCGATTAGTTTTCGCAGTAGACCATTCTCAATGACACATTGTTCTCGCTGCAATAAGTTTCCAAACTTATTATATATGTGACATAAAGACTGACCATTTCTTTCAATCAGGGTGGTTTTATTCGTTGGTCGCTGTTCTGCTGGATAATCAGCATCAAAAAATTGATCGATGATTTCATATGTAAATTGATATTGACCGCCGCCTTGACGTTGCCGAGTGACACGGTTGTAATTCTGTAGCTCAGGAGAACTACCGTATTCTGTTTCAAGATATATCTGGCCGGCTGCATCAATTATTCGAGTTAAGTTATGTTGCAAATCTCCAGTTTGGAATGTAGAACTATATTCATAGCAAACTGTTAGGCCGCACTTGTAGCGGTCTGTTGAAGGTGAAGTAACTGCAATTAAGTCGCCGATAGAGTCATAAGTATAATTCCATTGTCGATTGGTATAATCGCTGATAGAGCAAATACGGTTTTGCGTATCGTAAGCAAATTGAACATATCTTCCCGGATGGTTTATTTCAATATCTTTTAACTGGTCGGTAGCGGGATCATAACTGAGCGTTAAATGATTTCCAAAACGGTCTTCTATTTTTGCCAATCGGTGTAAAAAACTGTGTTTTGGATCAACTTCAAATACTTGCCGCGCACCATTTGGCTGACGAAGTACATAGGAGCCGTTTTCTGCGAAGAAAACGCCATGGCTTCCATCCGGTGGCATCCAGTAATCAAACTCATTATTTATTGTCTCGCCGAAACGGGGATGTGTTATATACGTTTCTTCACGAAAATCACCTGTAGATAGGAAAATAGAGGATGAGCCTTCCCTTAGCCAAACGTGAAAGTTATGTATCCAGTTATAACCAAGCGGCCCATTGAATATGGTCTGATTTCTATAGCGGCGGCTAAAAACAAAATCAATACCCGCGCCATTGATACGTATGTCATCTACATTGTGAATGAACTGACCTTTATACATCATGACTGGATCAGCACCGACATCGGCCAAGTTATCTTTATGTTGGTCTGCGCGAACAGGCTGTTTTTTTTCTGTGATTGGAATCAGCTTTTCTAATATTTCAATTTCCAATGCAGGATTGCTCGACTGACTCATCTCACCTGCAATGAAGTTCGCGACATCAACAGGATCTCTTCCTTCTTTCTGAGCCGCAGCAAGATCTTCTGCTAAGGCTGGAAAACACTCTAATATTGCATCGATATAGCGAGCTTGATATTCTTCATTTTCATCTTCATTATTAGTTTGGTCATTAAGATTTTCTAATTTAGAACAGTTAGATGTATTCATAATCTACTGCTCCTTGCTGTTTGGCCTGCCGCTTTTATCATCTGGTATAGATATACCCAAAAGTAAGCGTCTCGCGTTTGATGCTTCTTCTACACCTAGGCCTGTTTTTCGAGAGAATCGCGCCAAGTCGATGGATAAAGCCTGATCAACTGTTAGGCTAGCTCCTAAAGTCTTTATTACTTTTTCCGGTAGTCCCTTAATCTTAGATATAGGAGTTTCTAAATATTCCTTCGGCAAAATGTCTTTAATCTGATTTTTAAAATAGTCACTTTCTAAAAACCCTACTTTGTCGTCTGATGAATGGCGGCTTATACTATTGTGACTTCTCGTTAGTGCGGACTGTACTTTTGAGAGAAATTCTTTTGCAAGTGGTGCTCTATTTTGACGAATTGCACTTTTAGTCATTAATGCTTTATTAATTCTGATTTTTGGCTCATCGACTATGAATTCAATAATATCAGGGTCTTCTTCCCGTTCAGGTGGAGGAGTAAGAGGTGGTGGGATAATCTCTATACATTTTCCTGATTTGAAACAAGTACAAAGTTTACGACTAGTAATAAATAGGCTTCCTATATCTGCATGAGACTCTGCGTGACTGGTTTTTGGAAGCTCTGATCTCATAAATACTCGGAAAATAGCACCTTGAAAAATTGCTAGATCCCCAGCAGCTCCACCACCCACAGAACTACTACCTCTACCACTACAAAGTTTTGCAGACACTACAAGTGTTCCCGCTATAACACTATAATTCAAAGCTGTAACATTTTCGCTATGACCAGAAATTAAGGCAACTCCTGGATGCCCTTCTTGCCATCCAGAATCAATATCCTCACCTTCTTTTATTTTTCGTTCTTGCCTTTGATCGACAATAAAATCTTCTGGCAAAGGCCTTATAAAACTAAGATCTTCACATTTACCATCACCTGCGCCATTCCCTAAAGCGTCTGATCCATTTCCGCCGGACACTCGCATAGTAGGAACGTGAAAATCAAAATGAGTTTCGTAATACTCCTCTGGAGGTTCGACAATTACTGCGTTTTCTGGATAATGTCCCGTTTCAAGTGAGGCTTCTATGCAAAGGCCTTTAACTCCTTTTGGCCTTGAAACAATTAAGAAGTATTCTTGCATTCCTTCAATTGCTCGAAGACCTTGAACAAAGGTCCTATAATCTGTAGGCTGGAGTACATGAGGGCGTGCTAAACTAAGGAACACAGCTCGATTTGTACCAGCATGGTAACCTGTTAATAGGTTGTACATTTGGCTTAATTGTGTAGTAGTTCCTTGTGTTTCGCGTCTCTCACGAGAGGCATCTGTTTGTACACTCCATTGGTCTTGATCAGTTTCTTTATTCGTCTGTTTAGTTGAAACAGATGCATTTACACCAATAGGAAATTCTGGAATTGGTATAACGGCCTTCACTCCAGCCTCAAAGCTAACACTGTTTTCAGTGCTCTCAGTATGAGTGAGCGCTTTGTTTGTCGATAATGCGGATCTTGATCCTGTAAGAACTTCACCAGCTTCAGTTGCGGCTTGATAAAGATCACGGCGCTTGGGTTCAAAGTCAATGATGTGAGGGAAATTCTCTAAATCAGTTGCTTCTTCTTTTCCTAATACAAAATAGGCAAATTCGAGAAGTGAGGATTTACCTCCAGATGTAGTAATTATTACTTTTTGAATACCTTCTGCTTCAATGATTAGTTTATGAACTTGACTAGGTTCCAACTCTGATGATTTCGTACCAACCAAACCATCTGCAGAAAACGCTTCCATCTTTACAACTGCACTTTCTAAATAAATAATTTTAGCTTCTACAGCAGCTATTCCCGATGTATCCGGAATTTCTATAACCATCTCTTTTTTTAGGTCAAGTTCAGCATCTGTGTTGTTAGCCAAAGTCATAAGATTAACGAGGTCATTAGATGGTTGACCAGAGTTAAAGCTTACCCCGCTTTCTTCGTATGGGTCTTCTAGCTTGGTTCCCACTTTCAATAGGGGAGCGTCGATTGGTGCGCCTTGTTCCCATAGTTTAGAAAAATCTATTCTATTACGCTCTAATAGAGCTTTGTTAGAACTTGGGAAGACCGCAACGTTAAGCATAACTCCATAACAAGCGAAGTAGTCTTGTGCTATTCGATCTATAAAACCTCTAAAACCTTCCTCCGGAAAATCAGGAAATTGAACTCCAGTTGGACCGATAATATGGTCTAACAAACCTATTTCTTCTTTGGTTGGCTGATAGCCTGTTATAGAAGTAGTAACCTTAATATAAGTGATTTGATCTCCACATAACTCTTCAGGTAACTCTTCAGGCTTAGGTTCATAAACTGATATGGCCATTGAAGATCGCCAAGGAAATGGAAATCGTTTGTTGCAGAACTTTTCATCCATCATATCTGGGCTGACGGCAATTTGTCTCCAAGGAATACTCTTAGGTAAATTAAAATATTGTCCTGACATACATTTCTCCTTCAAAGTTTTGCCAACTGCCAAAACTTTTTACGTTCATCAAATATGGGTAGTGTGGAATCCCAGATGATGTATAAATTAGAGAGTGACCAATATTTAATTACATTTATCCAATTACATTGTTTCCCAAGCTTGATAGACATTGTGAGCGCTATTAAATATTAGTTATCACCAAATGATTTCAGATTTCAAATTAGGGGATAATTAAATTCCAAACCTAGCTTAGAATACTTTTCCGCAGGTGACTGAAATCGTGAAGCACTAGCTTTATCAGTAATGATAATAATTTTCATTACATACTAATAACCTACACTATATTGAGTTTGACTAAATGTATATTTTGTATTAATCAGTTACAATTATAAGTTAAGTATGGATTTAGGGCCATTCTAAGTTAGAGCGTAATACGCATTACATATAAATTATAAGTTTGATTTTCTTATCTAACAAAATCTTAAAATTTATTAACCTCTTAAAACTTTGTTAGGTATAGCTCTAAGAGGTATTTTTAATATCAAAAATTATCCTCAATATTGAAAACCCATAGATATATTGTGAAATTAAACCTTAAAACATTCTCACATAAGTTGTTGATCACTAAAAATCGCCCTGAGACTGTCGGAGAGTTAACTTTCTGAGAAAGTACGACAATAAGAAGACAAACCTACACTACTGAGATTAAAGAACGCGCTGTTCACATGCTGATTGAAGCATCAAGCGATTATCCCTTCACATGGTCAGCCATCCGAGCCATAGCCTCAAAGATTGGCTGCACGCCTGAAAATCTACGATCATGGTATAAAAAGCACATAGAACAAACCATTTTTGAAGCTGTATAAGCTCAAAGTCAAGGTCAGCGCATTAAGGAGCTTGAACGTGAGAATAGAGAGCTGAAGCAAGCTAACTAGATCATACGCAAGGTGGTCGCTTTTTTCGCCCACCCAAGTAATGATCAATTTCATCGACGACAACAAACAGTTTTATGGAATCAAGCTTATCTGTAGGGCTCTACCGATTGCTCCATCGACTTATCGTCTTGCTAAAGGCTTAGAAATTCATCCTGAAAAGCGATCACTGCGCAGCCATCATGGTGGCTTCTATATCAGCGAGATTAAGCACATCTGGCAGGATAGCAAATGTCGTTATGGCACTCGTAAAGTCTGGCAGCAGATGAAAGCTGATGGCATAAAGGTTGCTCGTTGTACTGTTGATCGTCTAATGAAGCAACATGGATTGCAAGGGGTTTGACGCGGTAAGAACAAGATGACCACCAACAGCCGTAATGTTATCCGACCTAGAAAATAAAATTATAGGTTGTTCGCTATACTAGTCTTTATGATAAACATATAGGCTTATAATCATGACTGCTTCTCCTAATAATTGTCCTTCAAAAGTTAACTCCTTTATAGCACAAGCCTGTGTAATTACCTTCCTAGGTAATGCCAGTAATAACCTACAGCAAGATGCTTTTTTCTTTTTAGATCACTGGTATCAAGAGGACTTAGGAGTGATGGCAGTGACACCGGTTGCAGCGCCATTTTGCTTGGCAGTATCTGACGGTGTCGCAAGCTCCAATCGCTCGCAGCATTGTTCAAAGGCAGTGGTAAAAGCGATCAGGCGGTTATGGAATGATCAGAAGAGTATCAGTTCAGACAGTATTCATCATCTGATTCATCAAACCAAGCACTCATCTAAGCGTCATGGCGCCGCAGCAACCCTCGCAATGGTGGTCGGAGAGCTAGATAATGATGGAATAGTAAAGGCGACGATAACCCATGTAGGTGACAGTCGTGTTTATCGGCTGCCTAAAGGCGCGTCACAATGGCAGTGCCTGACTCGGGATCATAACTTGTTAAATGAACTTATTGACCAGCAGGCACACGAGCAAGGTCGCCAAGCGGAGTTTGCAGACTATAACTTAGAGGGCATGGCGGGGAGCTTATATAGCATTACTGAATGCTTTGCATTGACGACTGATGACAGCTATACAAGCAATGAAGCACCAGAAAGTAACTCCCGTAAGTTTGATATTAATAGTGGCGACTGTATCTTGGTTTGTACGGATGGTATTCATGATTTAGTGTCGAGTCATAAATGGCAACTTATCAGTGCGGAAACGGATTTACAAAATTGGTTAATCACTCTTAAGAACCAAGTTTATGATTCAGATGGCAATGCTTATGATAATGGCACAGCAATATTAGTTCGCTTTGATTGAATATTTATTTTAATAATGAAATTATAAAACTATCACTTAATAGAGCAATCAATATGCCCGCACATCCAATCGCCAGCTATACAAAGTCAGCACGTCTATTTGCTTTATATCAATCTCTTCCTCGCAGTGAAGCAGATGCTATGTCACTGACAGAGCTTATGAAAAACTACGGTGACAAATCTGATAATTACACAAATGAGCGTAAAAACTTAGAGAACGATCTGATCAGTCTCAGTCAAATATTTAACGATATTTTTTATAGTGAGGCCTTGGTTCGAGTACCAGCGTGGGGGCAGAATATCAGCGGCCAGACAGCACGGTTTTATATTGAGCCGAGCTTTAGTATCGATATCATTAACGAGCAAACAGTGTTCTTTTGGGAGATGCTTGATAAATATACCGCAAACTTTTTACCAGTGTCTTTTAAACAAAGTATCACAGATAAGCTCACTCAATTACATCGACAGGATAAGAATAATTTCCATCAAAGTCCACTAGGACAATGGCAAGATCATCTCATTACTTTACCTAGTGTGGTACAGGCTCCTATACTTGATAATGAGGTGATTGTTAGTATTCATCAAGCTTTGCTACAAAATTGCCAATTACAAATAAGCTATCAAAATAAATGGGATGATAGTGCTGTTCAAAGAGTGGTTTATCCCAAAGGACTTATCTTTATTAACAATATGATCTACCTCACAGGCTTTAGCCCTGCTGATGATCATATCGATGATGACGTGCTGTTAAAAACGCATCGTAATTTTGCGGTCAATCGTATTACTGAAGCTAATGTAATAAATGAGCCAATACCTGATTGGGTAGGGCGAAATGCTTTTACATTACAGAACCTGCATAAACTTGGCAAGCTTGAGCTAAATGATGGTACCCAAATCCATTTAGTTTTGAAGGTGCAAAAATATGCTTGTCAGCATCTCTATGAGCGTCCTTTGTCAGAGGATCAAACTATTAGCATTATCGATGACGCTTGGAATGAGGTGCTCGCTACGGTTGCTAATACTCAACGCCTGCAAGATTGGCTAGTGAGTATGTCGCAGTTGGCAGTGGTCGTAGAGCCGATAGCATTGAAAGCGGTTATTCTTGAGCGTTTAATGAGTGCGTTAGAGCTTTATAATGAAAAAAACTAAATACTCAAAAAGGTGCATTAACTTTTTGTGAAAGGTCTAGTAGTAAGGATTTTAAAAAATTAATTAAAGGTGTTTGTTAACATTAGAGTAAATAAAACTTATAACAACTTTGTATAACTCAGGACGACATGATTAGGAAAAGTAACAGTATTGATCGGCCAAAATCAGGCAATACCTCCAAATATACTTTACCTCAGGATGAAGACTTGCATTGGAAGAAAACGCCCGCTGCCGCTTTATACCAACCAAATATGGATGACTTTCCACTATCTATCATTGGTTGTTTTATCATAAGCGATGGTTGGGATGAACAAGCATTATTGGCACTAAAAGAGAAAGTAGGGGCTGATTTTTTAGTAGGTCTACAAATAGATGATAGTGAGTTTGAGAGCTTGGACATCATAGAGGGCATTGTTAAGTGTCAGCCAGATAAAGTAAAGGATGTTATTAAACTGCTTGATGTAAACTCTGCAAGTACCATCATCGGTATAGATGTTGTGGATATCAAAAGTCTGTTTGAGTGTGGCAATTTATTTCAATTCATTCAAGCAAGTGCCACAGGTGAGTCTGAATCAGATTTAATAAAAGTAGCTACACACAAGCTTGTTAGTCAACTTGCAAAAGCTCATGATACTAAAGGGTTATTTGTAGGGATGCAGAGTGTTCAAAGCTTACCAATGGAAGCTTTTGCTTACGTAGCAGATGCTGTTGAAGCGTTATTATCTAATGGTGATGCGTCTATCTATTATAGTTCAAGTAGTACTGATGAGTTTAACTCTTTTCATTTGAAGGCGATATATGTTGAGGCACAATAAACTTGGACTATGTTTAGAAAAATCTGTGAATGAAAAACCGAACAACCTAAGCTGTCTGATTTTTTTGATGGTCAATTTTATTGCCTACCAACAGTTAGTCTATAACGAATGAATCACTTATTAAACCGCCTGAACTATCCCAAACTCAAAAATAGCTGACCTAATACAAAATGGCCATACTGAATCAAACCAGTACGGCCATCACACTTACCATTTTTTATAAGTTACTTGCAATAGTAACGTTCAACTTACTCTAAGTGATGAACTTCTTGTAAACCATACACAGGAGTCTCTAAACCTTCCATCCTAGCTTTAAGTTGCAGCGACAAGTACTGAGAATAATGTCGAGACTGATGCAGGTTTCCGCCATGAAACCATAACGCCTCTTGCTGCGTTGGTTTCCACATATTTCGCAGCTCACCTTCCCAAGGTCCTGGATCTTTAGCTGTATCTGAGCCCATTCCCCAACACTTACCGACTGTATCGGCTACTTCTTGTGAAATTATTTTCGCAGCCCAACCATTCATGGAACCATATCCAGTAGCATATACAATTAAGTCAGCTTCTAACTCCGTACCATCAGTGAGTACCACTGAATTAGGTTTAATATGATCAATACTTACGTTGGACTTAAGCTTTATCTTACCTTCCGCTACAAGCTCAGAGGCACCTACATCAATATAATAACCAGAGCCTCGACGTAAATATTTCATAAAGAGACCGGTATGATCTTCACCAAAGTCGAGCATAAAACCTGCATTAGTTAGCTTTTTATAAAAATCAGCATCCAACTCTGCCACTTTACGGTAAACAGGCTCATGAAATTGCGGCATGATTTTAAAAGGAATAGAGCCGAAAGTTAGATCTGCTTTATAAGTGGTAATACCTTTTTCAACCGCTTCTTCTGAATACAAACCACCTAATACCTCATCCATCAAGGTATCTGATTTGATAATATGCGTTGATGAGCGTTGTATCATAGTGACGTCTGCGCCATTTTCCCAAAGGGCAGCACAAATATCATGCGCCGAGTTATTAGCACCCAGTACAATACATTTTTTCCCTCGATAAGCCTCACCGCCTGGATGTTGACTAGAGTGATGTTGCTCTCCTACAAAATCTTCCGCACCAGAAATCTCAGGAATGTTTGGCAACCCCGACATACCAGTAGCTAAAACCAGATGTTTAGGATGCAATACTAAACGTTCACCTGCTCTATCAACCTCTACATTCCACTGCTGTAATTCTTCATCAAAATCAGCGCTGATACACTCAGTCGACCCCCAGTAGTTTAACTCCATAAGCTTGGTGTACATCTCTAACCAATCCCCAACTTTGTCTTTAGGGGTAAACACTGGCCAGTTCTCAGGAAAAGGAATATACGGCATGTGGTCGTACCAGACAGGATCATGCAAACATAATGACTTATAACGGTTACGCCATGTATCACCTGGTTTAGGTTGCTTATCAATGATAATGGTCGGAACTTCGAGTTGACGTAAACGAGCGCCTAGACCTATACCACCTTGCCCACCACCAATAACTAAGCAGTAAGGCTGTTCGCTATAACCAAGATTTTTCTCTTCAAGATCACGTTTTTCCTGCCACGTTAAACGATTAGGGTTAACGCCATGTTCAGCACCTTTTGGGCGCAAATTTTTTCGCTTTTCAGGGAAGTCTTTGAGCTCAACCATAGTGGTTAATAATGTCCAAGCTTTGCCGTTACGCAGACGTAAATGTCCATAGCCTCTTGCCACCTTAGTATTAAAGGTTATCCATGCTTCTATAACCCCCTCGTTTTCTACCGCTTCTTCATCAAGCTGCCAGTTATACGGTTCAGTCGTTTTTAAGGTATTTGAAAGCATTTCTTTAATTTCATTTTTTCCTTCTAGCGTTTTTATGTTCCAAGTAAAAGAAACTAAATCACGCCAATATCCTTCCGTTTCAAAGTACTCAGCTGCTTTGTCTATGTTTTTTGTACGTAAGGCTTGATCAAAATCCTGCAGCCAATTCGTTACTTGTTGACTTGCGGATAATTCACTGTCTACTTTTTGATAAGTCATGAAATCCCTCTCCTTGGTTATACATATTTGACTCTATTGCTGAACTCCATGTGCAGCAGCAAAACATTCACTAAACACCAAGTATTATGCTTTTCGAAGCGAATCGAAAAGCATAATCTGTTGATATAATTAAGTGTTATTTCAAAAAAGAAAGTAACTATACTTAAGAAAAAGTATAGTCCATACAGACTATAGCTTGTCTAAACAGATGTTGTCAAACTTAGTATATTGGCATTCGTATATGGCTTTGTCATCTAGGTACTATGTAGGGCAGCCTTCATTTTCAGTTTCATGAACCGCTCTCATTTCGCTACTGCTTGAGTATCTTGATAACGTTATAGTTGTAATTCACGCATCTGATAGACATCGTTCCTAAGTTAAAAAATATAATGTTTATCTAAGCGTGTCTAATATTAAAGCAATAGCTGTAATGGATTTTGTTAAAGCTATCCTTGTTAGTATTTATCAATAAACTTAGCTAGTGGTGTAGGGGCTACTGGAGCCATTAGCGCCAAACACAGCTCTCACTTTATTCTAAAGACAAGATTGTTTATTTTTGTCTCGAAATGATCCTTTAATATGCTTGAATGGTCATTGACAGGTATCAGGTTGAATCGTATATTGATTTAGCGAGTTTAAAAAATGACGGTTGAGATCTACAGTATATATTTGCATTCGTCATCAAGTTTTATATTATTTCATCAACATAAAGGAATATGAGATGAGTATATCTATACGAGATACTTTAGCCACTAAAGGTGTACATCCTAGCGATGAGCATTTGGTGATTATTGAACAGAAATGGAATGAGTACGAGCAATTGAAAGGTGACTTAGAAGGCGTTGCTCTTGACGATGCTGATATTTCATTAATTAACATTGCTGGAGGCGATCATCATGAATAAGGAATTACTAGAAAAAACCGTCACCGAACTTGCAGATCTTATTAAGACTCGTAAAGTCTCCCCTGTAGAAGTCACCAAGAACCTTTTAGAATACATTGATCATATTAATCCCCAAACCAATGCTTATATTTCTATTACAGCTGATACAGCAATAAAGAGTGCACGTAAGGCCGAAACGGAAATCACTGCAGGCAACTACAAAGGGGTTTTCCACGGCGTCCCCATTGCTTTAAAAGACAATATATATTTTGGCAAAGAGCTGACTACCATGGCCTCTAAAATTCATGGTGATTTCATCCCAGAACATGATGCCACGGTAACTGCAAAACTACGCGAAGCTGGTGCGATTTTCACTGGTAAGTTAAACATGCACGAATATGCTTGGGGTGCTGATAACAATAATCCACATTTTGGAGCCGTGCATAATCCATGGAATCCTGAAAAAATACCTGGTGGCTCAAGTGGTGGTTCCGGTGCAGCCGTCGCTTCGCACAGTACTTATAGCTCTTTAGGTACAGATACAGCTGGCTCTATCCGCATTCCATCTGCCTCTTGCGGTATTGTTGGATTAAAACCTACTCACGGCCGAGTCAGTAAATATGGCGTTTACCCTTTAGCATGGACGTTAGATCACGTAGGGCCAATCGCAAAGTCAGTTGCAGATGCCGCAGCGATGCTCTCGACCATTTCTGGTTTTGATATCAACGATCCAACTTCTGCAAATGTACCAGTCCATAACTATCTTAGCGGGCTGAATGGCAATGTGAAAGGGTTGCGTATAGGGATCAATGAAGATTACTTTTTTAAAGATGTAGATTCTCGTGTAGAAAAAATTGTCAGAGATCGTATAGCAGATTTAGAGAAAATGGGTGCCGTCATTAAACCAGTATCAATTCCAACGTTACGTCATGCACAGTGGATTGTACTAGCTACTGGTTTGCCCGAAGCATCCACTATTCACCATCGTAATCTGCAAACTCGCCCAAACGACTTCGGTGCTGACATCCGTCTTTTATTTGAAATAGGTGAATTGTTTTCTGGGGTCGATTATCTGCAAGCGCAGCAAGCGAGACGTCAACTTAAAATAGAGTTTGTACAAGCTCTATCAGAAGTCGATGTTATTATCACACCTACTATACCGCTTATACCACCAACTATCGGAGTAGATACAGTAGACATCAACGGTAATACAGGCAGTTATATTGAAAACAGTATTCGATTTACTGGGCCAAGTAATTTAACAGGTTTGCCTGCACTCTCAGTACCTGCAGGAATAGCCGAAGGCATGCCAGTAGGCTTGCAAATTATAGGTCGAGCTTTTGATGAAGCTAGAATACTTAACGTTGGTATGGCAATCGAGCTCATGAAGCCATTAGGTGATCATCGTCCTGTTTTGTATCCTTAACTTAAAATACTTGTCCAACCCTAAAATCTGAATTGACCCCCTTGAGTTGAAAAGGCTTATGGGGGTTATTTTATGAAGTATGATATTAACTTCAAATTAATAGTCATAGGTAATTATCAACAAATTCATTCAAGTAAGTCCATAGCAAATAGCTTTATAGCTGATAATAAACATTTTGTGATTTTAAGTAATAAATGTCGATAATGCCGATATTGCGATGTACCGAAACAAAGATAAGCTCAACATAGCAAGGATTAAAGAGTTCACTGCAATCTGTCCAATTTGCTCCGGACTAATAGAACTGGCTAATGGCAGACCTGATCAAAAGCCACCGCTAGTAGGGCTCTGTAAGGAAGTACCTCATGCACATATCTATAGCTTTGATAGGATGACGATGAAGGGTTACTCTTTAGGTGTGCCAGATTATTTAACAGACAAGAAAAGTAAAAATTAGTATTGGGAATTATCACTTACATATTTGAAATTAGCCATTATTTGAAAACAGAAAGTGTACACGACGTAAACTGTCGTATATCGTATTTTCTTAGGACTAAAGTTAGGTTTTTACTGCTATTATAGCTATAAGTTAAGCGCAGTCTATAATAATGGTATTACTTATTGGTTTATACTTTGGTGTTACTCAGAGTTTAATGCGGATGATTGGCTATGCACTAGCTCTACAATTCTTATTTAGTTTACTGAATGAGCTTCTTGGATTACTTTTGTAATACTGGAAATTCTAGTAATCAAGAAGATGTATGAATTGCGTTCAGTTATCGATGTCTATTTGTTCAATTGATAATAAAGAGCCTTTTAAAGACTATAATTATAGCTGAAAATTTGAGTTATTTAAGAGCCATCAAACTCGAATAACAAGCATGAAGAAGTTCTAGTTATAGGGCTTTTTTTGAGAGTCATGTTAGTGTAGATAGCTACTAGTATAGCAGAGTGGGTTAATACTAAAATTGCAGAGCGCTCAGTCTAAAATTATTAAACCGCCTTAACTGTAAGAGTAGGGCGGTTTATTTTTTTTGTAAATTTTAAGGTTTTGTAGGTTAAATAAGAGCATTTTTAATGAGCCTTACGAATTTCTTTTTTATTGAAAGTTACTAAGTAAGCTTTAATTAACATAACAATAGATGGTCTAATATAAGTGGTTCCATTGAACAGGTCTATTTTGAGTAGTCTATAAATACATGTGCAGGTATATCAAACTGGTTCCATTGAGTTATACTTAGTGTGAGTATTTAGAGATGTTTTAGTAGAGTTTAACCTCAGTTTTAGGATGGGAACTTCTTAACTCACAGATTTGCGCAGTAAGATAAATAACCGCCTTCGCCTATCCAAAAATTCACTTTTTTGCAGTGTGAATCCTACACAATATACTGAATACCTACGAAGGAAGATAAAAAATTTCTGACCAATACACTCAAACGTTAATTAAAATCAAACCTTTTATTTCCTACTTGAGACTTTTCCGCTAATTGCAGATTTATAAAATTACTAGAACAATTTTTTTTCAACTTCTATCTTACATAGCCACCACCCTTCGCACCATCTGGATAGCAGCTAATCGACAGGCGCTATTTTCTTTTCAGCTACATGTCCCACTAGGATTGATACAGCCTGCAGCTGATCCGCTAATGGGAGGGCCACCGCCACCACTTGGATCTAAATGGTAACCAGACCGCTCACCAGAAGCATTAAGCGTAGTACACCCAGAAAGCACTGATAATAAGCCTGTAAAGAGGACTATTTGGATTATTTTCATAAGAACTCCTTGATATATTATAATTTCATAGAAGTTGAAAATTAGTAGTGGAACATTAAAAAACTTTCTCTATCTTAATATATTATATAGTAAATATTGTAAATAAAACTCTAGTAAATTTTTTTTCATAAATTGACTTATAGTTAGTGTAGGAATGCATCTATGAATGAAGAAAATTTCAAAAATTTAAATTCGAAAAAAATATTAACAAAAGAAAGTATACTTAAAAATTACTAGTGTTCATTATTCAGCAGTAAGCTCGGGTTGGGTCATTTGCTGAGCAACCTGCTCAGGTTGTATGTTTTTACTAATGGGTTTTACCCAGATAACCTGTGGGTCAAGATGCGTACCTTCGTCACCTATTTTTGATTGTATAACAGCCATAGTCTCCAAGGTTTTTAAGATACTAGTATCGTCAATTGTTGTATTTAGCAATATCATCCCAGCATTATTCTTGAGCCTAATGCCGATTGTATCGACATGTAAGGTTCCCTGTAATTTATTTGCTTTTGCTGCAGCACCCAAAGCTATTAAGCTTCCTACGTTAATACCGCCTTCCATCGTAGTGATTTTTGCAGTTAGCCTTAAACCAAGCCCTATTCTGGCATCCCCAACCTTAATATTATCTGGTGTTAAAGCGTCCTCTATAATATAAGGGGTGTAGTCCATAATAACCCTATAATCACCTATTCCAATATTTGAATTTGCTATTGGAGTAGATATCTCTCCTTTTGCATTAACTTTATTTATACTGATCTCAGACCTTGTATTACTCAATAATTTTAATATTTTTTCATTTCCTAATTGAGCCCACGCTTTGGTAACGCTTTCTCCAGTCTCTTCATCACGAAATGTTACCATTGGTGACCTTAATGGAGGATCCATGATTATCCACTCTTTAGGGTTATATTTTAAATAACTTTCATCTACCATTACTGCTGAGACTAATACTTGTTCTGGTATATTATTTGTACTTTCCTTAATGCTAGTACCGGTGGCACAACCAATTAAAAATAGCGGTAGAAAAACGGCTACATATTGGCTATTTTTTTGAAAAAATCCTACTGTTAAGAAACTCATAACAACCTCCTTATGTTACGGGTGATGCATCCAACCATAAGGCACCACGTCATTAATGGAATTGTATATATGCTTAAAATTGAGTATATCTTTGATCTCGTAACAAAAAATCTAGATGTTTACGAAAGGAACTCAACTATTGAAAATGGTAATTTAACTAAAGAACAGAAGTATATATATCTAATCACCTCCGTTCTTTAATTAATATTCGTATAATAACTATTTTCTGCTAGGTATATCCAAACTTCTAAGATTATCTAAATTTGCAGGCATACCTATATTTTTAAGATTCTCTAGATTTCTAAGATTCTCTAGATTTCTAAGATTATTCGGGTTTCTAAGATACTCTAGCTTTCTAAGATTCTCTAGAGTTCTAAGATTATCTAATTTTCTAATATTTCCTGGCTTTCTAAGACTCTGTAAATTTGCAGATATACCTATATTTTTAAGCCTCTCTATATCCTTAGAGTTTTCTTGTTTAAAGTAGTAATCATTTGGATCAAGAGCACGAACATTCATTTCGATTTCTACCAAAGACATATTTGGGTTTTTATCAATTTCTCCTTTAACTCCCTTTAAGTTATTATTCATTTTTTCAATATCATAATTAGCATTTTGCGAACGCATTGTAGTGGAGTAATCCCCAATCGTGCGTGTTATAGTTGAAAAGTCTCCAATCTTTTGCGTAACAGTACTTTTTGTGCAATTGAGTGCATTAGAGTCTTTGCACTCTCCTACATCGAGCACTGCGTGCCCTGTATTAATTACTTCATCCATTTCCCATTTAGGACCCTTGTAATAAACCGCGCTATACATCCAACCTGCTTTCTTTCTATTTAATTTAAGGTCAATTAATGCATCATAGTACATTATGTGTGTGTCTTGCCATGTCCTACTCTTACCTCTGTTTTCTTGAAAGCAGTAATGATCATGTATAATAGAAGCCTTTAGATAGGATAGATCGAAAGGTCCTCCCAAAAGCCACTTTGTAAAAAATGGGTGTGAATTACCGTCTGTCGTTCCTGATTTTATCGTACTTTCACTTCCATCTTTCCATTTAGCTGACTGCCATACAGAACCATCACGAGAGGATTTGTAAGTTAATACTTCGTTAAGCTTACAAATTCGTTTACCTGAGTTCTGACATCCTTCAGGAAATAGATCTATTTTTCCAGTAAAATAGCCAGCAGAAACAGGTAAAGCTAATGGTGATATTAGTGGAGGATTCACCGCTTCTGCGGTCATAGTTGAAGTCTGATTAAAATCCTTAGATATACCCGTTATTGTCGAGCAACCAACCAACAGCGTCGAAAGAACAACTGCTAAATATAACGACTGCTTTTTAAGTAATTGTGCTAATAGGTAACTCATGACAATCTCCTTATACTAAAGGTAGTTCATCTAACCACAAGACAACATAGAGATAGAATTTAGTCACATAGTTTAAGCTAATTATATGCTTATTAGTTTTACTAAAAATACTTACTTATCACTCAATTACAAATTGAAATAAAGTTTTTAATCGATACTTCCAAAAACTGCCTATTGTTCCTACAATAACATTTATGGTAGTAAAAATAATGATCTAAAGGCTCAGTGCATGTACACAACGAAGTACACTGCTACTACCTCAGTAAATCAAACTATTTATACCAATAACCTACCTAAAACAATCAGTAATAATACGGCTAGGGATAGCATCATTTTGTCACCTGAACAGCTCGCTATGCGTTTAAGTTAGCTATTCAGAAATCTAAGTACCTTCTTAGACGATAAATTCAGCAATAGTTTACCTATTAACCTAAAACAAGTCTCTAAAAGTCTTTTATTAGTAGTTCCATAATCAAAGTCTGTTGAGGGTAATCTTTTGACTAAAAAAATAGGTTCATCAGTCTGATTAATCGATACTGCTAAGGCATAGTTTTTTCATTTGCTCTTAATAAATATTAAAATTAAACAATTAGATAAATTAAAAATGATATTATTATTTATATAGACTGCAATCAAATATTTAGGACTACTAGCTTTCTTATAGCGTTACTACACCTCTCTTGCAATACCATTGATAAGAAGGAGTTAGGACCATGAAATCAAGAAACCCTGTCAAAAAATTTACCCAACTAGGTATACTTTCTATATTTACTTTCTCTCCTGTTCTTTATGCTGACGATACTTCTCTATCTACTGAAATAGTAGATAATGTTACTATGCAAAACATCAACCGCAATCTTACACAATACGAAAATCTAGATTTACCAAAACTGGCTTTGCCTAAAGAGGCTTTACCTAAGAATGCTAGTCAGGCGCCTAATATTTATAACGATCAGACATTATGTAAAGTTGGTACACAGCGGACTATTGATTTTGGTCCATTTGCCCATGATTCTAAGCGTAGAGCCAAACACTCATGGAGCGATGTACGTCAACAAGAATATTTTTCAAGTAATGGTTGGATACCAGATTCTGGAAAATTGACTATAACATCAAGAAGTCCGCTATCCTCTTTCTCCATATCTAAAGTAGCAAAAGATATGGTTATTAATAGAAAACAAGATTACATAGTGGCACAGAAAAAAGCGAATGATTATGTAGTTGGTCTAGATCTTCCTGAAATTGTAAAAACTAACTTAAATGCGAAAATCGATGAGTTTAGCGCCAATTATCAGACAGTAAGCGACCAACTAATGAGCTCACATAATGGATTTTTGGTAACCACGACCGTTAGTGGTACCGGTTTCTTTAATCTTAAAGACCCTTACTCATGGGTTCATGGTTCCTTTGCAATCACTGAAACCTGTATACCACCAGAAGTCTATAATCCAGATTTACTAGAGAAAGCGTATATTGCGTGGGTTAATAGTACTGTTGCTTCTATTAAACAATCTATAGATTTACCAAAAGATGATAAGACTGGGAAAAATAAATAACTATAGCCAAACCCATTTAAAAGTGTTATAAACTAATTATTAAACCTAATTGTTATCATAAAGACCATGACTTACTCA